>CALXAN010000028.1 GCA_944386305.1 uncultured Clostridia bacterium
TCTTCATTCTTCTTGTTCTGCTGCTTCATCATCCTCTGTATGAGCTGGCTGGACTCGTACCAAAACTCATAGTTGCCCACATACATCTTGATGCCTGCATAATCGATATCTACGATATTTGTGCATACGTTGTTGAGGAAGTGTCTGTCGTGCGAAACCACCAGCACAGTGCCGAAATAGTCGGACAGAAAATCCTCCAGCCATCTTACAGCGTCTATGTCAAGACCGTTGGTGGGCTCGTCCAGCAGGATTATATCCGGGTTGCCGAAAAGCGCTCTCGCCAGCAGTACCTTGACTTTTTCATGTTCTTTAAGCTGAGCCATATCGGTATAAAGTATATCTTCGCTCAGCCCCAGGCCTTGAAGAAGCTTTGAGGCGTCCGATTCCGCCTCCCAGCCGTTCATCTCCGCAAATTCCGCTTCGAGTTCCGAAGCCCTCATACCGTCCTCGTCGCTGAAGTCCGACTTGGAATACAAGGCCTCTTTTTCTTTCATCACGTCGTACAGCTTGGGGTTGCCCATTATAACCGTATCGAGCACAGTGTATTCGTCAAATGCGAAGTGGTCCTGCCTGAGTACGGACATGCGGGTGTTCTTGGGTATGGAGACCTCGCCCTTTGTCGGCTCAAGCTCTCCGCACAGTATTTTAAGGAACGTGGTTTTTCCCGCGCCGTTTGCGCCTATAACGCCGTAGCAGTTGCCCGATGTGAATTTCAAATTTACATCTTTGAAAAGGAGCTGACCTCCGAAGTTAAAGCTCAGATCGCTGACTGTTATCATTTATTTGTCCGCCTTTATATTAAATCGATTTATACAGTATATCATATATCTCCGCGCAGGTCAAGCTAAGAAGGGTCGGTATGATTGACGCGGCAAATTTTTTGTGCTATACTTTGTAAAGCCGACGGGAGTCGAACAAAATATGCCGGAAAAATACGCCGTTGCGGCGGTGTCCCTGACGTACGCCTATAGGCCTGCAATGGTAAAAGGCCGTTTTTTCGGTGCGTGCAGTTTTAAGCGAGCGGTTTTTGTGCGGACAAGGTCGCAATTTTAACGCGGTACGCGCGCCAAATCCAACCGCTTAAAAGCATGTTGTGTTAGATTACCGACCGCTTAAGCAGATAAATATTGTTGTCGCAGTAAATGGAGGACGTCATGGATAAAACCAACGCTATGCGCATACTTGACAGGAAGAAGATACCGTATCAGGCTTTTGAATATGACCCTCAGCTTACCGACGGCCAGTCCGTGGCCGCTGAGCTCGGCCTTGAGCCGGATACGGTATTTAAGACGCTTGTGACCTGCGCGGGCGGCGCGTCGTATTTCGTGTTCGTTGTTCCTGTGATAAGCACGCTTGATCTTAAAAAGGCGGCAAAAGCCGCGGGCGTGAAATCCCTGTCTATGCTCAAGCAGAAGGATTTGTTCCCTCTTACCGGATATGTTCACGGCGGCTGCTCTCCGCTGGGGATGAAGAAAGCGCTGAGGACGTTTATACATGCCTCGGCGCTCGGCATGCCGCAGATCTGCGTAAGCGCTGGCCGTCGGGGTTTGCAGATCCGAGTTGAACCGTCCGCCCTTGCCGAGGCTGCGGGCGCCTCTTTTGCCGATCTTACAGCGGACGAGGTGCAATGAGCTTTTGGTCCGTCGGGCGGCGGCATGATTCTGCGGAGCGTTTATATGGACAGTCACACGGTTTAAGGTTCGCAGGCGGGCGTATAAGTTCAGATTATATATATAGCATTCCTGGCGTATTGTCGTGTATATACTCGGAGTTAATTTTATACACACAGCATTCTTCGGCCTGTTGTCGTGTATATTATAGGTCTATCTAATCTTTTTGAAGTACTTTATACAAACAAATCAGCCGCGGCGCTGCAGCGCCGCGGCTGATTTGTTTAAAGACTGTATTACGGCAGACATCGGTAATTATCCAGCAAACCGATCATATCAGTCTGAGATATGTTTGACCGTTTATAGTTATTTCTATAGTTTTGAGCCTGTCCGCCGCAGATCTTACCATGACCGACGCATAGCTGTAAGAGCCTCTGTCCGTGACTGCCGCCGTTTTGCCGTCTACTTTGACGGTTGCGCCCGCGGGCGCATAGATTTTTAATATCTTGGAGGAATTGTTCGATCCGTTTTCCACAGCTATAAGCGCGTCTTGTTCAGCGAGTATGTCCCGCGCCACTGCATCTCTTACTGCCTGTATTTCTTCCGAGTCGGTCGTGTAATCCGATGCGGACGACCACAGTGCGTCATAAAATGCCGACAGCATGTCCTCGGCGGTCACACCCTGTATGCCGTATTCGGAAATTATGCGTTCATATTTCCGCTGCAGGATGGAAAGGTATTCATAGTCTTCGATTCCGTCGCGTATCGCCTCGAGCCTAAGAGTAGGAGCAAGCATGTTTCGATTTACTATCCCGTCTCCGATCTTGCAGGGTACTGCAAGGTATCCGTCTCCCGCCATTGCAGACGAACCGCTTATAGCATACGGGTCCGTCCAAACGTTGCGGTCGCTTATGCGCGACGAGCCGTACTTGCCGAAAAGCGTAGACGAGGCGTAATATTCTCCGCTTATTCCATAATACTTCTGCATCCAGTGTATGATCCTGATCCCCTGCAGATAGTCGTTGATAGCGTAAGTCGGGTAGCTCATGTCTGTTAAGTGGCCGTTCCACCACACTTCGCAGCCCGCTGAGACTTTATCGTTCACAGTGTCTTTTCTCCAGCGCGCTGCTACTGTATCCCAGGACGGACATACGGCGCTTAGGTCAAGGGTCGGGTCTGACGATATTGCAAGGTATCTGATCCCGCCCGGCAATTTTGAGGCGGCTTCGTCGAGTTTGAGCGCTTCTGCGTCGGAAATCTCAGAATACGGCAGCCTGTGGCTTATATAATATGCCGTGTCGGAAAGTCCCGCGTCGGCCATTGCCTGAGCCAATCTGATATTTTGACTGTTTGACGCTATGCTCTGTGCCGAGGAGTCTGCGTCGAAAAGAGGCAGAATAAACGCTGTGATACGAGGATGGGAGGACGCAAAGTTTTTGATTGCGTCTGCTCCGGCCCGGTCGGGCATATATCCCGACGATATGCGGTATTTAAGAAAGAACTCCCAATACATAACCTCTGTATCATATTCGGATAAGCCCGCCTGAGAATAATAGTCCGTATTCGTCAGCATGAATGCCGTTTTGGCGGAGCTTTTATCGGGAAGCGTGAAATCCCATACGGTAACGTGTATCGGAACAGTTATATCCTCACCCTGATCATAACTGAATCTGACCGTTCCGTAATAATCACCTGCGGGCTGGTTCTTCGCCGTCGTAATCGTGATCCAGTATCCCTGGTTCTTGTTTGCCCTGATATCGGATTCCGAGTTGTCGAACCCTCCGTCGGAACCGTCGAATATAGGTATCAGCGCGTCGGGATATGACCCTGGCGCAAGCAGACCCTTCGGGCCGCCGGATACGCGGATATAATGCTGTCTGTATATTTTGACGTCCGATATCCTGTTGCCCCTGGCATCGCGCAGGTCTGAGACTGTGATTTTTGCTCCGGTTATATCGGCATTCGGCCTTATGACAAACTGCATGCCCTCGCTTTCGTTCTTGGCCAGCGAGGCTGTCAGTCCGTCTCCCGAACCGTGCTGCGGGACTTGATCCTGAGTGAGCTTTTCCGAATTATAGAGTACGAATATGTCGTCGGCGTCTATATGCTCGTCGTCCTGCGTGTCTGAAGGACCGCCGCCCGACGGAGTATCGTCCTCGACGTCTGTGTCCGGATCGTCGTCATCGTTATTGTCTGTAGTAGAATCTCCGTCTCCGTTTTGCCCGTCCTGGCTTTCGTCGTCGGAATGATCTGTGTGCGGAGAATCCGGCCAGTCGGTATCGTTTCCATTCCACGAATCGTCATAGTCTCCGCCGGGATTTACGGTATCGGAGTCATGGTCGTCCATTCCGTCGGCTGTTGTCGGTTCATCCGGCGGAACGTGTATGATCAGTCTCGAGTCCTTTCTATATTCGCTCGCAGCGCTCATAAAAGCGATAAAGAACAGTATTAAACCTGCAGTTAAATATCTCTTCATACATATCACTTAAATGGTTCCATCATGCTGCCCAACGTTTTCTTCATTGGGCATTTGTCCTAATAAAAGCAAACGACGCCCAGTCCTAAAAGGCGGGCGTCTTGCTTACCGATATGTTTTTTTATCTTCCGGGACGACGTGCTGGTCCCGGGATCGCGGTATGCTGCGCACGCCCGTAGACATCCTCGACGGTACATTTTTACCGTCTCAGACAGCTCCGTATTCGGCGGAAAATCCGCCGCTGCCGGGTCGCCTCCCCCCTGAGAGCTCGGCTATTTGAGTTCAGATAGCTTTGCCATAATCGCGTCTACGGTTTGAGCTTTATCATTCTGACCTTTTGCAAATGCGTTGAGTTCGTCTGTAAAGTACACGATCGCGTCGTAGGTCTTGTCGAACACGTTTTTGTCCGCGCCCTGGCCCATAAAATGATAATACAGCGTAGTTTGGCCGTCTTTA
Organism: uncultured Clostridia bacterium; assembly: GCA_944386305.1. Classification (GTDB taxonomy): domain Bacteria; phylum Bacillota; class Clostridia; order Oscillospirales; family UBA644; genus CALXAN01. The sequence goes on from CALXAN010000028.1 coordinate 4,543, forward strand.
ATATACGCGCCTGCCTCATTGAGTGAGAACGCCTGCCAGCGGCCGCGTCCTCCGACCCATTTTTCCACATATACTTTGCTGATCTGCATGCTGAAGCCTCCTTTGAGGTTATCCTTTATATTCGGATATAAGTTCTGAAATAGACTTATCTCCGTATATGCTTTCCCAGTCTTTCTCGAAATCATCTATCGCATAATAGGTGAGCGGGTGATATACGAGCTTGTCGAAAAGGTCGGGCGTAATAGTCACCGCGTCGCCGCCTACGGTAGATATCTTGTGTATTTGTTCTACATTCTTAAAGCTTGCCGCAAGCACTTTGCAGGGGAGCTTATACCCATGGAGTATCTCGGTTATTTCCTCTACGACCTTCGCTCCGTCGGATACGATATTGTCGAGCCTGTTTACATACGGCGCTACAAACGATGCGCCCGCTTTTGCCGCAATGAGCGCCTGCTGCTGGGTAAATATCGCCGTTTCCGTGACCTTGATGCCCTCCCTGCTGAGTATCCTGGTGGCCTTGAGCCCTTCGGGGGAGACAGGTATCTTTAGATAAAACTCTCCGCCGACAATTTCCTGCAATTCGTGCCCCTCTTTGACTATCTCTTCCGCAGTAGTGGCTGTCGTTTGGATATGAAACATCTTGTCGTCGCCTATGATGGTGCGGATTTCCTTTATCAGCGGTATGAAATCCCTTTTTTCATGCGCGATGATAGTCGGGTTGGTCGTGACTCCGTCGATAGGGTAGAACTCGTTGCAGCGACGGATATCGTCAACGTTTGCTGTGTCGATAATATAAAGCATGTTCTTCATCTTCCTCCTATTTATGCCATTATAATACTACTTAAAACAACAAATGTCAATAATCATGAGCTTTGTTTCGCTTTTTACTCCTGTTTTTCGTGCATATACGCCGTGGAGAGGGCGGTATTTTCGGTTTGTCCCGTGGCGGCCGGGGCCGTCAGATATTTTCCGCTATAAATTCTCCTATATATTTAAAAAGCTCCTGCGCCTTCGGGCGTATGGGTTTGCCGTTTGCCGTGCTGAAAGTATGAAGTGAATTTTCCACTTCTATATATTCCGTATACAATCCCAGCGAACGCGCCTTTTTGTACAGTATGCGCGAGCCCTCCGGGTCCACGCATTCGTCGGATTCGCCGTGAACAATGAGCAGGGAGGGTCTTAGGGACGAATCCTGCATTATATCTACCGCGTTGCAGCTTGTGCCAAAATCTTTCCCCGCCATAAAATCCCTTATGAATCCCGCCGTGGTCGGCGGCGTATGTACGAGCGACTCTATCTTTGACTGCTGCATGTATACCGGGCCGCACATGTCCGCTATGACGCAGATATCCGTATGCTTGTCCGCGATATGCTGATAAAAAGCGCTCATCAGCGCGCAGTATCCTCCGGCCGATATGCCGAAAACGCCCTTGCGAGCGGGGTTTATCTTGGGGCTGTCCATTTTATCGAGGAATATCAGCGCGTCGAGACAGTCTTCTATACTGTCGGGGAATTTGCCTCCGTTGACGCCGTACAGCCTGTATGAAGCGGACGCTACCGCAATGCCTCGGGGCAATAGCTCGTCTATGATAAGCGGGAAGCCCCATAAATCCCTCTTGCTGCCCTCGCGCCATCCCCCGCCGTGGAAAAACAGAGCGCAGGGCATGGGCGCTCCCGGCACAGGGTCGGGCGTGTACAGGTCGAGCGCCAGCGCCACCCCGTCGGGCGTGATTTTATATGTGATATCTTCAAATTTTTTGAATTTGTAAGCCATTGGCCTCACCTGTAAAAAGTATATCATAAACCGTATTTTTTTTCAATATCAATATAAATGTAGATATGCAATATCGGCGTTTTTTACAGTTTTAATGAGACAGAGGGATGATATGTCTTGAGGTTTTACGGCAAGAGAATGCTGTCGTTGGGCGGAGTATTGGCGGCGGGTCTGTTTTTGGTTTGTCTTTTGGCTTTTCCGTATGCAGCCTCGGAGGCGGCACTGAAGGGGATGACCCTTTGCGTCAAATCGGTGCTGCCGAC
>CALXAN010000029.1 GCA_944386305.1 uncultured Clostridia bacterium
GTTTTCGGCTGCACTGCTTGCTGCCAATTCCAGCCCGCAAAGCGTCAACCATGGCAATAATCTTAATCTCGGGGCAACGATCGATACGGTCGGCAGCGGTATAAGCTTTAGCGCTCCGCACACCATAAACCTGGATCCGGGAAGCTATGTCATTTCCTTTAACGGGCTGTCGAATTCGACATGCTCGGGAAATATAGGCGTTACCATGAAAGTCGGCGGTTTTCCCGTCACTACGGCAACGCAATACTATGGCAACGGAAATGGTTCCGGTGCGGTTATGGTCAATCACAACCTCACCGTTCTGAGCCCGACGGCTATCACTTTCTCTAACGAATCGGGTGACAGCTTGTCTTATCCAAGCTTATCCGTGTCCGTTATCAAAGTAGGATAGCAATGAGGGAACGGCTTTCTGCCGTTCCCTCCCAATTACATAATTATATCTTCGGGGGTTGAATATGAGCTATAAGGTATGCGTCTATGCCATATGTAAAAACGAGATCAAACATGTCGATCGATGGATGGCTTCAATGAAAGAGGCGGATGAAATATATGTTCTCGATACAGGTTCCGACGACGGTACTCCCGAACGGCTGCAGGCGCTCGGAGCGCATGTGGTTCGCCGTACCCTGATACCGTGGCGCTTCGATGACGCCAGGAACGCCTCCCTGGCTTTGGTGCCTCAGGACGCGGATATATGCGTATGCACAGACCTGGATGAGGTTTTTGATTCAGGCTGGAGGTTCAGGCTGGAGCTGTTTTGGGCGCCCGATACCACATGCGCGCGCTACAGATATGTTTGGAATACGCTTGAAGACGGGACCGAGGGGATAGTATTCATGCGCAATAATATCCATACGCGCGAAAATTTTGTATGGAAAAGTCCGGTCCATGAGCATATAGAATATACAGGCGACTCTCCCAACGAAATTCTTTTACAAGGCGTATGCCTCAGGCACTATCCCGATGTGTCCAAATCCCGCGCCCAGTACCTGCCGCTGCTTGAATTATCCGCCGCGGAGGAACCCGATAACGACAGAAACATGCATTATTTGGGACGAGAATATTTCTTTGCGGGCCTATGGGACAAATGTATAGCCACTCTTACACGGCACCTTGAGATGCCTCAGGCCGAATGGGCCGACGAAAGATGCGCCTCCATGAGGTATATAGGCAGGGCGTATGCGGAAAAAGGAGATTTTTTGCAGGCTGAGCTTTGGACAATGAGGGCCGTTTGCGAAGCGCCGTATCTGCGCGAACCGTATATCGACGCGGCAAGAGTAATGTACGCACAGAAAAACTGGGACGGCGTCGTGTTTTTTATAACCGAGGCGCTTAAAATAAACTACCGCCCCGACACGTATCTGTACGACCCTGTATCCTGGAGCAGTCTGCCCTATGATCTGCTTTCTGTAGCGTATTATTATACAGGGCGTTATTACGAGGCTCTCGAAGCGTCGGACAAAGCCGTGGGATTGAATAAGGACGATCCGCGGCTGGTCGAAAATAACAGGCTCATACGCGCCAAAACCGAAAATGCCTAGGCCACGCATGGTCGAAAACTGTGATTCTTTTCTATTTTCGTTCCCTCGCCTTAACGGCGCGTTTAAATTAATTATCTTAAAAAGACAAAAAAGCGCAAATGCGGAATTATTAAGCGACTTTGTCTATAAATGAATTTATATAATAAAAAATCAGGCTGTCCGTTCGATTCGGGGGCCTGATTTTTTTGTTCAGTTTTCGGCAGGTTTGCGTTTTTTTCGTTCATTAAGAGAGAAAACGCATCCGCAGTAATCCTGCCTGTACATGCCGTATTCGGCCGATATTTGGGTCGAGCGCCTGTATCCGTCGTTCTTTTTAAAGTCGGAGTACAGGTACTTTATGCCGTACTCTTCCGCGAGCTCGCCTCCGATTTGGTTGAGAAGCCGGCTGTCTTTCATAGGGGATATCGAAAGCGTGGTCGTAAAATATTCCGCGCCGAGTTCGCGGGCTTTTTCCGCTGTTTTTCTCAGCCTCAGCCGAAAACACTTCTCGCATCTTGCCCCGCCTTCGGACAGCTGTTCCAGGCCCTTTACCGCGTCATAAAATTCTTCCGGTTCATAGCCGCAGTCCACGACTTTGACTCCTCGGCAAAAGTCCGCCTTTTGTGCAAACGAGTATTGTTCCTGCAGCCTTTTACAGTATTCCTCGGCAGGATATATGTTTGGATTATAGTAAAATACGGTTATGTCAAAATACTTGTTGAGCCATTCCAAACAGTAGCTGGAGCACGGCGCACAGCAGCTGTGAAGCAGCAGAGCGGGCCTGTGATCGAGGCTTTCTATGAGCTGCTGCGTTATTTTGTTGTAGTTTATGTTATTTGCCTGCATATGTCTCTCCCTATGTTCAGGCGCCGCGGGTCATGCGGCGCCGCGAGCAGTACTAACCTGATTTTATTATAGCACCGACCGAATGTTTTGTAAATGCAATAAGCCGCATTTATGGCATATATTTGGAGAATTTAAGAGCGATATAAGGTTTTTGGGCAAAAAGCTATTGAAATAAAATCTAAAAACTGGTATAATACATAAAGATACGGACAGGCACGTTCGTATTATCGATGAGTTTTTAAAATTATTGTATAGAGGAGATCTGATTCTATGACGAAGAATGCTGCTGTATTGAAGTGGATCGAAGAGATGAAGGCTTTGACCAAGCCTTCGAACGTAGTTTGGATCGACGGCTCCAAGGAACAGGCCGACGAGCTCAGAGCCCAGGCTTGCTCTACCGGCGAGCTCATCAAGCTCAACGAGCAGAAACTCCCCGGCTGCTATCTGCACAGGACCGCGGTCAACGACGTGGCCCGTGTGGAGAACAGGACCTTTATCTGCACAAGCAAGAGAGAGGACGCCGGCGCTACGAATAACTGGTGTGATCCTAAAGAAATGTACGCCAAGCTCAACGCGCTCTACGACGGGTCGTATATCGGCAGAACCATGTATATTATCCCTTATTCCATGGGCGTCGTAGGTTCTGAATTTTCCAAAATAGGCATTGAGCTTACCGATTCCATATACGTCGTACTCAATATGCTTATAATGACCAGGGTAGGACAGGACGTACTCGATCAGCTTGCGGACAGCTCTGATTTCGTCAAAGGTCTTCATGCTAAGAAGGATTTGGACGAGGAGAACAGATATATCGTGCAGTTCCCGGAGGACAATACTATAATGTCCGTAAACTCCGGCTACGGCGGAAACGTTCTGCTCGGCAAGAAGTGCTTTGCACTCAGGATAGCCTCTTATCTTGCTCATAAAGAAGGCTGGCTTGCAGAGCATATGCTCATTCTCGGCATAGAGAACCCCGAGGGCAAGATCAGATATATCTGCGCAGCTTTCCCGTCCGCATGCGGCAAGACCAACCTCGCAATGCTTATCCCGCCCGAGATATACAAGAAGAAGGGTTATAAGGTTTGGTGCGTAGGCGACGATATCGCATGGCTCAGAGTGGGCAGCGACGGACGTCTGTGGGCTATAAATCCCGAGAACGGCTTCTTCGGAGTCGCCCCCGGCACAAATGCAAAATCCAACCCCAACGCGCTAGCCGCTACGCAGAAAGACTGTATATTTACAAACGTTGTGCATAACCTCGACGACAACACCGTGTGGTGGGAGGGCCTGGACAACAACCCGCCGAAGCATGCTATAAACTGGAGAGGCGAGCCCTGGGACTGCACCAAGTATGACAAGAAAGACAAGTCTACTTACGGCGCGCATCCCAACTCCAGGTTCACCGCCGTGGCTAAGAACTGCCCTTGCATTTCCAGCGAGTTCGATTCCAAGACCGGCGTGCCTATAGACGCTATTATCTTCGGCGGCCGCAGAGCCAAGACCGCTCCGCTGGTATACCAGTCTTTTGACTGGAATCACGGCGTGTTCGTAGGTTCCGCCATGGCCTCCGAGACTACCGCTGCGGCAGCAGGCGCAGTCGGAGTTGTTCGCCGCGATCCCATGGCCATGCTGCCGTTCTGCGGATACAATATGGGCGATTACTTCGCTCACTGGATCGCTATGGGCAAGAAGATCCCCAATCCTCCGAAGATCTTTAACGTAAACTGGTTCAGGACCGATTCCGAGGGTCACTTTATATGGCCGGGCTTCGGCGAGAATCTGCGCGTTCTGCTGTGGAT
>CALXAN010000030.1 GCA_944386305.1 uncultured Clostridia bacterium
GGACCATGTTTAACTCCGACCTTGCGGCCGAATACGGCGCGGATGGCCTCGGCCCATGCCCTATGCATGAGCAGGGGCAGGTCTTCTATGCGGATTATGCCAAGCCCGAGGGTATGTGCGACGAGGCATGGAAAGCCGTATACCAGTACGTTTTTGCCCTTGCGCACGGCTGCGCCGAAACGTTTTATTACGGCGACTGGATAAGCAAGCCCGGGGTGGCGATATGCAGCTGCAATGACGGCCTGCGCCCCGTCATATTTAAGCTGGAGGCCACGGACATCCCGTCGCATATCGATTATACGCCTATTGAGAGGTAGTATTTATTCTAAGAGGAGGGGTTAGTTCATGGATGCGATAAAGGCCATAGAATGCAGGAGCTCTACGAGGGCTTATATGCCTAAGGCGCTCAGCGACGAACAGGTCCGCGCTCTTGTCGAAGCCGGCTTGCGGGCGCCGACGGCGAATAACAGACGTGAGATACGCTTCAGCGTCCTGAGTGCAGACAACGAAATACTCAGTCAGATAGAGGCTGAAAAGAACAGACTGCGCAACATATCCGCCCCCGAACGTAACTTCTACTACGACGCGCCCACCGTCATCATGCTGGCGGCGGAGAGCGGCTTGAGGTGGAGCTCCGTAGACGCGGGAATAGCTGTGGAGAATATCGCGCTTGCAGCCGAAGCCATGGGGCTGGGAAGCGTGATAATAGGCTGTATATACGACGCCATGAGGGGCGATAAGTGCGAACATTTTCACCGGGAGCTGAAGTTCCCCGACGGGTATCTGTTTGAGGTAGCCATAGCCGTAGGCTATAAGGCAGCGGAAAAACCTCCACATACGTACAGGGCGGAGAAGCAAGTTGTTTATATTTGAATTTGCGGTTGTCCGCCGCGCGTTTTTGTCTTAATAGAAAGGAGTAGGCCTGTGCCGATCTATGCGGCTATAGATTTAAAGAGCTTTTATGCATCTGTGGAATGTGTTGAGCGTGGGCTGAGCCCCATGCGCGCCAATCTTGTAGTCGCGGACCAAAGGCGGACGAATAAGACGATATGCCTGGCTGTATCCCCCTCGCTTAAGTCGTGGGGGATACCGGGCAGGCCCAGGCTTTTTGAGGTAATTAAGCGCGTCGATGATATAAACGCGCGCCGCCGTGCCGCCGCGCCGGGTCATGTCCTGCGCGGCGGCAGCTGCGATAACGACGAGGTCCTGTCCGATACGTCTTTGGCACTTGATTATATAGTGGCGCCGCCGCGTATGGCGCTGTATATAGAATACAGCGCTGATATATACCGCATATACCTGCGCTTCGTGGCCCCGGAGGATATTATAGTCTATTCGATAGACGAGGTGTTTATGGACGTCACGTCGTATCTTGCGGCCTGCAAACTGTCTGCGCACGACTTTGTCCGCAATATCATACGCGAGGTACAGAGCCGTACAGGCGTGACGGCTACGGCGGGCATAGGGACTAATTTATATCTTGCCAAGACAGCTTTGGATATCGCCGCCAAGCATATGCCTGCAGACAGCGACGGAGTGAGGATAGCCCAGCTCGATGAACAGTCCTACAGAAAACAGCTGTGGGGCCACCGTCCGCTCACCGATTTTTGGCGTGTGGGGCGCGGATACGCCGCCAAGCTTGAGGCTCACGGCATGTACACGATGGGCGACGTTGCCCGCTGCTCGGTGCGCAATGAGGACCTGCTGTATGAATTGTTCGGTGTAAACGCCGAGCTGCTCATAGACCATGCCTGGGGCTGGGAGCCGTGTACCATAGCCGACGTCAAAGCCTATCGTCCCGAGAGCAGAAGCCTCGGCTCGGGTCAGGTCCTGCGTACGCCGTATTCTTTTGAGGACGCCGGGCTGGTGATGAGGGAGATGGCCGAGGCTCTTGCTTTACAATTGTTTGATAAATCCCTGCTCACTGATAAGCTGACCATAACCGTGGGCTACGACGTGAGCAACATGTCCGACGCAAAGCATGTATATCGAGGTCCGGTCGAAACCGACCGCTACGGTCGTCGTCTGCCAAAGAGTGCCCACGGTACCGTTAACCTCGGGCAGCCCACTTCTTCGGGCAGTCTGATAGCGGGGGCCGCCAGGGAATGGTTTGACAAACATGTCGATAAAAGATTGCTGATACGGCGGCTGAATATCACTGCCGAACGTCTCGCCGCGGAGACCGGTGCTGAAATATCTCAGACTGCGGAGCAGCTCGACCTTTTGACGGATTATGACGCCGTCGAGCAAAGCCGAGCGGCGGAAAAGGAGCGCTTGGAGCGTGAGAGGCGCGTGCAGCGCGCGGTAGTGGACATAAAGAAAAAATTCGGCAATAATGCCATTCACAAGGCTTCCGGCCTCAAAGAGCCGTCCACTGTGCGCGAACGCGGCGATATGATAGGCGGACACAAGGCCTGACGGCGCTGGGTTGCCGAATATTCTGTGCGCATGCCTGCTTATGCTTTGTTTTGGGCCAATGAATTATAGGAGGGGACTTTTATGCACGATGGTTCGGACAGTTACGCCGATATTATTGACATGCCCCGCCGCGTATCGTCCAAGCACCCTCGTATGCCTATGAGTGATCGTGCCGCTCAGTTTGCGTCCTTCAAGGCGTTGTCCGGCTATGAGCAGGCGCTGCAAGAGGCGGGAAGAACCGCCGAAGAGCGTGAGGCGCCGCGCGACAGGGCGTTGCTTGAGTTAAAGCTGCGGATACTTGGACAGAATGTGGCCTGCATGCCTGAGGTCAGCGTGACGTATTTTGTGCCCGACGAGCGGAAAGACGGCGGAAAGTACCTTGCTGTCAGCGGACAGGTCAGGCGGGTAGACGAGACGCGCGCGCTGCTCGTGTTTGCCGACGGCCGCTCAGTGCCGGCGGGAGCTATAACAGATATTCGCGGAGAAATATTCGAGACTTTGCAGGAGATGGAAATTTGACATTCGTAGTTACGGGGGTGTGGATATGGCGTTTGAGGTTTATGACGGCCGTCCAGTATCGGACGCGGGACGCCTGCAAAGGGAGATTCGCGTATACGATATGCTCGACGCGCTCGGTATAGTATATCGCAGAGCAGACCATCCTGCTGCAATGACCATGGAGGTCTGCCGTGATATAGACGCGGTTTTGGGTGCATCGATGTGTAAGAACCTGTTTTTGCGCAACAGGCAGAAGACGCAGTTCTATCTGCTGATGCTGCCTGCGGACAAGCCGTTTAAAACAAAGGAATTGTCCGCGCAGATATCCGCGTCCAGGCTGTCGTTTGCCGAGCCGGAATTTATGGAGGCCTATTTGGGCGTCTCGCCCGGCTCGGTTACGGTACTGGGACTTATGAACGATACGCAGAACCGAGTCAGACTGCTGGTCGACGCGGATATATTGGACAGCGAGTATATAGGCTGCCATCCCTGCGTCAATACCTCAAGCCTGAGGCTGAGGACGCGCGATATTTTCGACGTTTTCGTACCCCGTGTCGGCCACGATGTGACGAGGGTATTCCTCGGCCGAGACTCGGAATAGTCGGTGCGCCTCATATTTTCAGGACGATAATGTATTAAGGAGAGCATATGGACGATAGAGTTAAATCAGCCCCGGAATATATAGAGGTGCGCGGCGCCAAAGTACATAACTTGAAGAATATTGACGTCGATATACCGCTCAACCGCATAGTGGGCATAGCCGGAGTGTCAGGCTCCGGCAAGTCTTCATTGGCGCTCGGTATCCTGTACGCGGAGGGTTCGAGAAGATATCTCGAGGCCCTTTCCACCTATACAAGGCGGCGTATGACTCAGGCTTCCAGGGCGCTCGTGGACGACGTAAGGTATGTTCCCGCCGCACTGGCTCTGCACCAGCGTCCCGCAGTGCCGGGAATACGCAGCACGTTCGGCACGGGCACGGAGCTGCTCAACAGCCTGAGACTCATGTTTTCCAGGCTGGCCAGCCACAAATGCCCCAACGGTCACTATGTGCCTCCTACTTTGGACGTAGCTGCCGAAAAGCCTATATTTTGCCCCGAGTGCGGCGGCGCCGTTCATGCACCGAGCGCAGAGGAGTTAGCGTTTAACAGTCAGGGCGCGTGTCCCGCGTGCGGAGGCACGGGCACGGTGCGGACGGTCGATATCGACTCGCTTGTGCCGGATAAATCTCTGTCGATAGAGCAGGGGGCGGTCGCGCCGTGGAAAACTTTGATGTGGTCGCTCATGGTCGATGTATGCAGGGCCATGGGGGTGCGTACGGACGTGCCTTTCAGCGAGCTTACGGACAAAGAACTCGATATCGTGTATAACGGGCCCGCGGTCAAGAAGCATATACTCTACCGCGCAAAAAATACCGATGAGATCGCGGAGCTCGATTTTACATATTTCAACGCCGTGTATACCGTGCAAAACGCGCTGGCTAAAGTCAAGGATGAGAAAGGGATGAAGCGCGTAGAAAAATTTCTGCGTCAGCAGACCTGTCCCGACTGCGGAGGCTCGAGGCTCTCGGAGGCCGCGCGTGCGCCCAGGCTGAGGGGAATAGGCCTTGACAAGGCGTGTGAAAAGACTCTTGCGGAACTTATCGAATGGGTCGGGGGCGTGCCCTCTTCTTTGCCTGAGCAGATGCGCCCGATGGCTGAGAATATATGCGAATCGTTTAAGAGTACTGCGTCCAGGCTGGTCGATTTGGGGCTGTCTTATCTGTCCCTTGACAGAGCTTCGTCCAGCTTATCTACGGGGGAGCGGCAGCGTATGCAGCTGGCGCGCGCCGTCCGCAACAGGACTACGGGAGTCCTGTACGTGCTGGACGAGCCCTCTATAGGCCTGCACCCGAGCAATATAGACGGGCTGGTAGGCGTTATGGACGACCTTGTAGCAGACGGTAACTCGGTTGTGCTTGTAGACCACGACGCGCATATACTCTCGCATTCGGACTGGATAATTGAACTCGGTCCTCAGGCGGGCGCGGCAGGCGGCCGCATAATAGCCCAGGGCAGTGTGCGCCAGCTGTCCGAAGCCCCGGGTTCGATGATAGGCGCGTATCTGTCAGAGTCCTACCGTCCCGTTATACGTACAAGGGCGGACCGCGAGCGGATTTTTGAGTACGGATCGATATCCATGCATACGTCCGCTATACATACCGTAAAGCCTCTTGAGGTCAGCTTCCCCAAAGGCAGACTGTCCGTCATCACGGGAGTGTCAGGCTCGGGCAAAACGACACTGATCCTTGAGAGCCTCGTTCCGGCTCTCCGTGCTGCTGTCAGCGGCAATCATTTGCCCGCTCACGTCCTCAGCGTCAGGGCCGACGGGATAGCCCAGGTCAAGCTCATAGACGCCACGCCTATAGGCGTAAACGTCAGGTCGACCGTCGCCACTTACGCCAATGTCCACGACGAGCTGCGCAAAGTGTTTGCGGCCACGCCCAACGCGGTCCGTTCGGGGTTCAAGGCGGGAGGTTTTTCGTACAATACCGGTTGTCTGCGCTGTCCGACATGCGACGGGACTGGTACTATCAGCCTTGACGTGCAGTTTTTGCCCGATGTCGACATTCCGTGTCCCGATTGCTCGGGGGCTCGTTATGACAAGCGCGCATTTGAGGTTTTCAGGCAGAACGGCAGAGGAGATTCGTATTCTTTGCCTCAGCTGATGTCCATGAGCGTAGACGAGGCCATGGCAGCCTGCTCTGACTTAAAAACAGTATGCTCACGTCTGAAAGCCCTGCACGACGTCGGACTCGGATATCTGACGCTCGGTGAACAGACCCCTGGGCTTTCCGGCGGCGAGGCTCAGCGTCTCAAGCTTGCAGGCGAGCTGGGCCGCGGACAGCAGGATACCGTCTTTGTTTTCGACGAACCTACGATAGGCCTGCACCCGCTCGACGTCCGCACATTGCTCGGCGTCTTTGACAGCCTTATTCAAAACGGCGCCACGGTCATAGTCATAGAACATGACCTGGATATGATCCGCAGCGCCGATTACATCGTAGACATGGGCCCCGGAGGCGGACAGCAGGGCGGCCGAATAGTCGCCCGCGGTTCGGTCGAGGATATAAAAGCGGACAAAAACAGCGTGACCGGCAGATACCTCTGAATATATATAGGAAAAGATGCCTGTGAAAAGTTTTGAAACAGACTCGAACCCGCAAAAGGTCGGCAGCGACGGCGAAGCCGTCGCTGCGGGCGTTTGCAATCGAGCAGGTGAGCCGAGCGTGACCTTTTGCGGAAAAGGGGCGGCACGTCCGAGCGCCCGCAGCGCGGGATGCTGCGAGGAAGCGCAGCGGTCGGCGAGCGGCAAGGCGAGTTTATCCACCGCTGACGGAGCCGGGCACCGCAAGAGGGCAGCCAAGGAAGCGGGCGGACGGCTTATTTTGAAGCCGCAGACAAAAAACGGAGCAAAGCGGACTTTGCTCCGACGTGCATAATCTTACGGTAGTCCAAATATGTGAATTAGCGCGCATGTCGCGTTAAAATCCTAAAGGGCTGCGTTTTGTGCCTTATTCACACATAAATCCGTCCAACTGCGCGCGCCGAAAAACGGCAGCAATCCGAAGTAAAAAAAACGGACCGCATCGAAAACGGGAACGCCTTTACAGCCGCGGGCGTACATAAAGGACGCCGCAGCGGCGTGTTTTCGGTATATTGCGCTTTGATCCCGGCAGCTTAAGCGTCGTTGTGCGAAATATGCATTAGGCGGTTTGCTTTTATAGCAGGCGGAACGCCGCATATATGTTATAGTATTTTGCTGTTTAAATACGCCGAGGGAGCGTGAAGACGGTTTATCGGACATGGGAAATGCGTGAAAACCATATGCTTAAATTACAGGGAGAAATAAACGCTTGCTCTCTCAATAGCCGAATCAGCAAAATCTAGTTGTAGTTAAAACGGCAAAATCTAATGGCAGAGTATGCTTCATGCGGTTATTTACCTGTTTTCTTAATTTTTTAGGGTATGGACCGTTGAGGGAATGCCTTTCAGATTTCAGCATAAACGAACGCGCCGGCTTTGCATAACTTTTATGCAAAGCCGGCGCGTAATTGTTTTTTACCGATGCTCATTATTTGCCGGACAGCTTGCGAAGATGCGCGTCGCGGCGAAGCGTTTCCTTAGCCGCCGCCGCTAAATCGCGAATTATACGAGTCTCGTATTCGTCGCAATCCTCTAAAATAAACGCAATGTCTCGCTCAAGTTGGATTTTTGCCCTTACTACATTATCGCACAGCAGGTCGTCGCACGTTATTTTCAGCGCGTTGGCGATGTTTACTATGGCATTTAGGCTGACTCTTGTCGTGCCCGTCTCTATGTTGCTTAAGTGCGTAGGGGAAATACCCGCTGTTTCGGAGAGTTTTTCCTGAGTAATCTTCGCATTTACGCGGGCGGTTTTTATTCGCCTGCCTATAGCTTTGTAATTAAGTTCCATATAGTACCCCAATTCCCTTTGCATTAATATAACCTGATTATATTATAACCACGGGAAAGGTACATTATAATAGCTTATATCCGTACTATACGGATAGTTATCAAAATAATAAAGGCGACTTTAGAGTTGACTTAAGAAGACGTATTAAAGATTAAAATGTTTAAATCAAATTTATAGGTAAACAGCCGAGGGTATAAATCCTAATCTTTTCAAACCGATTGCTTTGATGCGCTTAGTACCGTTACTGTATTAGAATTTTTATGTAATCCGTGAAATATTTTTTTAAAGGACGCTGATTAACTTATCTGCTAATGCTGAAATGCTCCATTCTTCGGTATTCAGTGCAAACAAATCTGCCAACATGGGTGAATAATCGGCTACCTCCTGCTTTGTTACGCGGTGCCATATAGGAAGTAAAATTTTGCTGTTTTTGCTGTCGAGCGAGAGCTTTGAGAAAAAGGCGTTCATCTCTTTTTCCGTCCAAAATTTACGCATATAATCCCTTGAAAGAATAATGACCCCGTGTTTTGAATGCGCAATACCGTAATCAATTGAACTGCGTAAGCTGCTGCCCACTGTCATCTCAAATTTGTCCAACCATACTTTAGCGCCCTTTTTCTTTAATTCTAACGCTAAAGGCTCTGCTACTTCTTTTTTGTCTTCCGTTGCATGTGATATAAAGAAATCGTATTCATTATACATGGCAGGCGGCATATTTTCAGACGATTTTTTTAATTCCCATTGATTTATTATATCATTGGGCATTAATTGCAGCATCTCCTCTGCTTCCGGAGTCAGCACGGGAAGCGTCTTTTCATTGTCTATAAGCCACATGAATTTATATTCCCATAAATCAAACCAAATATATTCGTCGCCGTAATTTTCGACAAAATTCTCTGACGGCGAATTAAACAGGGAACAATACCACTCGGAATCTTCTCTCGAATAGTTCTCCTTAATATATCTCTCGATTTCTAAGTCATACTCACTCTTCCCCAAATCCTCTTTTAATTCTTCGTAATAACGAATTATGTTATACATCGCATAAATGTGTATCGGAGGCAAGCTTGTCCTAACAATGTCACTTCGGGCAATATCGTCCAAGTCATAGATTATTTCCACTGCTTTTTTAGCATTACGGCGGATAAATGAGCGCGGAAAAATACCGTCTAAATATTCTTCCGGGTCCTCGTCCCGCAAATTATCCAATGCTGCAATTTCTATCATGCCTATAAAAAAATCTTTTATATATGTATTGAGTTTTGAATCCTTTGTAGGATATATATTTGTTGCAAACATTTTTATATCCTCCTTGAATTTAGCAGAAAAGAAAGTTTGTTTATCTTTAGCGCTAAATATATTCCCATACTGTGTTTTGTGAACATAAATTTTAAAAAGAATAGCTGATTTAAAACGACTGTCTTGGATTTTTACTTTTTAAGTAAAAGTCTTTAAAATAAGCTTAAATACTTTACTTGGTAGAGCCGAGATGAGAATAAATTTGGACGCCTCATTTTTTAGTTCTCTTCTATTAAAATTTAAATGCAAAACCGGCAGAAGCAGGCGTGTTTTCGTAAGCGAAAATGCAGCCCGTTGAAAAAGACGGCATACAGGGATGAGCGCGGGTATGTCGGCGCGGCGGTCGACAGGCGTTAAGGCGGTTTATGGAGCCGGACACCGTAAGAGGGCAGGCGGCGGAATGCGTGTATAGATGATTTCTTGTATAAAAAGCCGCCGCAGGATATATGCAAACTCTTGAGATGTGTCAAGGGGTAAAGATGCAGAAAAAGAAATAACGCTGAACCCAAATGCGATGGGTCCAGCGTCATGCTGGTGCCGGTGGCGGGAGTCGAACCCGCACGGTATCGCTACCAACGGATTTTGCGTCCGTCACGTCTGCCAATTCCATCACACCGGCATATTAATTTATAGAGGTATTTTATTCAGTAATGCTTGATACACCGAGGGAATCAGAAAATAATCTCAAACCGCGGCTCTTGCAGTAAAACTCTGCTTTCGGCCCGAGAACCATTGTGTGTCAAGATATGAAAAACACTGTCGTCGCGAACGATATGAAGTTCGCGACGACATGGTGCGGATAACAGGAATCGAACCTGCATGAAGGAATCTTCACTAGAACCTGAATCTAGCGCGTCTGCCAGTTCCGCCATATCCGCGTATTATTCCCGCACGGAAGACATATCCGCTGCCGAATCGACCGTGCTCATATATTATACAGCCTTTGGAGCGTTTTGTCAATATTTAATTTGCTGTGTTCAAAATAAATTGTTTTTATGGTTCATTGTAAAATGAAATAGGACACAAAGAAAGAGTCATAGCAGACGTGGTATAATTGAAGTAACCACACGACAAAAAACCACGGAGGTCTGCTATGACTCAAGAACAGTATACCATAAAAAG
>CALXAN010000031.1 GCA_944386305.1 uncultured Clostridia bacterium
CGTACAACGAGACATAACCGGTAGCGGCCTTGTCCTCAGCGGCGACGTCGTCCTTCATCTCGAACTTAAACTGCACTCCGTTGAGTCCGCCGTTGGCGTTTATCTCGTCAATAGCAAGCTGCGCGCCGCGATTGACCGATACGCCGTAAGAAGCGTTGTCTCCCGTCAGCGGACCGGTGCCTCCTATAAAAAACATGGTATTGTCCGCCGCATAGTTGCCGGTCCCGCCGCAGGCCGAAAGCAGGCCGGCTGCAAACACGACCGCCAGCGCCAGGCATGCGATCTTTTTTGAAATTTTCATTGTCTGTTGCTCCTTTTTATTTTTTTTGCGCGGCTGTGCGCGCGGTAAAAACTATTCATTCAAAAAAACAGCCTCTGCCGTTTCCGCAAAAGCTGTGTAGAACTGATGCTGGCTTTGACAGACGCCGTATTTGCCAATCTGTACGCAGGACAGGCAACGCCCGCAGCATGTCCGGCCCGCCCTCGCGCAGCACAGCGGCTGCCATACATGGTCTGCCCGAGCACCCACATATTATATATACAAATATTATATAATAACGGCATAATTTTGTCAACCAAACAACATAAACAATAATTATTCTATAACATAATACCGATTAGACATTATTCATACAATTCTGCCACACAAACTGCGGGATTTTGCTTATTTTTTTATGTACTGCGGCGCAACACAGGGGTTGTTAAATTATGATCATTAAAAAACACATATACAAACGGCAAAAATCGGAGGCTGACGCCTCCGATTTTAATATAAACTTATACACGGCACAACGCGAATTTTTCAGCAGACGACATCAGCTGTATCTCTCGATAAACTCTATTACGCGCGAATCGTCGGCCATACCGTGAGGATGATGAGCGCAGTTGGGTTTCATTATTATCTCGTGCGGGATGTCGGTATTCTCATACGCTTTCTGCAGAAGCATACCGTTTTCTTCATAAGGCAGGGTTGTGTCTATTTCACCCCAAAGCATGATAAACGGAATACGATTTTGAACCAGGGCCGGGATATTATCAAGAGGATGACGGCGGAAATGCAGCACCTCAGACTTTTTCTCAAAGCCGTAGGCCGCCTTCAGCTCCTCCCAAACGTTCTCGTCGTAGGCCTTGGACTCTCCCAAACAAAGAGGGTAGCTGAGGAAATCAAGAAGCGGGGCGTCTAAGTACATGACCGACACCATTTCAGGATGCCTTGCAGCCAAATTGACAGCGTGCAGTCCGCCGCAGCTCATGCCCACGGGGACGCACTTGGGCTCAAATCCGTATTCCTTGTGCAGAAATGCAGCAAAATCTGCCTTTGCATCCATATCAGCGTCCACGCCCCAGCGATTGAGGTTATCAAGATAGGCGATATTGTATCCCCTGTCTACCAAATGCAGCTCCGTATCGGGAAAAGCGTCAAAATACTCGGTCTTGAGCAGCCACTTGCCGGTCCTTACTTTCTCGTCTGCCAAAACAACGATAGCCTTACGGCCGTCAAACTCAAACTCCACAGCTTCACGGCCGAAATAGTCAAACTTCTTCATACTCATACACCTCTTTGATATATAGACAGCGGATAACGCGTCCGCAGTTATGCAAGGGATAGGTACAGTAATTATAGCATAAACCTGCGCAAAGTTCAATATCTTCTTCGTCAAAAAAACAGCGCGGGCCGCAGCATACGGCCCGCGCTACGGCATTATTCGGAGGTTTGGGCAGATTCTATTACTTTCTGAGCCACGGCGCTCGGAGCGTCCGCGTAGCGCGAAAAGTCAAACGTAAACGTTCCCCTTCCTCTAGTCATCGAACGCAGGTCGGTAGCATAAGAACCCATTTCGGCCATGGGCACATCGGCCTCGATGGACTGCAGTGTCTCCGCTGTGGGTGTCATGCCGAGGATCTGCCCCCTGCGCCTGGTTATATCGCCTATTATATCTCCCATCATGGCGTCAGGAACCGTCACCACCAAACGTCCTATCGGCTCAAGAATAACCGGATCAGCCTGCTTGAGCCCCTCCCTGTACGCTATGCCTGCCGCGATTTTAAACGACATTTCGGAAGAATCAACGTCATGATACGAGCCGTCCACAAGCGTAGCCTTGAGCCCGACTACGGGATAGCCGGCCAGCACGCCGTGTTCGGCGCTCTCACGCAGGCCTTTTTCTACGGCGGGATGGAAATTTTTGGGAACCGAGCCTCCGAATATCTTTTCCTCAAACAGCAATTCCTGCCCGTCATATGGCTCAAATTCAATCCAAACATCTCCGTACTGGCCGTGACCGCCGGACTGTTTTTTATGCTTGCCCTGAACTTTAACCTTTTTGCGTATAGCTTCGCGGTAAGCGACCTTAGGCTCTTTAAGCACGACGTCTACACCAAACTTGCTCTTCAGTTTGCTGACTATGACGTCGAGATGAGTTTCGCCCATACCGCTGAGTATTTGCTCGTGAGTCTCGCCGTCGGTATAAAACGAAAAGGTCTTATCCTCTTCAGACAGGCGCTGCATGCCCTGAGCGATCTTCTCCTCGTCGCCTTTCTTGACGGGATACACGGCCTTGCTCAGGCACGGCCTGGGATATCTGAGCTCTACAGTCTCGCACGCGGCGCCGCCCGCGCTGAGAACGTCGCCGGTAGCAACGGACTGAAGTTTGGCCACCACGCCGATATCTCCGCCGCACAGAGCGT
>CALXAN010000032.1 GCA_944386305.1 uncultured Clostridia bacterium
CCATAATCCGTTGTACTTCAGAGCCTTAAAGACTGGATCGGAGGTGTTTTTTCTGCCTATGCAGACGGATGTTTCCGGCGCGCAGAGCGCCCCTGCGGCGAGCCTGCCCTCATGCGTGGCTCTGTATTTCCCGTCCGGACCCACTTCGAGCAGCCCGGTCTTTATCAGACCCGAGGCTCTGTATTCGAGGTTGCCGCTCATTATCTTTCGCTTGGATATGTCGTTGAGGGTTACGCACGCCATATCGTTGGTCTCCTGGCCGGAGATGGATATCAGAGTTTGAAGTTCGCCGTCCGTAAGTATATAAGTCATCTGTTATTCACCCGCCTTTTTGCGATCGCCGAATCTTTTGCCGTATTCATAATCCTTTTTCCTTGATATATAGCTGTCTTCAAATGCGGCGTCCGCCCATTGTCTTGCCGTGGCTTCCGCATTGCCTATCTTTACGGAAGGATCGCATGCGAGCGCTTTGAGCTCAAAGACCGTTCTCAGCGTCATATGTTCATCTCCGGACTTGAACGCCTCTTCAGCCTTGTCAAAGAATCCGGGCTCGAACAGTTCCTTAGCCGGATCGAGAGAAACTCTGCCGTTTCCTGTTATTTCCTCGTTGGCTTCATATAATTCTTTTAGTCTTTGTCCGTGTTCTCCCTGCATGGCTGACAGCTTAGCACGGCCCTGGTCTATGGAAGAGTGCATTATGTACAGAGTCATGGCGCATACGCTTCTGTCATCCCTTTTTGCAAACTGTATCTCGTTGACCAGTTCCATAGCTATAGCCGCGTCTGCGAGCTGATCCGTAGGCCATTTGACGGATTGCTCGGCATTTTCTCTGCGGCATATACTCATGGCTGTATCTGCATTTTTCTGAGCTTTTATGCCCTGGGCATGGCCTTCGATCTTTTTGAGAATATCCTTGTGCTTGCTCATGCGCTTTTGTGCCTCGGATTCCGATCTTCTTGTTTCCATATCCTTGCCCATAGCATAATACAGCATCATAAAGGCACAGACTGCGAACAGTATGATCGATGCCGCCACGGTCACGAGCGCGCTCGCCGGCTTGGGCGCGTCGGCGGTAGATACCATACCGTCTCTTTGTAATTGCTCAAAGTTAAGTATGGCCTCCATATTACCGCAGGTGCAGTTGTGGCATCTGTTTCCGCAGGTGGCGCAAACGGATATGATAGTGCCGTCCGTCTCTGTACGTGTGATGATTTCGCTGCCGCACCAGCAGTCGCACACGCAGTTTGATATCAGCTCGCCGCAGCCCATACATTCGTATTTCATGTGCCCGGGTTCGTCTTCCGTATAATACGGCCTGCCGCAGATACAGGCTTCGGGATCCGAGCTGACCTCGTCCGAGGGGGCGGCAGTGGGCGGGGCATATGTAACGGCGGGCTGCGCGGTCAGGGCGTCTTCCTCTGCGGCGGACAGGGGATATGGCAGCAGCGCTGCAAATATTAAGGCCAAAACGAGTATGGTAAGCTTCCTGTTCATTTTCGCGCCTCCTTATAACGTTACGCCGAAACTCAGCAGCGCGGCGGCAAAAATCGCTATGCTCAGCAGCCCGAAACCTGCAAGTATCAGTATCGGGCGGACAGGGTGGCTTTCTTTTTTTGATATCTCGCGCGCCCTCTGCGCGCATACGGCCATGACAGCGAGGATGAAGAACGGGTAGACGCAGTTTGCGTCGAGTATAAGATTGGCTATCAGGCACAGAGCCGCGAAAGGCGCGGCCATGCACCAGCTCCTTCCCGCAGCCGACAGCTTAGAGCTGAGCAGTATATATATCACTGCGCAGGCGACGAACATCACTGCGGTCATCAGGGTTATGTGCTGCAGCTCCGAGCGGGTATGCAGGCTCGACGCCGACAGCCAAAACACAAGCATGGACAGCATGCCCGTCAGCTTGTATTTTGTGATCTTGAGCTTCATATCCCTTTCATCCTTTCAAAATAAAGATAAGGGCGGGACAGATCATGTATATCGCTCCCGCTGCAGTGATGAGTACCAGCGCTGTAAGGAATGAGCGCTTTGTTTTTATCGAGGCGCATATGACGTCGAATAACGGTATTATAGAAAACAGCACGCCGGTCAATCCGAAAATTACGGAAGTGTTTATATCAAATATCGCATTGAGTATAAGGCCGACTAAATTTATCAGCAGCGGCAGGGAAAATGTGAACCCGATATCCGTGACCAGGTCGGAAAACGCCGTCTGCCTGATAAATATTTTCAGAATCGCTGCCGTAAGAGCCGTAAGAACCGGCCCCGCGATCAAGCCGAACAGACACAGCAGGGCTACATCTGAGTTCCCTGTCAGCTGCAGGCGCAGCCTGTCAGCGCCGTATTGCCAAAAATACAGCAGGAATGTCAGCGCCGGGACAGCCAGTCCGATATATTTCAGCTTGTGGTTGTGCGATCCCTTGATAAGCGCCGAGGGATTGAAACACATTATAGCCAGGCCTGCAAGTTTGCCGTTCATTGTCAATCGTTCCTCCGAGTCCGAAAATATTGAGCCTGCGTAAGCTGCGGCCGACACGCCGGCTTAGGGCTTGTCCGCTTCGGCGCTGAGGTGCGCTTCCGATGCTGGAGCATGCGCATGTCTTTTGTGCTTTTTTCTGCCGCTTGTGTGCGGTGCACAGTAAGGCGCTGCGGTATGCGGCCGAATTGATATTTAAATATATCATAACATATATCAAATTATTTTTCAAGAGGAAACCTCAGGAACTGTAGCCCGTCAAATACGCGGCAGCGCCTCTTTTACCTCAGCTTAAATTATAAAAAAGGAGAATCAATGCATTTATAAAAACGTCAAATATTTTTACTAATCACAAATTATGTCGAAAAATGCACATATTTTCCTGTTGACAAAAATATTTATATCTTATACTTTGAGTCCCCGTTTTCTTTTGTCTCATTGTATTTTTCCTGAAGATGTCCCATAGCTTCCAAAGCATTTTCATATGATTATACGCAAAGAAAGTTTAAACAGCGATGAAAAGATAGCGGCTGCGCAGCTGATAGCCGTGCGGGAACTTTTTTATGCAATATTTGAATATATAAGTGTAAATTATCCTGACATACTGCAAGAGCCTGATTTTTTTGGATTGGCTACTCGAACTTCTCGTCCGCCGCTGCGGCGAGGTTCTGACTCCGCAGTCACAGTGTAGCCGAGGGGGGGGTGAAGCCTGTGACGCTTGATATTGATATCCTTTTTCAAAAAAAATAATAGAAGATTGGAATAGAGGTTTTAAAAATGAATACTATAACTGAAACTATTATATGGATAGTAGGACTTACTCTTTTTTTGATTTATATTGCATGGTTTATAGACAGTATTAATGAGCTTAAAAAGTACGAGAAAGAGACAAGTAGATACTTAGAACAAATAAATAACCTATTAGTTACATTAGCAAAAGATAAATTTAATATAAATGTAAAACAAGAGAATAACAAAAATAGAGAATTAAAAAAGAATTCACATGAGAAATAAGGCGTTTCATCTGCCGCTGATCCTGTCTCCGCAGTCACGGTGTGGCCGAGGTCTTACGATAAAGGCGTTCGTGATGCCGCCGCTGAGCTGCTCCGATACAAGCAGGTACGGGCGGCGTCTTACTGTCGCAGGCACTAAGCCGTTGAATATGATATATACCGCGGGCACCTCCGTCTGCCGCTGCCGATACGCCCGCTTATTTTTTAAGAGTAAACTTCGGGGATAGGCATAGATATGCCCGCGCAAAAAATAATTGACTACGCCTGAAAAAAATGATATAATATCCTATATTTGATAGCGTTTTCCGCCGCGGTGAGATTTTTCTTCGGCGCGCTGCAAACCGTGCTTTTATGCTTTAGCGGCGTTTTATATTATATCTTTAATATATTTATGTATCGCGTATATGGCGGTTAAAGCTGCGGCGGGCCTTGCGCAGGTTCCTGACGGATAAGGAGATTTTTGATGTGGATTTCGGATAAATGGGAGGATTTTGAAGTTATAGATGCTGCTGACGGGCAGAGGCTGGAACGATGGGGGAAATATCGTCTCATAAGGCCTGACCCCCAAGTGGTTTGGCATACGCCGCGCGTCTGTCGGGAATGGGACGACCCGGATGCAACTTATATAAGGTCGTCTTCCGGCGGCGGACAATGGAGCATAAACAGGCTGCCCGAGTCCTTCCGTATATCATACGGCGGGATGAAGTTTAATCTAAAGCCTATGAACTTCAAGCATACGGGGCTTTTTCCCGAGCAGGCCGTAAACTGGGACTATGCCGCTGACAAAATAGCGTCTTCGGGCAGGGATATAAGCGTTTTAAACCTTTTTGCATATACCGGCGCGGCGAGCGTGACGTGCGCGATGGCGGGCGCGAGCGTGTGTCATGTCGACGCTTCCCGCGGTATGGTCGGCTGGGCTAAAGACAACGCCTCGCTCAACGGCCTGTCCAATATACGCTTTATTGTTGACGATTGCGTAAAATTCGTAGAGCGTGAGATCAGGCGCGGACATAGATACGACGCCATAATCATGGACCCTCCGTCATACGGCAGGGGCCCAGGAGGCGAAGTGTGGAAGATTGAGGACAGGCTGTTCGGTTTTGTAAAGCTGTGTGCCGGGCTTCTCAGCGACAAACCGCTGTTTTTTATCCTCAATTCCTATACCGCCGGGCTTTCGGCAGGGTGTATGAAGTATGTGCTGAGCGCTGC
>CALXAN010000033.1 GCA_944386305.1 uncultured Clostridia bacterium
GTCTCATGCAATCAGAGGTTTCGTCTGCTCCGCATGTCAGATACAGAAGCCGCTCAAGGGGTGACGAAAGCAAGATATCCATGGACGGCGACATGGTGGTGTAAAATGTCCTGTTCCTGTCATACGCGCCGGTCAGGATAAAATCGGTCAGTACGTTGTTGCGGTTTGATGCGCAGATGAGTTTGCGGACGGGCAATCCCATTTCTTTGGCTAAATATGCCGCAAATATATTTCCGAAGTTGCCTGTAGGAACGCATATATCCACCTGGTCGCCGAGATTTATGCTGCCGTTGTTTACAAGGTCGCAGTATGCGGATACATAGTAGACTATCTGAGGCGCGAGCCTGCCCCAGTTTATAGAATTGGCGCTCGACAGCGTATATCCGCGGTCGGCCAATTCTTTCTTTATATCAGGGTCTGAGAATATCTTTTTTACTCCCGTCTGCGCGTCGTCAAAATTGCCGCGTATGGCGCATACGTTTACGTTAGACCCGTCTTGCGAAGTCATTTGCAGCTTTTGTATATCGCTTACTCCGTCCTGGGGATAAAAGACCATTATCTTTATCCCGGGTACGTCCTTGTAGCCCTCGAGCGCGGCTTTGCCTGTGTCTCCGGATGTGGCTACGAGGATAAGCGTCGTCTTTGTTTCGCGCGTCTTTTCCAGCGCGGTAGAAAGCAGACGCGGCATAATCTGCAGCGCCATATCCTTAAACGCGCAGGTCGGCCCGTGCCATAGCTCGAGAACCTTATAATTCCCCAAATCCCTGACGGGTGCGGGCTGTGCCCCGAATTTCTCCTGTGAATATGCCGCCTGGGCGGACTGTCTGAGCTCGTCTTGCGTATAATCTGTAAGATACATACCCAGTATGCGCGCGGCCCTGTCAATGTAGTCCGCTTTACACAGCTGCGCTATATCCTCTTCCGAGAGCTCGGGAATCGATTCGGGTACGAAAAGTCCGCCGTCTGCGGCCATGCCCTGCTTTATCACTTCTGCGCTTGATTTGCGCTCCGCGCCTCCGCGTGTGCTTATGTAGAACATTGTCTGAGAGTCTCCTTATTATTGATTATCTCAACCCTTGAACTGTTGCTTATCTTTAAGTATAACGTCGTGCGCGCCGCCCTCGACTATGCTTGTGGCCGATACAAGGGTAATCTTTGCTTTTTGCTGCAATTCTTCTATAGAACGCGCCCCGCAGTTGCACATCGTCGAGCGTACTTTGTTCAGAGAGAGTCTGACGTTGTCTTTCAGCGGGCCGGCGTAGGGTACGTATGAGTCCACGCCCTCCTCAAACGACAGCTTTTTGCTGCCGCCCAAATCATATCTCTGCCAGTTGCGCGCGCGGTTGGAACCCTCGCCCCAGTATTCTTTCATATAGCTGCCGTTGATGTTGACTTTATTGGACGGAGCTTCGTCAAACCTGGCGAAATATCTGCCCAGCATGATAAAGTCCGCGCCCATAGCCAGCGCGAGCGTTATATGATAATCCTGGACTATGCCGCCGTCTGAGCAGATGGGTATATATTCGCCCGTGCGCTCAAAGTATTCGTCCCTGGCCTTCGCCACATCCATTACGGCGGTGGCCTGGCCCCTGCCTATGCCTTTCTGCTCCCTGGTTATGCAGATAGAGCCTCCGCCTATGCCTATTTTTATAAAGTCTGCGCCCGCTTCGGCAAGGAAACGGAAACCCTCGGCGTCAACTACGTTGCCGGCTCCTATTTTTACCTTGTCTCCGTAGGTTTTTCTGACCCATTCCAGCGTCAGCTTCTGCCATTCGGAGAACCCTTCCGACGAGTCTATGCACAGCACGTCCGCGCCCGCTTCCACAAGCGCCGGAATGCGTTCTTTGTAATCTCTTGTGTTTACTCCGGCTCCGACTATGAATCTCTTTTGCGAATCGAGCAGCTCAAGCGTGTTTTCCTTATGCGAGTCATAGTCCTTTCTAAACACCATGTATTTTAGACGCATGTCTTTGTCTATTATCGGCAGGCAGTTGAGCTTGTTGTCCCAGATGATGTCGTTGGCTTCTTTGAGCGTCGTGTCGTCGTAGGCGTATATAAGGTCGTCGAATTTGGTCATAAATTCGCGCACCTTGATTTCGGGGCTCATTCTGCTGACTCTGTAGTCCCTGGAAGTTACGATACCGAGCAGCCGGCCGTTGGGGGTGCCGTCGTTTGTCACCGCCACGGTGGAATGGCCGGTCTTTTCCTTGAGTTCTATTATATCCGCGAGCGTAGCATCGGGAGTAACATTGGAGTCGCTGGTGACAAATCCGGCTTTATATGCCTTGGTTCTCGCTATCATATTGGCCTCGTCCTCTATGGACTGAGAGCCGTATATGAAGGATATGCCGCCCTCTCTTGCCAAGGCTATGGCCATTCTGTCGTCGGAGACCGCCTGCATTATAGCGGATACGAGAGGGATATTCATGCTTATGGCAGGTTCTTCTTTGCCTTTCTTGTATTTGACGAGCGGTGTCCTGAGACTGACGTTGTCGGGAGTGCACTCAGTGGACGAATAGCCGGGAATAAGCAGATATTCGCCGAAAGTGTGTGAGGGTTCTTCGAATATATACGCCATAATTTTCTCCTTTATTAATGTTATTTATATGTTTTTTTGAATACGGATAATGTCGTTCTGCGCCGATAAGTCTTTAAACGTAAACTGTCGCACCGAGCTTAATAATCAGGCTGTATATAGTCCGATATAAAAACAGCAGCTGTATAATAAATAAAATTTTTGCGGCAGTCCGCGCAGGCAAAACCGACGCCGAACGTTGAAAAAGAACGCATACCAAAAGACGTTTTATTAATATAAATTATTTATAATTATACTATTTACCGCGTTTATTGTCAATAGCGGAGAGTTTAAAACGAATGGTATATTTCGAGCAGTCGTTCAATAGTTATGTATTAAGACGGACAGGAGGTGAATGTTCTGCATGGATGAAATATTGGCATTGTTGCCCAGCAGGCTTGCCTGCGCGCTGTCACATATAGACAGTCGGTTCAAAGATATGATAAGCGATATATGGATCAAGACCGGAGCTCCTCTCAGTGTGTGCATGGAGGGCAAATGCATGAATGTGCGCTCGGACGGGACCTTGTGCTCGTATCCTTACGGATTTACCGTCAGAGCTTCCGAAACGCAGGCCGTGTTTATGCGTCTGTGTGATTATTCTGTCTATGCGTACGAGGACGAGCTTGTCAACGGCTTCGTCACCATACGCGGAGGACATAGGGCCGGCGTGTACGGTACGGCTGTGTACGACTCGGACGAACTGAGCAGCGTCAAGGATATATCGGGTATCAATATCCGCATAGCAAGACAGCGTCTTGAGTGCAGCAGCGGGGTATTCGACGCCGTATACGACGGTACGAATGTAAAAAACGTCCTTATCGCCGCTCCGCCCGCAGCAGGCAAAACTACGATATTGCGCGATTTGGCCCGCAAGCTGTCCATATGCGGAGTTAAGACTGCCGTTATAGATGAAAGAGGTGAGCTGTCGGCGTGTGAAAAAGGCTCGCCCGCATTTGACCTGGGTCCGAATTGCGCGGTGTACTACCTGTACAAAAAAGTAGACGGTATAACGCGCGCCGTCAGGACGCTGTCTCCCACGGCGATAATTTTGGACGAGGTTTCCGATGCGGAGGAATGCGCGCGCATAGAGCAGGCTATGAACAGCGGCGTATCGTTTTTGATGTCGGCACACGCCCGCAACCGAGAGGACCTGCTTAAGCGTCCTCTTACAAGGCGGCTGATACATAACGGATCGGTTCAGCTGATAGTCTTAATAGGCTCGGATCACAGCATATGCCAGATGTTTACGCCGGAGGAGATAATGTGAAAATAGTCGCTCTTTGCCTTATATTCTGCTTATGTACGGGTGTGGGCGCGTATAAATCTTTCGCGGTCAGGATGCGTTCCTGCCAGCTCAGAGGTATTCTTGACTGTTTTCGGGCTATATGCTCGGAGTTGAAATATTCCAAGACGTCCGCGGACGGGTTAAGAGATATTTTTTCAAGATTTTCTGCCGTGCCGCTGCTTGAGGAACTTGCGCGGACTGAGAATCTGTCGCCTAAAGCCGCGTATGAAAAAGCCTGGAACAAAGTCGCGGTCAGGATGTATATATCATTGAGCGATAAGACGATTTTGGACAGGTTTTTCGACAATTTCGGCAAAGAAAGCAGCGACATACAGCTGCAGCTGTGCGACAGAACGGTGGGCGAACTGCAGGACGCATATGAAGGCTCCGTGTCCAGATCCAATAAATATTGCAGGCTTTATGCGATATTAGGTTTTATGTCGGGCTTGTTTTTTGTACTTGTCCTCGCATAAGGAGAAAAGTTGAAAATGAATGTTGATATACTCTTTCAAATCGCGGCGGTAGGCATTGTGGTGGCCGTGCTTAATCAGATACTTGTCAAAGCCGAACACCAGGAATATGCGGTCATGGTGACGGTCGCGGGACTTATTGTAGTACTGCTGCTGGTCGTGGACAGGATAAAGGGACTGTTCGACGCGCTGAAAAGCGTCTTTTCGTTATGAGCATACTTAATATCGCGGCTGTGGTCATCGTAGGCGCGGCTCTGTCCCTGATAATGCGCAGAGTCTCGGACGCTTACGCCGCACTGTGCTCCGTAGTATGCGGCGTGATAGTTGTGGCTATGATGCTGCCGTGGGTACAGGATTGTTTTTCGTTTGTGGACGTGCTTATACGCGCCGGCAATATATCGCAGAAATATCTTCAAATAGTGCTCAAGGCGGTCGGCACGGCGTACATAACGCAGTTTGTGGCTGAGATATGCACGGATTTAGGGGAAAATACGCTGGCTTCGCGCGTAGAAACGGCGGAAAAGATATACCTGGCCGCGCTCAGCCTGCCGCTGTTCGCGGATATAATCGCGTTTGTTGAAAAAATGACGGAGCTGTAAGGCTCAAAAATATCGGAGTAATACTATATGAAAAAGGTCGTTTTCGTGCTCGCGGCGCTCATCGTTATACTGCTTTCCGCATTTTCAGCATCTGCTGTCACGCCCGACGATATATTGGAATACCAAAAAGAAAATCTCGGCCTGTCCGATATTGAGCAGGCTATACCCGATTCGGTGCGGGATAATACGGGTCAATTGCAGCTCGACCCCGATACGTTCCAGGACAGCCTGACGATTAAGAATGTCGTCGGATTTCTCGTTTCCCTGTTTGCATCGTCGATAAAGTCAGGCGTGGGTATGTTTGCTGGTTTGATGTGCATTTCGGTAGCTGCGAGCGTGATATCGATGTACGCGGGCGCATCGGGCAACGCCAATACTGCCTCCTGCGTCAGATGCGTGATGTGCTTGGCCTGCGCGGTGTGCGTTTATGCTGCGCTTTACGGGGTGTATGGGTCGGTAAAGGATAATTATGCCGCTTGCGCTTCATTTGCCGAAGCTTTCGTGCCCGTATTCTCTGCGGCGGTGAGCGCTTCGGGTTATGCGACCGCCGCGGCGTCGTTTGCGGCGTCGTACACTGGAGCCATAGCGCTCTTTGCATGGATATCGTCGTCTTTGGTCCCCATGTGTCTGCAGATTTATACGGTGCTGGGGCTTGCCCATTGCTGCAGCGGCAACGAAGGCCTGCGTTCGGCGTCTTTATTGGTAAAGCGTGTATGCGTGTGGGGGCTGCTGGCCGTGTCCTGTATACTTAACGGGGTCATAGGCCTTAACGTGTCCGTATCCGCGTCGGGAGACGGCGTTTCGATGCAGACCGTCAAATTCGTACTCGGCACGGTTATACCGTTCGTGGGCAGCACGGCGTCGGAGAGCGCAGAGGCTGTGTTTTCGTGCTCGGCGGCGATAAAGGGTTCAATGGGCGCTTTGGGCATGCTGGTCATCTTTTGCATTTTAGTTCCGTCGCTCGTAGGTATACTGACTTCGCTGGGCGCAGTACGGATAGTAATGGCTTTTAACGACTTGGTCGGAAACGTATCGATCAGTTCCTTTTTGTCTTATATATCGGATTCGCTGCAGATAACCACGGCGGTCTGCGTGTGTTCTGCCATTGTCCTCATCACCGGTCTCGGCATCGCTACGGGCGTAGGAGGGTGAGGAAAATGAGCGAAATAATAAAATCGGCAATGTATGCGCTGCTGTTCGGCAGCATCATAGGAAGTATCCTTCCCGGGAAACGGTTCGATAAATATCTGAAGCCTATTGTATCTCTGTCCGTAGCCATATGCATTGCGATATCGTTCGGTTCATTTTTCGACGTAGGTTTGACCTTACCCGATATAGAAGAAGACGCTTCGTCCGTTGAATACGACGCGGCGGCGGAAGCGTGCAGGGTATGTGCGGAGCTGGCCGTGGCAGAGTTGGTTTCGGAGTTCGACCCTGAGCTGGATTATTCGATAAAAGCGCAGGTAGAGTTCTCGGAAGGTGAATATAACGTAGAGTCCGTGCATGTGTATGCCGTCGGCGCGGACGGGCTTGAAGAATGGCTCAGACAAAAAACGGGAATGGAGAATATATATGTCGACAGCGTCCGTTAAAGATAAGCTTATGACCTTTTTTAGAAAAAACGCAGTTCCGCTCGTAGCCGGCTGTATTGCGCTGGCGGTGCTGCTTATCGCCGGCACATCGTTAAACTCAGACGAGTCCGCCACAGAACCGCAGCAGCTCAACATTTCCTACGACGAGCGCGAATATGTAAAGCGTCAGGAACAAAAGCTGAAAGAACTCCTGTCCGACATAGACGGGGTGGGTGAATGCGAGGTGATGATAGTTACCGATTCCGGGTATGAGTATGTGTATGCAGAAGACCGGACCAGTTCGGACGGTTCGAGCAGCAGCTCGTACAAGATACTTGATTCTTCAGACGGGGATTCGGCGCTGCTTCTCAAGCTTTCCGTGCCTAAAGTGACGGGCGTGGCGGTGGTTTGTCAGGGCGGAGAGAGCGCCTCTGTCAAGGAGCAGATTACTGAACTGGTGGGCAAGACCTTCAATTTGTCAGGTTCGAGCATAAGCGTTGCAAAAATGAGATAAGGAGTGTAAGACTATGAAATTTTTAAAGAAAGAAAACATAAAAAAAGAATACATAATAATTTTTTTATCCGTAGCGGTTTGCATAGTATGCGTATTAAATCTTATCTTCTCCTCGCTTGCGGGGAAAAACGAACCGGTGTTCGAGACCGAGGGTTCCGACGGCTCGGAGGTCAAAACGTCGGAGGACGACTCGTATTTCGACAACGCCCGCTATAACCGCAGTCAGTCCAGGGACAAAGCGGTCAATACTCTGAAGAGCATTGCGGACGATGAGACATATGACGAGGCGTCCAGGGCGCAGGCGAGCATGGATATCGCCGAGTATGCCGAAAGAACCGAACAGGAGACCCGTATGGAGAGTCAAATCCTGGCAAAGGGGTATGCAGACTGCATAGTCCTGCTCGGGGACGACAACGCCAGCGTAGTCGTTCAGACTTCTCAAAGCGAGCTGACGGCAGAGGAAGCGACGCGGATAATAGAAATAGTAACCTCCGAAAGCGGCTTGAGTTCCGATGTGGTAAAAATAATTGAGCTGAAATAGTGTACAAATTGAAAAGAATGTGCTATAATATGAACATAAAAGTCGCTATCGCATTCGTGCCGGCGCACTTGCGATTCAGGGAGGTATAATTATGAGCAACGATATCAATAACAATATAGGCACTATAAAAATTTCCGAGGACGTCATAGCGGGGATAGCCAATCTTGCAGCTACGGAGATCGACGGTGTTATAAGGATAATCCCCAAGGGCATATCCAGCATTAAGGATATTATTCCCAATCTTAAAAATGTCATTAAAGGCGTGGCGGTGGTCAATGGACCCGAAGGCCTCTCGCTTACCATGCAGATATGCGTCAAGCTCGGGTGCAATATGCAGACGGTCGCTGTAAATGTCCAGAACGCCGTTGCGGACGCTGTCCAAACTATGACTGGCCTTGCCGTAAAGCAGGTGAACGTTGTGGTCGCGGCAGTCGCGGAGGAGAAACCTCAGAAGAACAAGCTTTCCGCCGGAGCGGGTGCCTGAGGCGCGGTGAGGAAAGTCGGACGATGAAAAGAAGCGAATCCCGCGAGGCTGCGTTTCTGCTGTTGTTTGAATACTGCTTCAGGCCGGAGGCGCAGCCGGAGGAGCTGATATCCGCAAGAGACAGCGACGAGTTTCCCTATGACGATTATACTGTGTCATTGACGCGCGGCGTAATCAAAGAAGTCGAGCATTTGGACACAGTGATCGATACATACAGTACCAAATGGAGGAGCAGCAGGCTATCCAAGGCCACGCTTACGGCGTTGCGTATGGCCGTATATGAGATAGAGCATGCCGAAAGAGATAACCTTGAGGCTGTATATATAAACGAGGCTGTCAATCTAATAAAAAAATACGACAGCGTCGATTCCTCCAAATATGCAAACGGGATATTGGGCGCGTATGTCGGAAAAAAATAGATATTCATACCTTGGCGTAGATACCAGTAATTACACGACCTCCGTCGGAATCGTAGATTCTTACGGAGGTATGCGCAATTACCGGAAGCTTCTGCCCGTAAGGTTGGGAGAAAAGGGTCTCAGGCAAAGCGAGGCTCTTTTTCTGCATATCAAGCAATTCGACGAGATATTCACCGCGGCGGACGTGTCGGATACTGCGGCGGTCGGAGTTTCCTGCAGACCCTGCGGCAGAGAGGGCTCATACATGCCCTGTTTTCTTGCCGGGCTTGCTTTTGCGCGTGTCTGCGCTCATTCGCTGGGAGTGCCTGTATATGAGTTTTCTCATCAGCAGGGTCATGTCGCCGCCGGGGTGCTGTCTTCCGATATGCCGGCCGGAAAATTTGACGAATTTTTGACCTTTCATGCATCTGGCGGGACAATGGAGCTGCTGGCGGTGCGCCGCCTGACCGAAATATCTGTCATAGGTCAAACTTTGGATCTTACATGCGGGCATCTCATAGACAGGCTCGGCGTAAGGCTCGGCTATCCGTTTCCTGCAGGGGCGCAGGTAGAGCAGTGTGCGGCCCAAGGAATGTTGAGCCGCAGGCCGAAGGTATGTCTTAAAGGGCTTGATTGCTGTATGTCGGGCTTTGAGAATAAGGCGTATGACCTTATACGCCGCGATCCCACAGGTGCGGATGCCTGCAGGTATGTGCTTGCTGCAGTGGCGGACACTGTATCCGCCATGGTCTGCGCCGCGCGCAGGGAATACGGAGGGCTTGCGTGTCTGTTCGTCGGCGGAGTGATGCGCAACGAATATATCAGGCGCAGCCTTGAGGATTTAGGCGACGTTTACTTTGCTTCCCAAGAGCTGTCCTCAGACAACGCCGTCGGAACGGCATATTTGGCCAAACTGAAGCACGAGGGGGTGATAACTTGAACGGTATGCAGGCTTTGAGCGTCGCGCAGCTCAATATGTACGTAAGGGCCTTGCTTGATTCGGACGTCAACCTCCAAAGTATTCTTGTCAGAGGCGAGGTGTCCAATTATACGCGCAATGCCAGGAGCGGCCACGTTTATTTCACGCTTAAGGATTCAGGCGCGGCGATAAAGGCAGTCATGTTCTGCTCAAATGCGGATAAGCTTGATTTCAGGCCCGAGGACGGCATGCGGGTGCTGGTGTTCGGGCGGGTGACGCTGTATGAGCGCGACGGGGCATATCAGCTGTATGTCGAAAGAATGGTACACGAAGGGCTCGGCGCGGCATATTTGGAATTTTTAAGACTGAAGGACAAGCTGCAGGGCGAGGGGCTTTTTGCCGCCGAGCACAAGAAACCGATACCGAAATATCCCGAAAGGATCGGGGTTATCACTTCTTCGACAGGCGCGGCGCTGCAGGATATATTGAGCGTTTGCTCACGCCGCTATCCCGCAGCGGAGATCATAGTCTGCCCCTGTTCGCTACAGGGCGACGATTGTCCTTCAAGCGTTATGCGGGCGCTTGAGCGCTTGGACGACGGAACAATGGACGTGATAATAATAGCACGCGGCGGCGGGGCCTACGAAGACCTGTCGGGATTCAACGACGAGGCGCTCGCTAAGGCTGTTTATGCCGCTTCGACGCCCATTATCAGCGCCGTGGGGCATGAGACCGATTTTACTGTATTGGATTTTGTCGCAGACGCCAGGGCCCCGACTCCGTCAGCCGCGGCGGAACTTGCGACCCCTTCGATTGCCGAGCTTGTGTCGTGGCTCGACGCTCTATGTTTTAGGTGCATCGGCGCGCTGCAGCGGCGGCTCAACGAGTCGTATTCCCGCGTAGATTCCGCGGCGGTGCGTATAAGCCCTGTCCGGACATTGGCCGAAAAAACGGCTAAACTGGACTATATGTGCGATAAAATACTTACATGTATTGTAAACAGATTGCAGCGCGAGCGAATGACGGTGGATAAACTGTCGGCGTCTGTAAATGCGTGCAGTCCCATGGCGGCGCTTATGCACGGGTATGGGCTTGTGCGTGCGCAGGACGGACGGAACGTCTCGTCGGTAGATATGGTCAGCCGAGGGGACAGATTGTCTGTCAGACTTAAGGATGGTGAGATTTATTGTGTCGCAGAAAGAACCGAAAAATTATGAAGAGGCCGTAGGACGCCTGGAGCAGATAGCCGATATGCTTGATAAGGGCGGGCAGGGCATAGAAGAGGCCATGTCCCTGTTCGAAGAGAGCGTTGCCCTCAGTTGCTACTGCTACAAAAAGCTCGACGAGATAAAAAGCCGGGTAACTTATCTTAAGGACGAAACGGAGCGTGCCAGGCAGGATGTATGATTTTGGGCTAAGATTCGATGAATACAGAAAATATGTCAACGACGAGCTCAGCCGCATATTCAGCAAGACCGAACCTGCGCTGGAGGCATCCATGCGTTACAGCATAGAGGCGGGAGGCAAGCGTATACGCCCGATTT
>CALXAN010000034.1 GCA_944386305.1 uncultured Clostridia bacterium
ATATGATATATAAGAGAAGAGGTCGTACTCTTCCCTTTCGTTCCGGTAACGCCGATGACCCTGCACGTCCTGAACCTCAGAAACAGGTCCGTTTGCGAGGTTATGCGTGCCTTTATATCAGGGCCGACGGAATCCTTAAGAGCTATGCCGGGGGACTTTATTATGACGTCGTAATCCTGCAGCCCCTCCAAATAGCTCGGGCCGAATACCGCACGGCAGCCGAGAGTCTCCGAAAAGGCGCCTGAACACAAATACTCATGCGCCATATTCGGATCCCCGTCCGCGACAGTGACGTCGGCGCACGGCACGCTGCGTTTTATAAAGTCTAAAGTAGAACGGCCCTCTCTGCCCAAACCGAGTATCAATATTTTTTTATTATGCAAAAAATCTGCGATCTTATCCCTCATCTACTCTACTCCTCAGAAAATCCGGCACATTATTGTCCGAGTCGTAATAGTTTTCTACACAGCTGTAGTCAGCGTCGGGGTCATAATATTTTTCCGCATACGCATCCAGCACAGCGTACCCGCGTCCGAGCTTTTTGACTGCGGCGCTCAGGGCTGCGTTAATTTCCTCACGGGTACCTATGCATTCAAACGGCTTATCAAAATTTTCGCAGACCAGGCCGTCAAGAAATTTCACCATATCAGGATCGGCAAGCAGGTTTGCGCCGAATATACGTTCAAGCTCCTCCTGCGGCAGAAACGGACTGAGCATTATGTAAACGAACAGGCACTTGGAGCAGCGGCAGCACCACTTGTTCTCCCTCGAGCCTAAGTTACAGCTGCGGAAAATGCCGAAGTACTCAGGATACCGCACGAACCTGCGCACGATATTCCACTCATTGAGAGGCCTCAGCAGACTGAAGTACTCTATATCCGACGGCATACATCTGCCTGCGTATGCCCGAAAATCATTTTCAAACTCAAAGCTTTTTGAATACTGATGGTTAACCGATGCGCCCTTGACATAGGAGTCGTTGGCGCTGGATTCATTAGAAAGCACTATATATCTGCGGTGCGACAACGCCGCGCATATAAACGCAGAAAATGCCACGACTGCGGAAAAAGGCGTATGTCCGTTAAGATAGCCTTTCTCGTTAAGCTCTATTATCCTGCGGTCCAGCCTACGGCGGCATATAAAAATTTCGTCATCCGAAAAACCCGAGGCTTTGGCAGTATTTACCGCCGCGGGCAGCGCATTTACCACAAAGCATCTGCTCTCGGTCCTCATGTCGGACAGCAGCTGCATTGTGACACAGGAATCCTTGCCTCCGCCCACTGGTATAAGAAAGCCTTCCGTACTGCCCCGATACCTGACAGGCGGCAAATCCGACGCCGAAGAACGTATATGCACAAAGGTCTCCTCGCTGACCTCTATGCCGTTGCGATAGAAAAATTCACCGAGTCCGTTAAAATACAGCTTGCGCCACCAGCGAGTCTGCCAATCGTCAAGAGACCCGCATTCCACACTTATTACCCTAGAAGCGCAGGCTTTCCAATAACTTACCAGTTCAGCCATACCGAGATTAAAAAAAGCGGTATCATAAAACGCTTTATTTTCGGTCAAATATTCATTATAATCGAACGGGAATATCCATTCCGGCCTGAATTGTATATCATCGTCCTGGACGAAAACATATCGTACCCGAATGTTTCCCTCATATTTTTCAACGTCAAAGGATTTATACGAAAAAACAGGATATTTACGCCTGAGTTCTTCAAACGCTCCCATAAACACTCCCCAAAACGATGATTTCAATAAATGCAAAAAACAAATCGGAAAACCCGAACAAACGTGGCAAATAACGGCCGAGATAAAATTATCCCGGTCGTAAAAACAGCCTCAAACGTGCCATAAATACATAATATTATAGCATAGCGATATAACAAAGTCAATAGAACCAAAAGACCGAAAAATGTCGCATTGAGGCGAAAAAAATCACATGACAGACTAATAAAAAAACATCTGCCATGTGATTTTTTTACTTAAACCGCAACAGTTTTTGACAAATATCAATGAGACAAAAGTTCAGGTGCATACTCGGAAATAAGGGCTAGCAGCTCGTCGTCGCTTATGACGGTCTGACGCCCGTTCTCGTATTCGGCGTCCGCCCAGTCCTTGATACGGCGCACGACCTCGCTTTTCTTGTCGACACGGCTGTCACCGCTGAGTTTAAAATAATTATTTATCCAAAAAGCTATGCCTGCAAGGCCTGACACATTGCTGACAGCCACATTCGCGGGCCTATTGAGTATGTGTGCGGTGTCGAATATGTTATAGATTTCCTCATCCTTCAGTAATCCGTCCGCGTGAATACCAGCTCTCGTAACGTTAAAATCGCGTCCGACAAACGGAGTCATCGGCGGGATATCATATCCTATCACATGCTGATAATAATCAGCCAGCTCCGTGATAACCGTAAGGTCCATGCCGTCGCACGTACCTCTTAAAGAAGCGTACTCTACGGCCATAGCCTCCAGCGGCACATTACCGGTCCTCTCGCCTATACCGAACAGCGAACAGTTGACTGCTGAGCTGCCGTACAGCCAGGCAGTGGAAGCGTTGGCGACGCCCTTATAGAAATCATTGTGCCCGTGCCATTCTATACACTCGGAAGGTACGTGCGCATAGTTTATAAGTCCGTATATGATGCCGGGAACGGAGCGCGGCAGTGCCACCTCGCTGTAAGGAACACCGTAGCCCAGCGTGTCGCAGGCGCGGATCTTTATCGGCACTCCGCTCTGCTTGGACATCTCCATCAGAGCCGTGGCGAACGGCACGACAAACCCGTAATAATCAGCCCTGGTAATGTCCTCAAAATGGCACCTCGGCCTCAGCCCGTGCTCTATCGTCTGCCTGACAATGCCGAGATAATGGTCCATGGCCTGCCTGCGCGTCATTTTAAGTTTGTTAAAAATATGATAGTCCGAGCAGCTTACCAATATTCCCGTCTCTTTAATGCCTACGTCTTTAACAAGCTGAAAATCATTCTCATTAGCGCGTATCCATGTAGTAATCTCAGGGAACTTAAGCCCGAGATCAAGGCATCTGCTCAGCGCCTCTCTGTCCTTGGGGCTGTATACAAAAAATTCGGTTTGGCGAATTATACCTTTATCTCCTCCGAGACGGCTCAGCATCTTATATATATCAACAATCTGATCAGCCGTGTACGGACTCCTGGACTGCTGCCCGTCCCTGAACGTGGTGTCGGTTATCCATATATTTTCAGGCATGCCCATCGGCACCCGGCGATGGTTAAACACCACCTTAGGAATCTCCGAATACGGATAAATATCACGATAAAGCTGAGGCTCTTTAACATCCTGTACTTCATAATGATATGATTCTTCTTCGAGCAGATTGGTTTTTTTATTGTATTCAAGCATGCTCAATACCCTCTCCTTATCGTTTAAAAATATCGCAAAACCCGACCTGAAATACCCATACCGAACAGATACGCACGTGCATACGCCTTTAACTACAAACGAATTATAGCATATAAAAATCTCGCTGTCAATACGTTTTGCAGGATTTAATTGCGCAAAATTCATTTTAGCACTTGTAGCAACGCTTTGATTGGCATATTTTGAAATAATAAGCATTAAAACTTGCAAAAAAAAATTTTTATGAATGTAATGTATAAAAAAATGCAAAGCGGCAAAAATACTATCGGAATGAAACACGACCTTATCAACGCGCCTTTATTACAAGAGAGGAATGATCGCGCGCAATAAGGCGAAATCATTCCGGAATAAAAAACAGGTTTTATGTCTTTTCCGGGCATAAGGCCGGAGAGGCGTAACGATGTCAGTTCTTGATAGGATTGCGCTGGTACTCGTTATCATAGGAGCACTCAACTGGGGCGCGATTGGTATTTTTGATTTTAATCTCGTCTCATGGATATGCGGAGGAGCAACGATGATAGCAAGGATAATCTACACGCTTGTGGGCCTTGCAGGAATATGGTCGATATCTCTTCTGTTCAGGGAAGCTCCTGAAAAGAGAATAGACACGAGCATCGAATAAACCGGCGCAAAAGCGGATGCGTCATGATAACCGCACCGCTCAGAGAAGGTCGGCAGACAGATGTTTGCCAGCGGGGAGGCGCATTGAGCGCCTCCCCGACTTCTTTTTACATATATGACACGTCAAAGTAATATGAGCAGTAGTAATTAAGTTCGTAGCCCCCTCTTTAAAATTATTGTTCGCAGTTATTTTATATGTAATTTCACTTTTGAAAACGATATAATGTGCCGATACCTATATGTTCATTATTCAAGCGGCTTTTAGGGAAATTTAATCTACATTACAGCAGTATAAAAAACTTATAAAAATACGTTCGGAAAAGGCCGTCCATTCGGCCACATTTCCCGCAAATTGTTTTTCGCCGGTCACCATCTTTTATACCGCACGGAGATCTCATGGTTTGCGTAATACAACAGCGCCCCTGCCTGAATAAAACGGCAGGGGCGGCCAGGTATAAAACAAACCTTATAATCTGCATTAAAACGCGCACGCGCCTCGGCTCAGAGTATTATGCATATAAGGCCGCTGCTGCCCTCGTTTATGATACGCTCGAGAGTAGACTGCATCTTTTGGCGCGCCTCGGTAGGCATTTTGTTCAGTTTTGTATGCAAGCCTTCATTGACGAGTTCGCTCAGAGATTTGCCGAAAATATTGCTCTCCCATATTTTCTTGGGGTCTTCTTCAAAGCCTGTAAGCAGGAATCGCACTAACTCTTCAGACTGCTTTTCGCTGCCTACTATTGGGGAAACCTCCGTCTCTATATTCGCTTTAATGATATGATACGAAGGCGCGGCGGCCTTGAGCCTGACGCCGTAACGGCTCCCCTGCTTGACGATTTCGGGCTCTTCCAAAGTAAGCTCATCGAGAGACGGCGTAACGATACCGTAGCCGCTGCTGTCGGCCTCCTGAATGGCGTACGATACTTTGTCGTAGTTCTGCTTGGAAGCGGCAAGCTGCGTGACAAGCCTTATCAGGTCTCCGTCATTGTCGAGCTCAACGCCCGTAGTTTGAGTGACTATGCGATAGAACAGCTTTTGGTTAACGGTGAGCTTGATATCGGCTGCTCCCTCTCCTAAAGACACACCGCTGACGGCAGCCGATTCTATATTTTCGTTCTCTGCTATTACAGAGGCGGCATCACCGGCTTGCCTTATATGGCGAACGTTGCGCGCGGCCTCGCAGATATCGTTGAACACGGAAGCCCTGAGCCAATGATCTGACGGCAAAGAACATATCCAGCGCGGAAGATCAAAGCGTATTTCGCGTATCGGAAATTCAGAAAGTACGGAACTGAGTATCTGACGTATGTCTTCGTCCGTAAGCCTCAGACAATCTACGGGTATGACCTCGACCCCGTACTGTTTGCGCAAGTCGTCGGCTAGCGACAACGCCTGATCCCCATAAGGGTCAGCACTGTTGAGCACGACGATAAACGGCTTTCCCAGCTCCTTAAGCTCGGAAACCACGCGCTGCTCCGCCTCCACGTAATCCTCACGCGGAATTTCGCTTATGCTGCCGTCGGTAGTTATCACAAGTCCGATGGTGGAATGTTCGCTTATGACCTTCTGCGTGCCTACCTCCGCGGCCATGTTGAAAGGCACAGGCTCGTCGAACCACGGCGTGCGGACCATACGCGGGCAATCGTCCTCGATATAGCCGAGCGCGCTGGGAACTATATAGCCGACGCAATCTATAAGCCTCGTCCGAAACGTGACGTTGTCGTCGATACGCACCTGAATGGCCTCGTTGGGAATAAACTTGGGTTCGGTAGTCATAATGGTGCGTCCGGCAGCGGACTGAGGCAGTTCATCCTGAGCGCGGTCTCTTTTATACACGTCCTCGATGTTGGGGATGACCGCATTTTCCATAAACTTTTTGATGAACGTTGATTTTCCCGTACGCACAGGGCCGACGACGCCTATGTAGATATCGCCGCCGGTGCGCTCGGCGATGTCCTTGTAGATCGATGTACTTGTCATAAATTACTGCCTCCGCTTTCGAAATTATTTCTTTTTGTTACATGCTTATGACAGCACCGCCGTGATTATGACACGACTGAGGGAAAATAAAAGCCTGAGCCGCATTTATGCAATAAAAAAGCAGACAGGCCCGCCGTAAAACGGGCCTGTCTGCCACAAAATCAAATTAAACCGGTCTAAGGATCAATTTTATACGCTTATGTTCGCCGAGCCACTCAAGAGTATCCCTTACCGTATCGCGCAGGTCGCGCACGGTATACGACAGTTCTTTTCGGGCCTTTGCGTTTGAAAAATTTGAATTAGACGTAATCGTATACAAAGAATAGCTCGTATAAAGAGGAGGCTGCTTAAGCAGTGCATAATAAAGCTCCGAAAGCGGCGCCGTAGCCTTGGCCAGCCACATAGGCAGAACCGTTCGTATCGGGCGCCTCCCGCTCTCACGGCTGACTATATCCAAAAAGTCCTTTATCTCTATATATTTGTTGGATAAAATATAGCAGCTGCCGCGTTTGCCGTACTCGCATGCGGAGACGACGCCCTCGGCCACATCCCGCACATCTACAAAATCGTAGCCGCCCCTGACGCATGCCGTAAGGCGCCCGCTTACAAAATCGACTATCAACTGCGTCAGATGGCTGCGGCCGTAATCTCCGGGGCCGACAAGCCCCGACGGATGAATTATACAGGCGTCAAGACCTTTATGCCTCACGCAATCAAGCACATACGCGGCGGCCTCCGCTTTAGTCTTGGCGTAAAGCCCCTTGACAAGACCGGGGTCAAAGTCATACACTTCTTCTATCTCGGCATGATTGGGCTTCTCGGGTATGGCATGGACGCTGCTTATATACACCAGCTTGGCTCCTATGCTCATGACTCGGTCCACGATGTTTTTTGTCCCGCCGACGTTGACCTCAGAGACGCTTTTATTAAAACGACTTTTTATATACACTACCGAAGCACAGTGTATCACGTATGTCTGCACACCGTCCGGGACGTCGAAAATATGGCTCAGAGATTCGTTCCGAGTCACATCGCCGCGAAAAACGGTACAGCGCACTCCGGCCAGGGCATCGCTTTTGTCCGACGGCAAAAGCAAGGCCCTTATGTCATTGTCCGGGTTTTTCGCAAGCAGTCTGACGACATTATTGCCCAAAAAACCGGCCGCTCCTGTAACTATGAATATTTTTTTCATATAGCAAAACCCCTTTTCACAAATATATTGCAAATCTCTGCGCATAATTATCCGCGATAAGTTCAAGCCGCCGACGAGACGATTTGTATAAAACACATTCTGCCGTATGGCGCCGAACCGCCGATATGTACAGAGACCGCCGGGGAAACATTGTTCCGAACCGAAAAGAGGCCCCTCAGATATCGCTATCTGTACACTTCGGGCTTGAGCACGCCTATATAAGGCAGAGCACGGTATTTTTCGGAATAATCCAAGCCGTATCCTACAAGGAACTCGTCAGGCACAACCGTGCCCAAGTAGTCGGCGGTAAAATCAACCTCCCTGCGCGACGGCTTATCCAAAAGAGTGCAGGTCCTCACGCTTTTTGCGCCTTTAAGCTTAAGATATCGTGAAAGATAAGACAAAGTTTTTCCGCTGTCGATTATATCCTCTATGATGAGTATGTCGCACTCCTTCAAGTCGCTGCGCATGATATCGAGAATAATATTTACGTTGCCGCTCGACACCGTGCCATGCCCATACGAGGACACACGCATAAAATCTATCTCCACGGGTATCGTCAGTTTTTTCATCAGCTCGCCCATAAATACGACCGAACCTTTCAGAATACACAGCAATACCAGCTTTTTGTCAGGAGCGCAGTAATCTCTGTCTATCTGCGCGGCGATTCTCGTTATTATTTTATCGATATCTCCCTCCGTAAGCAATATTCTCTCTACATCCGCATCCAGCACACATGCTCCGCCCATACCTTAACCCCCAGTTATTTTTTCCGCGTCATCAAACGCGGTTTATTCTCTTATCAGTACGACCCAATATCGTCTGTTCGAAATCCACAAGCGGAATTCCTGCTCTCAGGGCCAAATCCTCGGCTTCCCCAAAGCCTGTATCCAAAGAAGATGAATCGTGACTATCAGAGCTGAGGACCGCCTTTGCCCCATGCGCCGCCAAATACCTCAGGATATCCTCCGACGGGTACGGAGAAGTGCGGTATCCGCGCGAGATAGCGCCTGTGTTTATCTCAAAAGGCACGCCGGCCTTCAACAAAGCGTCAGCCGCAGAACGCCAGGCCGCGACATAACGCGGATCATGTTCGTCAAACAGCCTGCCGCCCTCGTTATATTTTGTAACCAAATCGAAGTGGCCTATTATATCCGCGCCCGTACGTTGCACCACATGTTTCAGCCCCTCATAATACGCCTCACAGAACGACAGCCAGTCCGAACCGAACTCCTCCCGTACGGTACGGCAAACCTCATCCCTGTCACAGTCTACCGAATAAAGCCGATTGTCTTTGCATACATAATGAAGGGAACCTATCACATAATCATATCCGACGGGCGGATGAACGCAGTACATGTCCTGTTCCACACCGCAGTAGATATTTATTATCCCCCTATACTCGGCGGCAAGCTCGCGTATCTGAGCCTTATACCCGTCAGGGTCCGACATGCAGTAACCCGGCTCACATTCCATATACGAATGGCCCGAAAATCCGAGAGCCGTAAAACCGCGCTTTACAGCCGCTTCGACCATCCGACGAGGAGAATCTCGACCGTCGCACCAGGTAGAATGTGTGTGAAAATTTGACTTTACCATAAAATATCCTCCGCCGGCCCCGCTACTCCCAAAACTCTGTATACATATTATACCATATAAATAACAAAAAATAAACGGATACCGAACATTTACAACACGAAAACCGCAAATATGCTACCGAACAGACATAAATGCTGCGGCTGATGCCCCGGGGCTATGCTGACGTCAGACAAATGAGACTGCTGTATCTGCATAAACTCAGATCCGACCGTCGTAAAAACCGACCCGGCAGTTCATTTGCGCCGAGAGCCGCCGATATACCTGAAATACTGCACCGCAAAGCTGATAAAAACCGCCGCATACAAAACGAACAAAACGATAAACAAGCCCCTGATTATATAATCGTCGATTCCGTCGCAGGGGCCAAACATGTTCGGCAGCAGCAGCAAAAATAATATTATCAACAGGGGAAAAAGCCGGCCTTTAAATACGCGCTTCATCATGTCTATCCTCGACTCGTCGTCGCAGAATATCTCTTCGTCGCCCTGCATTTGCTCCGCCGATTTACGAAAATAGCTGTAACCGGCATAATCCTGCAAATACTCCCAGCCGCAGTCTCTGAACATCTGTACATACTCGGCTTTATTCTCTAAGCCCTCGGGGTTATAATCGAGCTGATAGACTACCTGCTGAGGCTCGCACCTTTTAAAATGATATAAATTCAGGAAACTTACCCTGTCCAAAGCCCAGCCCTCGGCATGCATACGGCTGAGGTAATCCTGCTCCTTTTTCCACTGGATGACATTGAATATTTTAAACTCACACTTCTTGTCCTTCACTATCGCGCACCTCCGTCATGTTGTGGTATAAGCGTTCAATGCGTTCGATTTCTAAATAAAGGACCTGCTTGT
The DNA here is from genome assembly GCA_944386305.1 of uncultured Clostridia bacterium. GTDB lineage: Bacteria > Bacillota > Clostridia > Oscillospirales > UBA644 > CALXAN01. Next base: position 9,651 of record CALXAN010000034.1, read on the forward strand.
TCAAATCAGTGGCTCGATATATCTTTCGCTTAT
>CALXAN010000035.1 GCA_944386305.1 uncultured Clostridia bacterium
GCTCACGAGCGCATATATAGGCGGAGGCACGCCGTCCGTACTCGGGGCGGGTAGGCTTGTCCGCATAGCTGGGGCGCTGTTCAGGGCCGGGCTTGAGCAGGCTGCGGAATTTACCGTAGAAGTCAACCCCGAGAGCGTTACGACGGAGCTTATACGCGCATTGTCGTACGCGGGCGTCAACCGCATAAGCATGGGTGTGCAGAGCTTCGACGACGGGCAGCTGGCCGCACTGGGCCGGCTGGCTGACGCGGACCGCTGCCTGCGCGCCTACGACGCCGTGCTCTCGGCCGGCATAGACAATATAAGCATAGATCTCATGCTCGCCGTACCGGGGCAGGATACGGACAGCCTGTACCGTACTCTGCAGAGGGCTCTGCAGCTCAGGCCCGCGCACATATCGGCATATCTGTTATCCGTAGAGCCGGGCACAAGATTTGCCGCCGAAGGCGTACAGACGGCGGACGAAGATACTCAGGCGCAGATGTATCTGCTGACAGACGAGCTGCTGACAGACAACGGGTACGTACACTATGAGATATCCAATTTTGCGCTGCCCGGCATGCAGGCGCGGCACAATCTAAATTACTGGCAATGCGGCCCATATGAGGCCTACGGCAGCGGCGCGCACGGGTTTGACGGTACGACCCGTTATTTTTACGCCCCCGACGCGGCCGAATATATACGGGCGGGCGGACTGCCCGAAAAGATAATCGAGCAGCGTCTCACACCCGCAGACAAGCTCAAAGAGAAAATAATGCTCGGCCTGCGGACAAGCGAAGGCATAGATGCGGCGCTGCTGCACAGCGACGGAATATTGAAATTTGACAGACTCTGCCGTGCAGAACTCGCAGTAAAGACAGAACACGGCTACGCGCTCACGGCTCGTGGATTTCTCGTGTCCGACGCCGTTATCGCAGAGTTTCTGTGACCGCGGCAAAGACGCTGAACATCAGCTGCTCGCAGTAGTCCTGATCCTGCAGCAGCGCGTAATCCTCCTGATTACTCAAAAATCCGCATTCCACCAGTATACACGGGTTGGTCGCATGCTGCTGTATATAAACACTTTGAGGCGCCTGCACGGCGTCTCTTATTCTTGTGCATATATCCGCACGCAGAACCCGCTCCCTGACAGCATCGGCAAAGAGCTTGCTGTCAGGGTTCTGAGTGCCGTAAAACACCTGAAAACCCTTATCGCGCGAAGAAGTGGACAGGTTGACATGCACGCTCACAAAGACCGCGTCGGGATAGCTGGAAGCCAGCTGCAAACGATTAACGATGTCCGTCGTTTTGTCAAATCCGTCCGCACCGTCCGTATCGCAGTCTTCCTGGCGGGTCATTACCGTATTGTAGCCGCAGGTTTCAAAAAATTGGCGCAAAATCAAACTGAGCTTGAGATTAAGCTCCTTTTCGGGCGTGCCGTCGATTGCGGTAGCGCCGCCGTCCGCGCCGCCGTGGCCGGGATCTATTATGACCGTAGGCGCTTGAGGGACAGGGACCGACGCACTCTGTGCGGGTCGGTATCCCTCACCGAAGAACGCCCATGCGACAATGCACAGGCAAAACGCACAGACGGCAGCCCATACCGCCCGAGGTGAACGAAACCGGGTCATTAAATATGCCTCCTCGATAAAAATATCATGCGGGTATTGAAAAAAACATTGAACTGGTGTATAATATTGTAGAGAGTGTGTAATTCAGCGTATTTTCTTCGCGCCGGCCTTACATACCGCCGAAGCGGAACCGCGGCGTGTCCGTGCCGCTTCGATATGAGCAAGAACATAGGCTCTCGAAACCGAAAGCCGGTTACCGCTATTTTTTATGACACGCACACAAAAAAACAATTTGGAGGTCTGTTATGTATACAGCAGGAGATTTCAGGAACGGGGTCACTTTCGAGCTTGAGGGCAACGTATATTCGGTAGTGGAGTTTCAGCATGTCAAACCCGGCAAGGGCGCAGCCTTTGTAAGAACGAAGCTCAAGAACGTCATTACGGGCGGCGTGATAGAAAAGACTTTCAGCCCTACGGACAAATTTCCCCAGGCGTTTATAGAAAGGCGCGACATGGAATATCTGTACACCGACGGGGATTTGTACTACTTTATGGACCAGCAGTCCTATGAGCAGATTCCTCTCGGCCCGGATAAACTGCCCGACAGCTTTAAGTTTGTAAAAGAGAACACCGTAGTCAAGATACTTTCCTATAAGGGCGAGGTATTCAGCATAGAGCCCCCCGCATTCGTCGAGCTGCAGGTCACGGAGTGCGAGCCCGGCGTAAAGGGCAACACGGCCACAAACGCGCTCAAGAACGCCACGCTCGAGACCGGCGCGCAGATAAAGGTGCCCATGTTCATACAAGAGGGCGAAATGATAAGAATTGATACCAGGACCGGTGAATACATGGAGAGGGCGTAAGTCCCTGTACAGTGTATGCTCGGAGCCTGACCGAAAATACCATAACGCGCCCGATGCTGAGCTTCGGGCGCACTCATAAGCATACGGGGAGGATACGAAATGTTCAACAGCGGCAAAGCGGAGGAGCTTAAGTCAAAATACGCCCAGCAGCTGAAATCCGGAGCACAGCAGGACAGAATCATAAGCGAACTGCTGGATTTGGTATCGGAGCTGGCGGCCGAAGTGGATATGCTGAGGCTCAAGGCGGAAGAAGCAGACGAAAAAGCGGATGCCGTCACGGACAATCTCGAATATATAAACTCCAACCTGCAGCTTATAAGAGACAGAATAGTCGGAGAAATAAAGGTAGACACAGACGAATATACCGCGCACGAAGCCGATGAGCACGAATGCGGCTGCGGACACAGCCACGAGCATGAGGACGAAAACATTTATTTTGACGAAGAGGAGCAGGAGGAATACATCACATTGCAGTGCTGTAACTGCCAGGAGCTGTTCTTTATCGATAAAAAAGATGACAAGCAGATAGTCGAATGTCCATTCTGCCGCAAGCATGTCAGGGTAGGAGACTGCCTGATAGACTGATTCTGCCGCTCATTTGCCCGGCTGCATAGAACCGCGTATGAGACTTTGGCGGCGCGTCCGCCCGGCAGACAGCAGAGGCAGAGCGGCGCCGACAGTTATGCCGCCCTATATCGGAGCGGATATTATCGAACGGAGATATATATGAGAATAGCACTTATAGCTCATGACAAAAAGAAAAACGATATGATAGGTCTCGCGATCAAATATATGGACGTGCTCAGAGAGCATGAACTGTTTGCCACAGGCACTACGGGCACGCTCGTAATGGGCGAGACTGGCCTGACGATACACAGGATGAAATCCGGACCGCTCGGCGGAGACCAGCAGATAGGCTCGATGATAGCCGACGGAAAGCTGGACCTGATACTGTTTCTGCGCGATCCCCTCACGGCACAGCCCCATGAACCGGACGTGTCCGCGCTGCTGAGACTGTGCGACGTCAAGGATATACCGCTCGCAACCAATATACACAGCTGTGAGATCATGCTGCGCGCGTTAAAAAACGGAATTTTCGAAAATTTGGATTGAGCGGCGTTTTTACGAAAATATTAACAGTCGCATAACTCTAAACTTTGATATGGCTAAGAAGCCCGCCGCTGTACACAGCGGCGGGCTCTTTTTTTTCAGAGATGATACCTCAGAATTAATAACGGCGCTCTGCTCCTTACTGAAACTACCGAGATCTCTTAAATATGCGGCGCCGCGCCCGACACTCGGGCGCGGCGCCGTTTTTGTAACTGCTATAACATATTGCTGTGCCTATTATACTTTTTTTTCACGTCTATACCCTGCCGCACGCTCTTATCCCGTATAATCTAAAAATTTTACCGCCGCGGGTCCGAGCAGAGAAAGGCGAGGACAGCGGCATTAAACTCTTTCGGCCTGCGGTAGGCGATGAAATGGTCTCCGTCGATTATACGCAGTTCCGAACCCGGTACAGAAGCATGTATAAGCTCGGTATGGCGCCTTTTTATCAGGTCGTCGCTGCCTGCCATAATCAGTGTTTTGGCGCGTATATGCGACAATTCCCGAGGATTTATGTGAGGCTCGACCGCCATAAGCGCCATCATCTGAGCACGCGGAACAAAGCTTGAGTCAAACTTAGACAAAAAACTATACCAAATATAGCTCAAAGTAACGGGAATGCGTATACGGGCTTTAAGGCCCGAGGGGAAAAGATTGGCCCCGTCGGCAATGAGCATATTCACTTTTTCGGGATAGCGTACAGCGAAAGAAAGCGCTATATTAGCGCCGTCGGAAAAGCCGAGTATATCGGCCCTGTCCAAACCGAGCCGAACCATAAACCCGTTAAGGTCCTCGGCAAACTGACTTATCGTAAACGGGGCCGTACCCCTCGCCGTTCCGCCGTGCCCGCGCGTGTCGGGACATATGACCCTGAAATATGCGGATAACTCCTCTGCCTGATGCACAAAATACTCGCCGCTCTCCGAATTGCCGTGCAGCAGGATCAACGGACGCCCTTGTCCGCGCTCGGTATAATGCAGCTCTATATCCATACCCAAACCCCTATTCCGATATCTCGCCTATACACAGCACGTCGTATATATTGCGAGATTTGTCGGGATCGCTGTAGCGTATATATTCGCCGTTGAAATATGCGTGCGCCGAAGCGCCGCCGTCAAGATTGTACGCCTCCGTCGCGCCGGCCTGATAACATATATCGGCCAGTACCCCTAACTTGCAGCCGACCGAATCGTCGCTCCTGCCGTCTACGCACACGAATATATAATGTCCCGGCTCGACCATGCCCACAGCTATGCGGGGATTGCGGCCGCCTATATCGTTGCGGGCGGAAAAATCGGTGAGAGCCTGCCCGTCCTTTACCAGCGCGGGACCGAAATTCCACACCTGATAAGGCTGAAGCTGAAGCATGGCCTCGTGCGAATATTCCGACGGGGTAAAAGTAGTCATATCTCCGTCCCAGCCCAGCACGCAGAGGTCAAGAGTGATGTAGTCGGAGGCCCTGAGTTCCTCACCGTTGCGTACGACCTCCCTTGCAGCGTTGGAATTACCGCAGAAATCGCCGCTTACCGCGGCAACAGGCATCACGGGCAATTCCGACAGCATTTCAGTAAAATCCTGTCGTCCCTGCATTCGAGCCGAGGTGTAGAAATTTTCGATATTTCGCACATATATGTCGTAGACAAAGTATTGAACCGGCTGGTCGTTGACAAGTATATGATTTTCCGACAGAGTTATGTATATATCGCGGCTTTTATACGTGTCGGCAGTATTGACATACTCGGATTCGTCCTGGGCAAAAAGCATGCCGAATTTTGCACCGAACTGTCCCGAATCGTCGTATCCCGGCCCCTCATCAACGTCCGCAGTGTAAGGCGGCTCAGTACCGGGCTGTTCGGGCTTGGGTATAACCACGCCCGTATCCCCCGTATCGCCCGAAATGCCCCACAAAACACGGACATGATGAAAATATGAAAACACGCACAATACAATGCCCGCTATCAATATATCTGCCAGCAGTGTAAAAACAAACTTTTTTTTGTCCATACCAAAGCCTCTGTTTAATGTAAAATTTTGGAAATAAACGACTTTCTTTTTCGTCTAATTCTCATAAATGCGAATAACTTAATGAAAAACTATTGACTTTCGCATAAATGAGACGTATAATGTATCTGTCAATACGCAAAAGCGTCGTGCCGCAGCCCCGTGCGGCCAGCCCCGACACGCTACGCTATTGTACATTATAATATATCGGCAGAATAAAATCAATAGCAAAGGGAACCTAACAATGAGCAATCCAATGCGAGAAAGCATCGTTTGCCCGAAGACGAGGCTCCGGTATGGGGAGGAGGACAATTCCGCAACTTTTTTTGTCGACCGTATAGTAATAGAGGGTGTTAAAATAACTTACTATGCGAGATTCGCAGACGGACGGCATATAAAGTTGGCCCGCCGGCTTACAGATCGGGAAGTGGGGTATATATATGAAACAAAGAACAAGGAATCGTCCATGCAGCAATTTCCATGAGCGCTACCATAGATCGACAGCATATACGGCCGTTCGGCCGAGAAACAATGGTATAGTAAGGCTTCAAGAGACACAGACAGTCGGCCACCACAATCCCCCCGCACTGTCGGCAGGCCCGACAGACGTCAGGCCATACGCTCGGGATATCCGAGCGGTAAATGCCGGAGTACAGGGGGAATATTGCAGATGAGGCGAAACGGACCTTCATTATCTCAGCGTCTCGACGCGCGGGAAACCTCGGCAGAATGCCGCAAGCTGGAAAAAGAAGTCCTGCACTCCGACGGCAGACAGAAATTTGACAGCGCCTGCGCCAAACTTGAGACAGCAAGACGAAGGCATCTTCGCCTGATGCAGATGATCGACGACCCTTATGTCAGGGAACTCTATCGTATGCATTATATCGAAGGCAGGACCTGGCTCAGTATAGCTTTCGCAACGGGAGCATACGACGAGAGCGTGCCGCGCAAATGCGTCAGCAGATATATGAATGCCAACGGCATACACATTTCGCTGCGGCTGAACATGACCCGAGCCGAAACGGCGACCGGGACCAAAAGACGCTGACGGGTAAGAGACATGCCCGGGCGGCGCAGTTTTCATATCCCGCTTGTTTTTTGTACGGGGCTCCTGCCTCCATATTCGTATATGCAGGCATAAACGGTCGGCTTCCGGGTTCTGTCCCGGAAGCCGACCGTTCACTGTATGGCCCAAAGCGCCGCCAGCCGTTCGGAACACACTATATGGGGCGCATTTGCGTCACTATCGGCCAGGAATCGAAGAATGCGTCCGTGCGGAACGTCTTTCCGTCAAGGTAATCCAGTGCTCCGCCCCGCTCAGAAAATTCAAACCGCGCCTCGCAGGAGCTGAGCGCCTGATATTTAAACGGCAGCCCGAGATTGTCACAGGCCCTGCCGTATTTGGTATCGCCCAGCAGCGGATATCCCATATATGCAAAATGGGCGCGTATCTGATGCGTACGCCCCGTCACCAGCTCCACCCTGACCAGCGAATGCCGTCCGTCCGTAGCCAAAAGCTCGTAAGCGGTCGTTATCGGCTTATATCCTGCCCCGGGCTGGGCCGCGATGCGTACCAGGTTGCGCTGAGAGTCTTTGCGCAGATATGCGCGCCAAACGTCCCGAGTCTTCTCAGGACGGCCGAAAATAAGGCACCTGTAGAACTTGCGTATTTCTCGGTTCTTTATCTTAAGGTTCATTTCTCTGAGCGTCCGCGCATTCTTTGCGGCAAAAACCAAGCCCTGAGTATTCTTGTCTATACGATTGCACAGAGCGGGCGCGAATGAGTTTTCTGCAGCCGGGTCGTATTCTCCCCTCGATATCAGGTAAGCCTTGATATGATTTATAAGCGTATTGTAGCTTTCTTTATCGTCAGGCTGGCATATCAGGCCCGCAGGCTTATCCGCCACAATTATGTTTTCATCCTGATATACCACGCCGAAATCAGGGGTTATGCCGCTCAAATCCGTCTTGGGAGCGGGCTCGAAATATTCGTCGCTTATGTACAGGGACAGGCTGTCCCCCGCCCTGAGCATCCAGCTGCCGTCCCTGTGCACACCGTTGACGCGGACGCATTTTTTGCGCAGATATTTATACATCATGGAGCGAGGCATGGTAGGAAAGGCCTTGCTCATAAACTTGTCCAGTCTCTGTCCGCCGTCGTTTATGCCTATTATAACAGTGCGCATTGCAACGCCCCCCATCTTGAAATAATATAAACTGCTGCGCGCCGCGCCGGGGAACAAACCCAGGCGCGGCGCCATACACGGCAAAAATTACACCGAACGCCCGAGCGGCAGTCGCTGGCGGACATTACGGAATAATGCCGGATATCTCTGCAAATGCGAATTTTACCTGACCAACAGAGCCGCGCCGATAAGCCCGGCGTCATTGCCCAGCTTTGCAGCCTCGATACGCTGATCGGGCAGCAGCCCTCCCGCATATTTAAAGCGGTTTACCCTCTTGCGCAGCGGCGAGAGAAGATTTTCGCCCTCATTGCATATGCCGCCGCCCATTATTATGACCTCGGGCCTGAATATGTTGACTATATCGATAAGCCCGTCGGACACGTATTCTATATAATTGTCCACCACTCGCTGAGCCGTCCTGTCACCCTGAGCCGCGGCGATAAAAGCTGTACGGCCGTTGACCGAGTTTAAGGAAGAGATGCTGTTCATCAGACTGTCGGGGTCCGTCTCCATAGCGCGGCGGGTCTGACGGACGAGCGCGGTGGCGGAAGCGTATGCCTCCCAGCACCCATAGCGTCCGCAGGAGCACTTCTCCCCGTCTTTTATCAGCATTATATGCCCCAGCTCCGCGCCTGCCGAATATTGGCCCTCGTATATCTTGCCGTCTATTACTATACCGCCTCCGACACCTGTGCCCAAGGTGACCATCACCACGTCATTGCAGCCCTTAGCCGCGCCGCATATGACTTCGCCTAAAGCCGCTGCATTGGCGTCATTGCCCAAATATACGGGTTTATCGATATGCCTGCGCATCAGGTCCCTCAGAGGGACGTTTGTACCGTGCAGGAAGTTATTTGCGTACACCATGACGCCTGTCTGAGTGTCGAGCGTGCCGGGAGAACCTATGCCTATAGATTTTATATCATCCAAACCGATACCGGCAGAGCCGAGCAAGTCGTTCACACATGCGGCCATATCCGCGACTATCTGGTCAAACGGGCGCTGAGCATATGTTTTTACGGATTTTTTTGAAATAATATTACCCTCGGCGTCTACTATACCCACTACTATATTCGTCCCGCCGAGATCCACACCTATATAATACATCCTCAATACCTCTTTCAGATTAAAAATATAAAGGAATATAAAGCTTATTAAATAATATCATACGCCTATACAAAAGTCAAGTCACACGCGAACCGCGCATATAATTTCTAAACTGACAGTCCTCAAAGAATAAGGCTCACAGCAAACTAGACCGCATGTTCAGAAAACATCGGCATATGCCAAAATGTCAATGCGTTAATCAAGAACGGCACACCGTAAATGCAGGACCACAGCAAAAATCGAACCCTATATTTCGACAAACCGCCACATGAAGACGACAGTTTATCCCCTTTCCCGCGCTGTGCGCGGCGTCCGCATGCAGAATGCGCAATCATCACCGAATGCGGCAATATACAGAAATTTCCCGCCATAAGAGACTGTTTGCACAGCGTAAAACTGCTCAAAAATAACGTCGAAAACACAGCGTGTTATATTTATGCTACTTCATTATTTGCGCACGCATTCTGTTATACTCAGCGTATAAGAGTGGCAAATGCCGCGTAACGGGAGGTGCAGAAAAGTGAAGGACACCACATGCTGTTTTACAGGACACCGCAAGCTGCCCTGCGGACAGAGAGAACATGTGCTGGACAGGCTGAAGCAGATGGTATCGGAGCTGGCGGAAAAAGGATACCGCAACTTTGTGACCGGAGGAGCGCTCGGCTTTGACACCCTGGCGGCTATCGCGGTCCTGGACGAAAAAAAGCGTTACCCGTATATAAATCTGATACTCATGCTGCCGTGTATGTCTCAAGCCGCATTGTGGAGCGGCAAAGACCGCGACCTGTACGACGGCATTAAGCGAATGGCGGACAGGATAACATTCGTTTCAAAGGATTACTTCAGAGGCTGCATGCACGAGCGCAACCGCCGTCTCGTAGATTCGAGCAGTCTATGCATATGCTATATGACCTCCGACAAGGGCGGCACCGCCTATACCGTACAGTATGCCAAGAAGCAAGGCCTGAAAGTGATAAATATCGCCTGACGGGCCGCAGAACCCCGAAAACAGGCGTCAAGACCACGTCGGGCCGCGGCGACATACCCGCCGCAGACAAACCAGCGCCGATAAAAAATACGGCGCAAAGCTGCGGGGCACGGTTGACCGAATACCCTTTTTATGCTACAATTTAGACAGCCGATTCCATTATGATTCCGCGCCGATTCTGCCGCATGGAGCAGAGGCGCGGCAGGACTGCGGCCGAACATGCCGTAGCAAAAAGGAGTATTTGACATATGCCTAAAACAAAATCCGTATACATCTGCTCTTCGTGCGGCAACGAGACGTCCAAATGGGCGGGCCGCTGCCCTACCTGCGGAGAATGGAACACGCTGAGCGAACAGATAGTAAACCAAAATCCGCCCGAGCGGCGGGCCGCGGCCGTAAAGCAATCGCAGTCCTACGGCTTCGACGAGCTTGATTCGGCAGTAGAATCACGCAGCGCCACGGGCATAGAAGAACTGGACAGAGTGCTCGGAGGCGGCGTGGTTAAGGGGTCTTTGGTGCTTATCAGCGGGGACCCGGGCATAGGCAAGTCCACCATACTTCTGCAGATGTGCTCCTCCCTCGGGCTGAATACTCTGTATGTCTCGGGCGAAGAATCGCCCCGTCAGCTGAAGCTGAGGGCCGAACGGCTCGGAGTAAACACCTCAAACATACGCGTGCTGGCGCAGACAGACGTGGCGTCGGTATGCGAACACATACGCTCCTGCAAGCCGGAGCTGGTCGTGGTAGATTCGATACAGACCATGTACAGGGACGACCTGTCGTCCGCACCGGGCAGCGTGCCTCAGGTAAGGGAGTCGGCCGCCGAATTTATGCGCGTGGCCAAAGATACGGAAATCCCCGTATTCATGGTAGGGCATGTAAATAAAGAGGGCTCTGTGGCAGGGCCGAAAGTGATGGAGCACATGGTGGACTGTGTGCTTTACTTTGAGGGCGAGCGCACCTCAGACTTCAGGATACTGCGCGCGATAAAAAACAGATTCGGTTCGACCAATGAGATAGGCGTGTTTGAAATGACGCGCACGGGCTTAAGGCAGGTCAGCGACCCGTCGCTGCTGTTTCTGCAGGGTAAACCGGAGAACGTATCCGGAATATCCACAGTATGCGTCATGGAGGGGTCGCGCCCGATAGTGGCGGAGGTACAGGCACTCGTAGCGCAGTCCCCGTTCCCCGTACCGCGCAGGGTCTCCAACGGCTTCGACTACTCCAGGCTGAATCTTCTGATAGCCGTGCTGGAGAAGAGGTGCGGCATGGTCTTCAGCACCAGCGACGCATATCTCAACGTTATAGGCGGGCTCAGGCTGGACGAACCGGCAGCCGACCTGTCGGTAGCCGCGGCGCTGGCATCGGGCCTGAAAGATTTTATCATACCCGCGGATACGATGCTCATAGGCGAGGTAGGACTTGCAGGCGAAATAAGGGCCGTAACGTCTTTGGAACGCCGCATATCCGAGGCCGAAAAGTTAGGGTTCAGACGATGCGTCGTCCCTGCAAGAAACAAACTGAGCGCCCTAAAGCCCGCCATAGAGCTCGTACCCGTATATACGCTGAAAGACGCATTTAACAAACTCTGATACACGCCGCGCCCGCACACAGGGCCGCAAAAACGAGGGGACGACCACACATGAAAAAGACCGTATTGATACTTATTTTAGTCTTGATAGCCGTCGGCCTGGGAGTGACCGGGTACTTCGTATTTTCCGATATGGCCCAGGAGCGGAGTTTGGACAGAGAGCTGGCCCAAATAAGCCAGCTTACGGCCTCAACCCCGATAGATACGAAGCAGGTACACTCGAGGCTGTCGCGTACGGTGACTAAGGGCGACTACGCCGTGGTAGAACAGGCGATTAAAGCTTATCTGAAAGACGGATTTGACAATATAGAACGGATAACCCAAATACTCGGTGATGAAAAAATAACGTCGCTGCTGACGGCGCAGAACTACATCGAGGACGGCAAGGACTTTGTAAACTCTCTGAACTATATAGACTCTACGATATCCGAGCTGCGGCAGCGCGCGGACGACTACCAAACGTTTCTGACGGGAGAACGCGCATCTTCATACATAGAAGGCAAAGATTTGGACGAATATTATGTCGAACTGTATATGAGCAAATTTGCCTCAGACCCGCAGCAAGCCGAGGACCAAACCGTCCAAGACGCCATAGAAGAGGTCATATCGATACTCAGCACTTCCAAAGAGATACTGCAGCTGCTGGCGTCAAACCAAAACAGCTGGTATGTGGAGGAGCAGACTTTGGTCTTCAGCGATGAGGAGCTGTCCGACAGATATAACGAGCTGATAGCTGAACTTTGATTTGCAAATATAAAAGACCGATCCGGCGGATCGGTCTTTTTCATGTTTATAAAACAGCTTAAAGAAACAAAAGATTAAGCACAATAAAAGATACAGTCTATTTCAGACATATGATACTTTAATACATATGTTTTATCCCTCTATACGCACTCATATCCCCAGCATAGGAGCCAGCCGCGCGGCAATGACGCCGAGGGAATCGGGAGAGAAAACCGACGGGAAGCCTGCGGAGGTCACGAGAGAATCGAACGAGACAGTCCCGCCTTTTTTTACAAAATTCACATAACGGCCGAACGCCGAATCATAATCCTGCCGCGAGGCAATAAGGAAATCGAACGCCACGCTCTGAGCCAGGCAGTAGTCGATATAATAAAAAGGATTCTCGTATATATGCGCCTGGCACTGCCAGCGCCCGCCGTCTTCTATATACGGTATACCGTCCATGGACATATACGGGCGGAAAGTACGCTCTAACTGCAGCCACAAATCCCTGCGCTCCGCGGGAGTCATATCCACATGCTTATACACCAGCTGCTGAAAATAGTCCACCATCGTCCCGTAGGGGATAAAGCTGACGGCGTTGGCCAAATGCATATACCGATAGTCGTCGGCCCTGTCTGCGAAAAATGCGTCCATATACTTCCACGCAAAAAATTCCATCGACATAGAATGCACCTCGCAGGTCTCCATGCCCGCACCGCGCAGCGCTCGAATAGGAATGTTCCGCATGGCCTCATAGGACGCATAGGCATGCCCCGCCTCATGGGTAAGCACGTCCACGTCGGCATATGTGCCGTTGAAATTTGCGAATATAAACGGCATGCCGAAGTCGGGCAGCTCGGTGCTGTAGCCGCCGCCGGACTTGTTAAGACGTGCAAAGACATCGAACAGCTCATGCTCGAGCATGAAATCCATAAATTCGCCCGCAGAGGCGGACATGCGCCTGTACATATCGCGGCCCGCTTCGAGCATTTTTTCGGGCGCGAGCACAGGCTCGGGGTTGCCGCGGGCAAACCACACGGTATCGTCGCAGTAGCTCACGCGCTCAAGACCCAGCGCCGAGGCCTGCGCGGCCTTGAGCCTGCAGACAAAGGGCACCCAGGTGTCTACAACCTGTTTGCGGAACGACGCCAGCTCGGACGGGCCGTAGCCGACGCGGCACAGGCGGGGGAAACTATACTCATAATAGTCGGAATAGCCGAGCTTTTTGGCGGTAAGGTCGCGTATTTTTACAAGTTTGTCAAATATATCGTCCAGCTCGTCTGCGCGCGACTTGAGCCATTGTCCCTGCGCCACGGCCGCGCGGCGGCGCACCGAGGGGTCGGGGCTCTCACGATACTTAGCCAGCTGAGGCAAGTTCAGTATCTTGCCGTCAAAGTCGATTTGAGCGGAGGCAAGCAGACGGCTGTATTCGGTCACGAGCCTGTTATCTTCCTGCAGCTGCTGAACCACCTGAGGAGAAAACGAGTCGCGCTCGCACTCGAAGTTTCTGAACAATATAGGCGGA
>CALXAN010000036.1 GCA_944386305.1 uncultured Clostridia bacterium
TATCATCGAAGACACATTGTCGCTCTCTATTAAACGCCGTAATATTTTTCCCTTGCCGAGCAAATGCGTCTGACCGACGAACTCATCCAAAGTTTTCGGACGCAGACGCTCGGCCAAAGGCGCCGAAGATTCTTTGTCGAATATTGTCAACTGTTCCATATTAATTTCTCCTAAACATCCGCGTGCATCATACAGCCTGCATAAAAAACACGGTATATAAAGTCCTGACTGTCGAAATCAGTTTAGCAGAAAAAACTCAAAGTGACTTTTTCATCCATATATGAGGCTGCCCCTCGTCAAGGTCCTGCCCGCCGAAGGGCATATACCCCTGTTTACAGTAGAAACCCTCTGCTCTTACCTGAGCGTGGATAAAAGCGAGGTCAGCCCCAAGCTCAAGTATACGGGTCTCTGCGGCACGGAGCATTTCCGCGCCTATACCTTTACCGCGATATTCTCGCCTGACAGCAATGCGCCCTATCAGATATCCTCCGTCCTCTCTCGGATAAAAACGGCATGTCGCTATAGGTTCGTCAGCGTCAAACACAAGCATGTGAATCGCGCCTGAATCGACGGAGTCAAATTCATCTTTAAACCCCTGCTCGTCGACAAAAACTTCTTTTCTTATGTCTGCGGCAGCCTGAGGCAATGTATCATAAAATTTAAATATCACCGAAAAATCCTCCCATATTTCTAAGCTCCTTTTTATAGACGCCCTTAAGAATAAAGTAATATAAGGAGAGAAAGTCATCTTGTATAGTCATGTAAACAACATACATCTTTTGGACAAATTTGAATTCTGCAAAGCCCAATGGGCCGATAAATAAACATCGATTTTTACTAAACAAAAACTCCGGAATACAAATGATGGGCAGATAGATTAAATATAACCAATTAAAAGCTCGACTGTATATTTCTCAAACGCCTATCTTTAAGATAATTATATCAGACCATCTCTCAAAAGTCAATTTAATGCATATAAAAACGGGCCGTCTGCAAGATTGCAGAACGGCCCGCCCTAAAAAATCAAGTTATTAAACAAATTCCAAAACAGCATCTATTAAAGCCAGTTGAACCACGGCTACGGACAAATCGTAGTCGTTTATTTTTTATTATATATATCGGCTAAATATAAGGCATAACTTTCAAGACTATCTATGTTATCTAAGTTCGGTTCTATTTCATTAAGATACTCCACACAATCGACGGCTAAAAGTTCATCTCCTCCGCATTCGTTTACAATCTGTACGGCCTCGGCTCTGAAATCCGCAAGAATGTCCGCATCAAGGTCTAAATCTTCAGACATCATACTCTCCAGCTCAATTATCAATTCCGGCTCAAGAGGTTCTGACGAACATGCGGCAACTCCAAATGCGATAAATATAAACATGGATATAAAAATAATTCTTTTCACATTAACGCTGCCCCCCCCTAAAAAACGACAAATACGTTTATCACAACAAGCTATCGGTTATGTTGAACAAAGCTGCAGCTTGTTTAACGGATAAATAACTTTTCGGTCAATACTTAATAAATACGCAACCGACAAATAACTTTTCAGTCAATATAAATTTCCGTAGCTTTGTAGCAATCTAAAACTTCAGAATCCATTTCGTTGAAATCTCTAGAAAATGTTGTAAGACTCCCGCTGGGGCTGATAACTAAATTTGACAGAGACAAATATGCGTCATAAAGCTCTTTTATGGCCTCATATGCTTCCTCGTAGCCCTCCGGCGGATTCACCAAACTCTTCATAGTATCGGTAATATAGGACTGATCCGATTCGATTGAAGATATTTGGTTTTGAAACTCAGGGTCTGCAAACAAATTTGAAAGCGCGATATTAAAATCACTCACAAAATATCCGTAGGGTTGAGTATACTTATCGGTTTCGAAATCCGACTCCTCGTATATGGCGTTGTACCATACGCTTTTTATCAAATTGCCTGCATCCTCGGCTTCCGCCGCGCTGGCTAGCATGGACAAACGCACAATAGACATATCAAGCTCGTAAGCGGCAATTTCCTCCCGTTGTTTCTTTGCCGCCGAAAGAGCGATAACTCCGATTATTACGGCAAGAATAATAATTGAAATTACCACAATGATAATCGTTTTTTTCTGTTCGATTGTCTTATTGCATTGTTTTGCTCTTGTCCTACCCCGTATTCTTCTCCCCCGTACATAAAAAATACCCCCCCCTTTTAACTATTTATATACTCATTATATAGATTATATAGTCTTTTGTTTTTTACATAATTCCACACGCCTGCGCTCCCGGCGCGATTAATGCGCGAATTTATATAAAAAGCGAACTCGATACGCCGCACACGAAGATTTCGGCAGCGTATCGAGTTCTTTTGAATATAACTCAGGCCTGTATGAAAACATGATTTATCTATATATTAAAAATCCTGCGTATCGTCTTATATATCCACGACTCATAGCGTATCTCTACCTCATCGTTTGACGGGGTCGGTCTGCTTGATATACGAAACCTATCAGGCACAAGCTGAAGATTCACCTTCACGTCATCCTCTGAGATATCATCTGCCTCCTGTTTATCGGCTGTAGTTTTTTCCTCTTCTTTGGCGATATCCGATTTACTTTCATCTTCTGAGATATCAGCTTCATCCTCATCTTTAGGCAATTGAGACGGGATTTTCGTCTCGGGCTCGGCTACGGCGCCTGACGTGCACACAGCGGGAAAGACGACGCACCACCAGTTATGCCCCTCTCCCGAGCCTATCTCTACGATAAGCGCATCGTAGTAACCCTCAGGTAAATAAAAACCGTCGTATTCACGGTAATCAAAGAACTCGTTGTCAATATATATATTGACATCATACTCATAACCCTCTTCGGCAATAACATTTTGAGCCGTCTGAGTGAGCAGCCCGAGGTTGTCGTTTATTATTTCCTCTGCGCTGTCTCTGTCTTTAACCCCGTCAAGCAGTGTAGTCGTAACCGTGAGCAGCGCATCCCTTACTTCAAGTTTAAGCGCCTGATCTTCTTCAGAATCGCTGTTGGCTCTTATATGCAAGCGCAGGAACGTCTCCCTTGCGACCTTTGCGTCATTATATTCCACAGCATACACCACCGCCGACATGGCTAAAAGCACAAGCGAAACTACGGCACACACGCATATTATCTTACGCAATACCTTCATATACAAAGTACCTCCCGATACCATATTTTGGATACAGTAGGAGTATTGCCGTATATTCGCCGACTTATACACACTCCGTGCTTTTCTGCGCTGACTGCCGGCATTGCTCCCATATGCTCAGCCCTTTCTGCAGTACCCAGGCATCGTATCGGCTAAAAAGAAAAGCGCCGTCCTTTGCAACGGCGCATAAATATTCATATTCATACTCTATTTCTGAGAACGACGGGCATAATTTGATCTTCGGCCTTCCCTTGTAGTTTTAAGTTCAGCGAACTTGGCCTCCGAATCCTGTTTGAATTTAGACATCATCTCTTCAAAAGACATCGGCTGAGATTGTTTCCTGTCAGAATAACCCGTAAAAGGCTTGCTGGACGGTGCGGGCTTCTTTGAAGGCTCGCGGTTCGTATCGGCTTTTTTTATAGAAAGATTAATTCTGCCTTTGTCATCAATGCTTATGACCTTTACCTTTACCGTTTGGCCCTCGCTTAAAAAATCTTTTATCTCAGTTACATAGCTATCGGATATCTCCGATATATGCACCATGCCCGATTTACCGTCTTCAAAACGGACAAACGCTCCGAATTTCGATATGCCGGTTACCTTACCTTCTAATATCTGTCCGACCTCAATGGCCATAAAGAAAAGTTCCTCCTTAATTGATCCAAAAAAATATTCCTCGAATTATTGACCGGTCACATCGAGATAGACCTTTTCGTCGCTTTTGCCGTAACCATAATGCTTCTCCGCGGCGTCCTTGTAAAAGTCTTCCTCGTTTTCTTCGGAAAGGAGGTCCTCCATTTCGTTATTGCGCAGCTTCTGCTGTTTGAGCATATTATTGCCTTCTTCAATCTTTTTATCGCTTGCAATCGTGCCCATGCGCAAAACTATAAGGCTGCACACAGAAGCTGCCAAAACTACACCCAGCACTATTCTGATAAACGTCTTACTCTTCATTGCTGTCAACCGCAGAAAGATCTGCGTCCCCCCGATTTTTATCTTTAACCTTGATACTTTTTGACCTTGACGACGATATCCGCCTGTAAATTGCACAAAAAGCCCTGCCGACCGTTAAACAATACAAAGCGATGCCGGCAAATACGACCAAAATTATATAAGCCCTTGCCTGACCTTCGTTTACTATAAAAATAAACAGAACCGTCGCGACCGAACAGATAAATGCATACAGCATATCTTCCGCAAAAACTATGGGCGTACAAGTGCGGACAATACGCCGAAGCAACCTGAATACCTCGTATACCAGCCCGAACGCGAAACCAAGCGCAAGCCCCATGCTAAATACGATCAACTGCGAAGCGGCCGACAGATGCAGTACCTCACCCGTATCCATGCCGCTCACCTAAACAGTTTCTTCAAAAAACTATCGTTTTTTGAAGATTGTTTATCCGAATACTCCAACGAATTGACGGTACCTTCGAATATGACGTCGCCCGTTTCAACCGACATTTTTAATATATGCAGCTGTGTACCGTGGACGATTAATCTGCCCATGGAGGTATACATGCATATGCTCTTATCGTCAAAACCTCCGACGTCACATACTCCGGAGACCACCGTGCGGTTGCGGGATTCTATTATCAGATTATGTAATCCGTCCGCCATACAACATCACTCCCTGTATATTAAAAATATACAGAAACTGATAAAAATATGACACTCTATCCCTCGCTTATAAACCTGTACATCTCCGAGGCCCCGTCTTTAGGCGCATATTCCGACACTTTCAATACCTCTACTCTAACAGGCCGGGTACCGAAAGCAATCTCTATAACGTCGCCAGGCTTGACCTCGGCGGAGGCCTTTGCGAGCTTCCCGTTAAGCTTGACCTTGGACGACGAACATGCCTCCGTCGCTACGGTGCGCCGCTTTATGAGACGGGAAACCTTAAGATATTTATCCAACCGCATACAAACACCGACTGCTCATTAATCATAATTGTCCTGCACGGCGCAGGACAATTATGAAAACGAAAAAATAAGTTATTTTACGCTGTCTTTGAGAACCTTGCCCGCCTTGAATACGGGGACTTTGGTAGCGGGAATCTTTATCATAGTCGAAGGATTCTGCGGATTCCTGCCCTCTCTTGCAGCTCTCTGTCTGACTTCGAAGCATCCAAATCCGACAAGCTGAACCTTATCTCCGGACTTAAGAGCGTCCGTAATAGCCTCAAAAGTCGCCTCGACCACGAGAGTAGCATCCTTTTTAGAAATGCCCACCTTTTCCGCAACGGCAGAAATCAGATTGTACTTATTCATTTTTTTGCGTCTCCTTTAACTTTAATATTCTATGCATACCGTCCCCGAAATCACGGAAACACAGCTTCTTACCGATATTTTACACCATTATGCCACATTTTTCAAGGACTCTTAACATTTTTTTTCAGAATACGTTTAACTTCGTTAAAAGTGACCAATTTCAAAGCAAAAACAACTCCAATAAACACACTACCCGCACAAAGAATCACCGCAAAAAGGGCCACGGTTTCAGGTAAAAAGGAGTTAAAGAGCTTGGTAAAGCCTATGGCTGAGACATAACATGCCAGTCCGGCTATCAGCGGTTTGACAAAAACGGTCTTATATCGAAGCGTGTATCCGAAATTTTTCTTTATGAAATACAGGTTCATTATGACCATTACCGGATAAGCAATATTGGTAGCGATAGGCGCGCCGTAAATATTCAGAGCGGGGATGCTCACCAGCACCCACGTAAGCACGCTCTTGACCAAAGTACCTACCACGACGGAGATAATGGCTAAATACGACTTTCCTATAGCCTGCAGTATATTGTTGGTAACATTTGCAAGTCCGACCGCGACAAGCGATAAGGCAAGTACGGACAACAGATTGCCCGCCACATGGTTATCGCCCGAATACAGAAAGTTTATCGTCGGTGTAGACACAGCCGCCAGTCCGAACGCGCAGGCGAAAGCAAGCATTGACGAATATTTAAACGCATCGTTCATTGTCCGTCTGATTTTAAGAGAATTTTTCTCCGCAAAAGCCGCCGAAATCTGCGGCACCAGGCTGACGCCTATGGTTATGACAAAATACGACGGCAAGTTGAAAATTGCAGTGGCTTTATTGCCGTACGCGCCGTACAGCGCCTTAGCCTGCACCTCGCCTACAATATCCTTTAGAGTATGGACTATTACGGCAGAATCAATCATGCCCATCATCTGTATGGTAACTGCAGACAGAGCTATAGGTATCGTCACGACAGCAAACTCTTTCAGCAGCTTATTTATGGGCGTGCCTCTGCTGCGCATAAACTCCTTAACGGTAATCCGGTACGCCCTGTCCCTGAACATATACTTGAGCAGCATATACACGCAGGCTCCCGCAGTGCCCAAAGTAACGCCGAGTATACCGCCCGCCACTACCTGATAGGACGGCAGGCCTTTGACCTGGAATATATATGCGATGCCGCAGCCGGCCACAAGCTTTATAACAGCCTCGACTACGTTAGACACAGACGTCGGGCGCATATTGTTGAAGCCCTGGAAATAGCCTCGGAACACGGATGTCACGGCTATAAAGAATACCGACGGCATTATATAGCGCATACAGTACTCTGTCTCCGCACTGTTCATGAGCCTGCCGATCTGACCGGCAAATATCACGCCCAAAATAGAAAGAGCCCCGCCGACAGTCACAAAAATCAGCATAACTGATCTTATCAGCTTGCGTATATCCTTGTATTTGCCCAGCGCCAGGGATTTGGCTATCATGGCAGATATACCCACCGGCAGCCCCTGACTGGACAGAGCCAGCAGAAAAGTATAGACGTTGAACGCCGAGGTAAAATTACTCATGGCCGCATCGGTAAGCAGAGTAACCTCTTCTATATTCCCCGCAGCCGCGACGATATCGGCCGAGCCGCTTATCATCCTGTTCAGTATAACCCTGAAGGCCAAGCCGGAAATCTTCGTGAGCAGTCCTGTCACCGACAGCAAAAACGCACCTAACAAAAACCCGTCTCGGCGTTGGCCTTTATTCTTAAGAGGCGACATTAATCCACTCCCGTCATCCCGGCGAAATATACGCCGATAATTTTTGAAGACATATCCGCGGCGAAAGTCTCGAATCTATCATAATCAGCCTCAGCGCCGTCCCCTCCGCTGTCAGACACCGCGCGCACGGCAGCAAAGGCTACCCCGTTCATCCTGCATACCTGCGCCACAGCCGCCGTCTCCATATCGGCAGCCACGGCGCCGAACGCCGTAGCTATCTTACGGGCCTTCTCGCTGCTGCTTACGAACATATCGCCCGTAGCTATCACTCCTCTATACACGGCGCGTATCGAAGGCTCGCCGGAAGCGGCTCGATACAGAGCATCGCTCAGAACCCTGTCGCAGGGTATGAATTTCTCGTTGAGGCTGCATATCCAGCCGGGCTCGTACCCGAGAGCGGATACGTCAAAGTCATGCTGCACGCAGCTGTCCGCCACTATAATATCCCCCGGGCGCATGGTCGGCTCTATGCCTCCCGCCACGCCTATATTTATCACGCAGTCCGGCTTATATCTGAGTATCAGCGTCTGAGTGCAGGCCGCAGCATTGACCTTGCCCTCCCCGCTCACGGCCAGCACAGCGTCGCACCCGCAGATACTGCCGCTGCATATCCGCATGCCGGGCAGGTCATCCGATCTGCAGTCCTCGAGCAATTCCGACACAGCCGAAATCTCAGATTGCATGGCGCTTATAATCGCAGTCCTCATAAATTCAAAACATCTCCGATCGCCCGCAACAGCGGGTGATAATATTATATACAAGATATTACGTTTATCTAAGTATTATATCATAAATTGCGTCTGATTTCAACATGTAACATTTATTCTATAATCCGATAGGCCTGGTCTATTGACGCTCATACAGGCTTATGATATAATTAAATAAATACAGTGCCGACGCCAATATATATGACAACGGCGCCGTATTTATCCCGAAACTTAAGCGGAGCGCCGCAAACATACGGTACAGAACTGACGCCGTAAAACTTAGGAGGATCAGACATGACGGTATTTAAACCTGCAAATATACTGCTGCCCAAGCTGACGGATTTCACGCCCTGGAGCGTCATAGCCTGCGATCAATACACGTCCGATCGAGAATATTGGGCAAATGTGCGCCGAATCTGCGAAGACAAGCCGTCTACGCTCAACCTTATATTTCCCGAAGTGTATCTTAAAGATACTGACGCTCCGCAGCGCATCCGCGATATCAACGCCCAAATGACGCGATATCTGTCTGACGGCTTATTTGAAGAATACAAAGACGCATATATATACGTCGAACGCACGCTGTCCGACGGCAGCGTGAGACACGGTATAGTCGGAATGCTCGACCTTGAAGAATATTCATATGAAAAAGGCGCCCAAACCCTCGTTAGGGCAACCGAGGGCACTGTGATAGACAGGCTGCCGCCGAGGGTAAAGATACGCCGAGATGCGCCGCTGGAACTGCCGCATATAATGATGCTCATCGACGACCGGTCTCACAGCGTCATAGAACCTCTTGACGAACACAGACAGGATATGGCTACACTGTACGGCTTCGACCTTATGCTCGGCGGAGGGCATATTACCGGAAGACTTATCTCAGACAGCCTTAAAGACAATGTAAACGCCGCGCTGGATAAAATGCTGCAGAATTTCGACAAAACATACGGTCTTGCCGACACCCAGCCGCTGCTTTTCGCCGCCGGGGACGGGAACCACAGCCTGGCTACCGCAAAAAAATGCTACGAAGACCTTAAAGCCTCAGGCAACGCCGCTGCCGCGGCTAAGGCCAGGTACGCGCTGGTCGAGGTAGTCAACCTGCATGACGATTCGCTTAAGTTTGAACCCATACACAGAGCAGTGTTCAACGTAGACATCAAGGAACTTATCTCAAAATTTAACGAATATTTCCCGGGAAGCGAAGTAATCGACAATGCCGAACAGGCAGACGACGACTGCCTGACGCTTGTCACCGCACATTCGCAGACAATCATGCGCGTACCGCACCAGGGACACAACCTTTTGGTCGGGGCGCTGCAGCAATTTTTAGACGAATTGATAAAATCAAATCCCGACATCGAGATCGACTACATACACGGCGACGACGACCTGCGCAGACTGGCAGAGAATTCTCCGCGCACTGCAGGTTTCCTGCTGCCGGCCATGGCAAAGAACGAACTTTTCAGAACAGTCATCCTTGACGGGGCGCTGCCGAGAAAGACATTCTCAATGGGCATGGCTCAGGATAAGAGGTATTATCTCGAATGCAGAAAAATAAAATAACGAAAGATTATGACACCGTACTGTTCGACCTCGACGGAACGCTCACCGATCCCGGGGTCGGAATAACAAATTCCATAATGTACGCGCTGAATAAATTCGGCATTCACGTCCGAGACCGAAAGAGTCTGTACAGCTTTATCGGCCCGCCGCTGACAGAATCGTTCAGCCGCCAATTCGGGTTCAGCCCAAGCAAGGCACAACAAGCCGTAGAATATTACAGAGAGTATTTCGCGGACAGAGGCATATACGAAAATATCCTGTATGAGGGTACGGACAAAATGCTCGCTGCGCTTTGCAATGCGGGGAAAAGACTGATAACTGCCACGTCTAAGCCCGAGATATTCGCGGTAAAAGTGCTTGAATATTTTGACATAAAAAAATATTTCGCCTATGTGGCAGGCGCGGACATGCAGGGACGCAGGAGTGAGAAAACGGCGGTCATCCGTTACGCCGCGACAACGTGCCTGCTGTCCGACACTTCCAAGTGCGTCATGGTCGGAGACAGGGAAAACGACGTCAACGGAGCCCGCGCCAACGGCATGGATTCGATAGGCGTGCTGTACGGATACGGCAGCGCCGAAGAGCTGTCGAACGCCGGGGCCGACTACCTCGCGGCGACGCAAGCCGACGTTTGCGGCATAATATTGGGCAACGGATAAAAGATCCGTTATCAGACTTGTCCCCCGCAGCTTAACGCTGCTATATACAGATTAAGGACGCCTGCTCGGCGTCTTTAAATTTAAACAAAGCGCAAAATATCAAATAAGCTGAAGCTTAGCTTAATGCGCCGTCGGAAGATTGTATCGCCTGCAAAGAAAGAAGTTAATATGGCTCCGCCTTTAAGGCGGAGCCATATTAATTTTAATTATATTTCATATACGCGTCACGTCTCTGATGCATCTCTGAAAGGCCTATCGGCATGCCATGTATTTCTTTCAGACTTTATGTAATTTAGAGGGTCTGTTGTTCGATATAACGGCACAGGGCGTCTGCATCTCCCTCTGCAGATTCATACTCCGCTGCGGACCTGTTTATCACGCAGCCATGCAGAAGAAATGTATCAAGTCCGGTCTTGCGGGCGGGCAGGATATCCTCGGAGACGTCGTTGCCCACCATGAGACTTTCGGAAGCAGACAGCCCGAACAATTCCAGTGTCTGAGAATAATATTCGGGTTTAGGCTTACAGTAACGGGAATTTTCGTAAGACGTTATCCCGTCAAAATCGCTGTCTTTAAGATTAAGCCAGCTGAGCCGGGTCCTTACCGCTTCCAGCGGGAAAAACGGATTTGTCGCCAATATTACCTTTTCGGCATGCCGTCTTGCGCATTTGACCAGCATGCAGGCGGTAGCGGGATCAGGGCGAGTCTCGGTTACGGTGTCACGAAATTCATTGCGGTAAAACTCGTCAAAAACAGGTTCGGACTCATATACCCCCGGCCCCAATAACTCCTCGAAGCCTATCCACATGGCCTCCTTATTGGTCCTTGTGCCGTCATTGGCATACACGTACTCCGTGCCGCGCTTCAGGGCCTTGACCACAAGCTCCTTATCATAGCCCAGCTTACAGGCCACCGAGGTAAATAAGCTGAAATATTTCTTTAAAAAAAGTCCGAGATCAGGCATGTTTAAAAGCGTGCCGTCAAGGTCAAACAGAATGTTCTTAATCATACTCAGCCTCCTACTTGCAGAAATATGCGACAGCTATGGCGCCCGGACCTGCGTGCGTCCCTATGGTACTGCCTATAGTAGACACCGGAATATCATCCGCGCGGCCCTCCCATATATGACGGCTGTCCTGTATATATGCGTCGAGCAAAGACCTGTCGATACCGGAATATGCGGCCATATACGGCATGGAGAAGTCGATGCCGCCGGTCTGTTCGATGTATTTATTGAGCAGGTTATTGCTCTGCTTGGATCCGCGCGCCTTTCCCAAAAGCGACAGCTGTCCGTCTTTGATAGAAAAAACAGGCTTTATACCCAGCAATCCCCCTGCGAACCCCGCGGTCTTTGAGACCCTGCCGCCTTTTACCAAATATTCAAGGGTATCAAACATAGCGATAAGGCAGACCTTGGACTTCACCTCTTCGAGCCGCGCGGCTATCTGCGCCGCACCAAGACCTTCGGATCTGAGTCTTTCCGCATATTTTATGAGTATATGCTCCCCTATCGTGACATTGTTGCTGTCTACGGTCCATATACAGTCGCGGTAGGACTCCGCCGCCGCAGCCGCCTCTCCCGCAGTACCCGAAAGTCCCCCCGAAATAGTTATAACCACGGCCTCGTCGCCGCTCTGTCTTACCTTTTCATACACCTCTTCAAAAGCAAAGCGAGACAGCTGGCTGGTCTTGGGCAGCGATTTTGTCTCCGAAAGTTTTTTATAGAACTCCTCATGAGATATATCGACGCCGTCCAAATAGTCCTGCTCGCCTATCCTGGTAGTCATCGGCATAAAAATCATATCGTTACGCTCGGCATAGTCTCTGAGGATATCCGAAGCGGAATCTATGATAAATTTAACACTCATACAACATAGGCCTCCTGTAGTTTTCTGAATAACTGAGATATATACGGATATTGTCCGCGGCATACTGTCATTCAGTCTATCAAATTTATCATCAATTGTCAAGTTACCGTCCGCGCGGTCAGGCTTAAAGCGCATTTTTTTTGACATAAAACAATGCGGAGGCAAATAAGCTATTGTAGGAGGTTTTTTTATGTTTATACCGCTTGATTTTTTCTTCCTTATCCTGCATATCTGCGGCGCCGGATCGTTTCCGAAGCCGCTGTCTTCCGAACAGGAAGCGCAAATGATAGAGAAAATGCGCAGCGGCGACGCCGCGGCGAGGAACTCGCTCATAGAGCATAATTTACGCCTCGTTGCCCACATCGTAAAAAAATACTACTCCTCCCCCGAGGAACAGGACGACCTGATCTCGATCGGCACAATAGGCCTCATCAAAGCCATAGACAGTTTCAAAAGCTCAAAGAAGACGCGCCTGGCCACATACGCGGCGCGCTGTATAGAGAATGAGATACTTATGTATTTTCGCAGTCAGAAAAAAACGGCAAACGACATATCGATAAACGAGCAGATAGACACGGACAAGGACGGGAACACGCTGTCGCTGATAGACACACTGTCAGAAGAGGACAATATTCTCGAATCCGTTTACAGTCGGATACGCATATCACAGTTATCCCAGGCCATGAAGACCTTAGACGAACGTGAAAAAAAGATAATACGCCTGCGCTACGGCTTATCAGAACCCGCCCTGACGCAGATGCAGACTGCCAGGAGGCTGGGCATATCGCGCTCTTATGTATCGAGGATAGAAAAGAAAGCCCTGCTGAAGCTGCGAGACGAGCTGGGCTTTAAATAGCAAGCCCGCAAAGCAGGCGATAACACTATTGACAAGCAAGGTTAAAGAGTGTATAATACTAATATTATTTGCCGAATATAGGCCGTATAGCCGTATTCGGAGCATATCAAAAAAAATGCATTGACGGAGACAGTAGCTGCACAGACATGTCCTACAGAGAAGATCGCCGAGGCTGAAAGCGATCCGTTCGCGTCCGCAGCGAAAACCACTCCCGAGCACCGGCGTCAGAAAGCTTATGCATAAACGTCGGCGTACGTGCGGCGTGACATGCACAGAAAGAGTTAAACGCAAGGTGGAACCGTGCAAATGCACCCTTGGACGGCTATATGCCGTTCAAGGTTTTTTTGTTTTTTATTGTAAGATAATAAATAACCAAAATAAAGGAGAGCAAGCATCATGAAAGTTCTTTACAACGACGGCCAGGTCAGAGAATGCCCGCCCGAAGAGGAGCTGCACGTCATACGTCATACCGCAGCGCACATCATGGCTCAGGCTATCAAGCGCCTGTACCCCGAGGCGGATTTCGCTTTTGGCCCGGCAACGGACAAGGGGTTCTTCTACGACGTAGACCTCGGGGATACAAAGCTGACCGACGAAGACCTGCAGGCTATCGAGGACCAAATGCGCAAGATAGTCAAAGAGAACCTGCCCATAAAGACGTTTATCCTGCCCCGTGAAGAAGCCGTAAAACTCATGCAGGAACGCAAAGAAAACTACAAGCTGGAGCATATCGACGAGCTGCCGCCGGACGCGCCTATAAGCTTCTATCAACAGGGCGAATATATCGATATGTGCGTCGGCCCCCATCTCACCTACACGAAAGGATTAAAGGCTTTTAAAATCACCCAGCAGTCAGGCGCATACTGGAAAAATGACAAAAACAACAAGATGCTCACTCGCATAAACGGCACCGCGTTCCGCACTCAGGCGGAAATGGACGAATACCTTAAGCTTATGGAGGAGGCGCAGAGACGCGACCACCGTAAGATAGGCAAAGAAATGGGACTGTTCATGCTCAAAGACGAGGGCCCGGGATTTCCGTTTTTCCTGCCAAAGGGCATGGCGCTGAAGAACGCATTGATAGACTACTGGAGGCAGATACATTATCGGGACAACTACGTCGAAGTATCTACCCCGCTTATCATGAACCGACACCTTTGGGAAACGAGCGGGCACTGGGACCACTACAAAGACAACATGTATTCTACCACAATAGACGATGAAATCTACTGCATCAAGCCGATGAACTGCCCGGGCGGGGTCATGGTATACAAGAGCCAGCCTCACAGCTACAGAGAGCTGCCTATACGCATAGGAGAGCTCGGCCTCGTACACAGGCACGAACTCAAGGGAGCTCTGCACGGCCTGTTCCGCGTACGCTGCTTTACTCAGGACGACGCGCACATTTTTATGAGAAAAGATCAGATAACCGACGAGATAGCCGGGGTCGTGCATCTTATAGACGAGGTATACTCCAAATTCGGGTTCAAGTACTCCGTAGAACTGTCTACGCGCCCGGAAAACAGCATGGGCAGCGATGAAGACTGGCAAGCCGCCACCGACGGACTCAAGAACGCGCTGAAAAAGCTGGGAATGGAATATACGATAAACGAAGGCGACGGCGCGTTTTACGGACCCAAGATAGATTTTCATCTTCAGGACTGCATAGGACGTACCTGGCAGTGCGGCACGATACAGCTCGACTTTCAAATGCCGCTCAACTTTGAGCTGGAGTATATCGACGAAAACGGTGAAAAACAGCGTCCTATCATGATACACAGGGTGTGCTTCGGCTCTATAGAGAGATTTATAGGCATACTCACCGAGCATTATGCGGGCAAATTCCCCGTATGGCTGGCGCCCACTCAGGTCAAGGTAATACCGATATCGGAAAAGAACATGGAATATGCGACTAAAGTATATGAAGCCGTGCGCAACGCGGGCATCAGGTGCGAACTCGACGAGCGCAGCGAAAAAGTCGGCTATAAGATACGCGAGGCACAGCAGGTCG
>CALXAN010000037.1 GCA_944386305.1 uncultured Clostridia bacterium
ATTGGCAGACGAACTGGGAGAAGAGATGAAATACCTGTCGGGAGTATATCAGGTAGCGGACATAGAGGGGGACATGCAGGCCAAGACCTGCCAGCGCATCGCAGCCAGCTCATGCATGATAGCGGGCGACGATTATTCGATATTCAACTGTTTCGGAGGGCGCAAGCGGTGCAACGTCGCCGACTCGGGCGCGGTTACGGCGTACAGTACGGACGAGGCGTATACGGAGACGGGCTTCCTCACCACGGCGGTGACTGTAGGTCAGACGCAGTATCCCATCGGCACACAGGTGCAGGTCATGGTAGAGCAGCCCAAGTTCTACTACCGAGTAGTGCCGCTTGTAGTGCAAAAGGCGGCCGCAGGCTACAGCATGACCAAATTCAGGCTCTACATAAGCGATTCGTACAAGCCCGGCTTCAAGCTGCACCCCGCGTTTGTATCGTCAGACGGGCAGCTGCTCGACAAAATCTACCTGTCGGCATACGAAGGCGCGGTATACGACTCGGAAAAAGAACGCTTTCTTAACCTCAACGAGCCGTTCGAGTACGACAACAGCAGCCTGTTCAGCGCGGCCGGGCAAACCGTCTATGCGGGCAGCGCAATTTCGACGATATCAATATCCCAGTTTTCATCCATGGCGCAGAAAAGAGGAACGCGCTGGGGCATATCGACTGCCGACACCTTGAGCGTATCCACGCTGCTGGCAGTAACGGAATACGCGACGCTGGACATACAGTCCGCCCTGGGCGCCGGAGTCACCGCGGGAGTGCTGGCACAAACGGGAGGCACCGCCTCGCTCGGCAACGCCTCAGGCAGTGATCAGACCAGCAGTGCCGTAAGCTACAGAGGAGAGGAAAACCTCTACGGCAACTACAGAATGTACTTAGACGGACTCAAGACATACAACGACGGACAGCTCATAAGCGTATCCGTCAGACTGCCCGAAGACGAGGGGCAGTATGAAAACGCGGGCATCGCTCTAAGCGGCCAAAGCGGCTATGTCACTGCCCTGACATACTCAGCCGAATACGACTGGCTCATGCTGCCCGCAGCGACGTCTTCGACGCAGGGCGACTCGCCGGCTGACGACAGCTATACAGTCTCTTATACGGGCCAGGACGGCATGCTGACGGCATTCGGCGGACGAAATGACGGTGAAGCCGCGGGCTTGTTCTGCATGCAGGTAGTAAACAGCGCCTTACCAAGCTCTACGCTGAAGGCGCGGCTCGTATACAGATAAAAAACCGCATTAAAAATAAAGGTTGAAAAAAACATTACGACCGCAAAAGAATCTGACGGACAAGAGGTGAACGGATTGAATTTCAGTAAATGGATACAGACTGCAGCGGCCGCGGTGGGCGCGGCTTTGGGTTATCTCATAGGCGGACTGGACTCGCTGGTGATCGCCCTGCTGTGCTTTGTGGCGGCGGATTATATCACCGGCATATGCGCCGCCGTATATACAAAAACGCTTTCGAGCGAGATAGGCTTTAAAGGCATACTCAAAAAAATATGCATCTTCATACTCGTATGCATAGCCAACCTCATAGACGTATCTGTAATAGGCTCGGGCAGTACGATAAGAACGGCAGTGATATTCTTCTACATATCCAACGAGGGCATCTCACTGCTGGAGAATGCGGTCAGGCTCGGCCTGCCCATACCCGACAAATTAAAATCGATTTTGGCCAATCTTGAAAAAAAGGAGACGGAATAATGGCTTTCTTGACACCTGACAAAACGAGAATATTCTGCGGGGTCACCGTAAAAGAAAAAATCATCCCGGACGGCGCCGTATGGCAGAAAGACAGCGGCGTATATAAAAAAGGCTCAAAATACAAATCCGAGCGTCTGCTCAGCGGCGGCACCGGCGAAGTCAAATATGTAACGATACACAACACCGGCAGAGTATCGCACAGCCCGCAGACCACGGACGCAGAGCAGTACACGCGCGCCACATGGCCCAACTGCAACATGAACGACGTACGGGTGCATTATTACGTAGACTCAGTAGAGGCCTGGCAGAATCTTAAAGAAAACGAAGTCGGATGGCATTCGGGAGACGGGAACACCGGCCCGGGCAACGGCACGACCATAGCCATAGAATGCATCATGAACGGCTCCGGAGACGATGACGATACAGCAAGCGAGGACAACTGCGCAAGGCTGGCCGCGGGCCTGCTGCTGAAGTACGGACTGACACACGACGAGCTCGTAAGCCACTACAAGTGGTCCAGGCTCAGGGGCGGCAGTAAATATTGCCCGGCATATATTCTGCCGCACTGGGATCAGTTCAAGGCCAAAGTAAAAGCATACATGGACGAGTTCCGAAGCAGCGAAGAAGAGGAACAACCGGGAACAGCGACAGACCCCTCCGAAGACGACACCCCGACAGGGGCGCAGGACTATGTGCCCGCAGTGGGCGACAGGATAAAAATCCTGCCCGAAGCCGAAAGGTATTATCCGGGCGGCAGCCGTATACCCCAATGGGTAAAAGACGACTATATCCATGTCATCACACAGATACTCTTCAGAGGCAAACCCGTACAAAAGGGCGGCAAGACCTGCGTGCTGCTCGGTAAAAAAATCGCCGTAGGCGGCACGGAAGTAATAGCGGGTATAAATACCTGGATAGACCAGCAGCTGATACAGAAGCTGTAAAAGACGGAGGCGGAACGTATGTTCCGCCTCCGCTTTATACAAACGGCGCGATACCGCGCCCGGCTGAGGATTCATTATACGGCCGCAATATGAAGGCCGCGCAAATATACAAACTGCATATCCGCCTCCGACCTCACAGATATAAAAGCGCTCACCCGTGCAGAAAACCTCGCAGGGGTCATATACCTCGCTCGGGACGGGCGGCGACAAGCTCTTTGGCCGCTTTGCCGCTCATATGCTCCACAGCGAGCTCTATCATACACATGCCGCTGCCCGCGGAGGCTATATGAGCCTGTCTGTGAGCAGGGATATCGCGGGGATGATATTTGACCGCCAGCTTCTCCATGGCCTTACGCGCCTCATCCGCGTCGTCTAAGATGCGGATACGGCCGAAAGCAATCACACTCCTGAAATACGAAGTATACTCCCGCGCAACAACTTCGTCCCTGTCGATAACGCAGAAACTGGCCTTATCACAGCCTCTGACAGCGTCGATTTTATGCCCCTGTACGGCGCTGTGAAAATACAGCTTAGAATCATCGTACACGTAGCTGAGCGGTACGGCGTACGGGTAGCCGCCGTCGCCCGACAGTGCCAGCACGCCCGACGTGGCGCGGACGAGTATATCGACGCACTCTTCCGCCGAAAGCCGCTGGGAGTTCCGCCTCATCTGCCTAAACACTTTATGCCCCCTATTCTCCGCCTCGGCGGCAAACCGGATGTCTTATCAGTCCCTGCGCCGTCTGTCGGGAGACCTGCGTCTGCCGCTGCGGCGCGTTCCTCTTATCCTGTCCAGCAGGCCCGACCCTCCGTCCGGGTCGCGTCTGCGCACGGATTTAGGCTGCGGGGACTCTGTATTGTCGCTCAATTCCATATCCCCGTCCGCAGAGGCTTCGTCGGATAAATTTCCGTCAGCGTCGGACTGCTCTTTTCCGTCACCGGCCGCCGCACGCCTTTTTCTGATAAAATAAGGGATGAGGAAACGCGCCGCATAGAATAAGGCGACCAAACCGCACATACCCAGCACACAGTACCAATATGTAGCGTCAAGACCCCACTCTTCCATAAGATTGGCCAGCCAGCCCTTAGACTGCTCAGTCGGCTCACCGTCTGAGGGAAGAGTCGGCGTCTGCGGCTCGGAGGTTTGGGGAGTCTGAGGGGAGCCGCTGCCAGAAAGCAGGGCGTCCGTGACAAGGAATACGCCCGTGGAATTGAACCTGAAGCTTACGGTATACCCGTCGCTGTCAGACGACGTATCGGACGAGACGTGCTCAAAGCCCCCGCTGTCCCTGTCGAACCTGTATACATGCAGCTCATCGGAGTTAAACGCAGAGCTGTCGAACACGACGGGCAATATTATATTGTAGTCAAAGCTCATATCGACGCCGAAACTCAGCGCAACATAGTTCACTCCGGGGTTTATCGACATCAGCGCATCGACAGTCTGTTTGTCCTGAGAGGAAAGCGTATTCCTCACGCAGGAACTCACGGCCGAATATGCCTCGTTTATCAAGTCGCGCACATCTGCCGCGGAATAGGAACAATATCGGTCTATCACTATATCGCTTACATTGAGCAGGGATATGTAAAATACTACGTTCCCGTCCGTATCCGTCACGGCATAACCGTCATCGGACAGAGCGTCCACAATAAAGTCCCTCGTCACAGGGTCTTCGATACTGTCGGCCAGCACTATGCTCCTGACCTCCTGAAGCCCGCATATGGAGCAGGTGCGTATCTCAGAACCGGCGTGACTGGCGGTAGGCTCCCTTTGGATGCTCCATTCGGACCAGGAATGCACATGGGGCTCTTCGACGGAGGGAGTTTGAGGGGTTTGGGGAGTTTGGGGTTCAGAGCCTGCGGCGGCAGTTTCGGTAGCGCCGCAGCGCGAACAGGTGCGTCGGTTCCACGCCGCTCCCATGGACTGAGACAGCGCCTCGTCGTGCATCCACTCCGACCATTGATGACCCAAGGCGGGAAGCGTCTGCGTCTCTGTATATCCGCAGGAACAGGCTCGCGTCTGAGACCCGTCCGCCGTACAGGTAGCGGGAGTTACAACCGTCCATTCTCCGAAAGTATGCTCATGCGTCTGCACCACTCTGTATCCCAGCCAGGACACAGAACCGTCCTCGGCCGTTTGCAGCTCAAAGCCCTGCGCGCCCTGCATTATATTGACCGTAAAGCCTTCGGCCGCGCCGTCGAACGGACCCGCTCCGACGCTTGCGGGCGCGGCGCCCGCAAATGTGACCGACACTAAAGCCGAACAGCCGGCAAAAGCCCCGTCGCCCAGCAGAGACATGCCGTCGGGCAGCGAAATGCTCGTAAACGCGCAGCCCCTGAAAGCGGACGCACCCACGGAAGATATCCGACCGAAGTCGAACTGAGACAAGGCCGAGCAGCCTTCAAACGCCGAGTTTGACACCTGCGCAAGGCCAGGCGCGCTGAGAGAGGCCATCGCCGTACAGCCGCTGAACGCGGAAGCTCCGACATATGTCACCGTCGAGGGCAGCACGGCGGAAGTTATCCCCGTTTGACCCGAAAACGCGCCGTCGGATATCCCCACTACCGTATACCGCTCAGGCTCCGGAACGCCCGTATCGGGCGCTTCGGGCTCAGCTGTGCCAGGGTCTGTACCCTGCTGAGGGTCATCAGGCTCCTGCGGAGGCGTTTGTGCACCGGGTTCGGATGTAGACGGGAGCTGTTCGACAGGGCCCGATACAGTATCGGGCACAATCAACTCGCCCGATACGGGCTGAACCGTGCCGGTTATAAAAGCCAAACCGTCAGAGAGCGTGTATATGAAATTCCCGTCCGTGAACCCCTCGGCCGAGGACTGAAATACGAGCAGCGACGCAAAGAAAGCGACCGCGCATACAGATAGAACAAAGCGTGATATCTTCTTTTTCATACATTTCCTCCGCAGTCGTCCGTAGGCAGCCGCACATATACGGCGCAACGGAAATATCGACACATCTTTTCATGATTTCCGCGCCGACGCACGCCTCGGCGCGGAAAAACGTCTCAACCCTGCAGCTGAAAAAAATTCAGCGGCCGTTGCGTATCTTAGGTTCGGGTTCTTTAAGGCTGACCCTCGAATTTTTCGGGACAGAGGAGGTGATAAAAGTATTGCCGCCTATAACTGAGCCCTCCCCTATCACGGTATCTCCGCCCAAAATGGTAGCGTTGGCGTAGATAGTGACGTTGTCCTGCACAGTGGGGTGCCGCTTCTTGCCGCTGAGCAGCTGCCCGCTCCTTGTAGACAAGGCTCCGAGAGTGACGCCCTGATACAGCTTTACCCTGTCGCCTATCTCAGTCGTCTCGCCTATTACTACGCCCGTGCCGTGGTCTATAAAGAAATATTCGCCTATCACCGCGCCGGAATTGATGTCTATACCCGTACGGCTGTGCGCGTATTCGGTCATTATCCTCGGGATAAGCGGCGTGTGCAGCACATACAGCTCATGCGCCAGCCGGTACACAAAGACGGCGAAAAACCCCGGATAAGAGAATATGACGTCTACCCTGCTCTTCGCCGCAGGGTCTCCGTCGAAGCCTGCCTGCGCATCTTTAAGAAGCATGCGGTGTATATCGGGCAATTTGGAGAAAAAGGTATCGCATATCCGTTTCGCGTCTTGTTCTTCCGCCGCGCCCCGGCTGCGCAGAGCCAGCAGCACCTGCTCCGAAAGCATACCGTGCAGCCCCGCCAACCTGTCCAAAACAGTCTGCGCCTGACGGTCCGAACTGTCGAAATAGCCCGGGAACATAACGCTCCTGATACCTTTTATAAACTTTATTACGGCCTTCCTCTCGGGCATGTACCCCGCGGGAACAGCTACGCCGTACTCGGCCGACTCTGCATAATTGGCTGTTATTTGAGCTGCCGCGCTGTCCGCAACAGCCGAGCTGTTCTCAGCAGCCCTGTCATCTGCATTAAGACTCACTGTATCTCACCGTCTCTTTTCAATATATCGCCGCGGCCCGTGCATGTACGCCGCGGACCGAAACGGCAGACCGCATCGGCGGCCTATTCATTAATATTCTTACATATCGTTTTGCGTCACATGCACGGCAGCCGGTACGGGTACGCCTAAGGTGTGTCAAAAGACTAAATCTTTTCCACAAAAAAAATGCTGAAAAAAACAAACCCCGTACAGCACCGCCATGATAACATTATAATATCAAAACAGAAAAAATGCAAGCATAAACTGCTCCGCCGAGTCCGTAACTCAAATAAATTCAATGTAAAATCCGTTAAACATCGCCAAAAAAGGGAGCTGCTGCCGTGGCTGCCCTTTTTAACTCAGTTGCAACAAAGAGGACCAAACATTTTTCGCACGAATAATTATAAGCCAAAAGCCGGCAAAAACGGCACGGAAGGCCGACTGGTACATGTACAAGCTTATTGAGCCGAAAAAGAGCAATGAACCTCTTATTTATGAACGGTATTAACGACAAGCAAGAAGGACGAGACGACGGACGACGAGGCCCATCTGCTTTTCCTGCGCCTGCCGATATGCTGAAAACGCGAGGCAGAAAAGGGGCTCACGAAAAAGGCTTTGAAACAGCAGCAGACGGCAGCGGGAAAAAGCATAAATATATCTGACCGTTCCGCTGCGAAGCGTGCGAAAAAACAGCCCCGCGCAGGCAGTTGCTTTTATTCTGCCATGGGAGGCTGTTTTTCTATTGTCTGTTTTTATTGTGCAATAAGAGGCCGTTGCTTTTCTATTTTGCCGCCATGCGGAACACGTCCGAAGATTCGCCCAGCACTACGATATGGTCGTTTTTGGAGAATCTGTAATCGGGGCCGGGAGCGGGGTTGAGAGAATTGTCCTGTTTGACGGCGATTATATTTACTTTATATTTTCTGCGCACGTTCAGTTCGGATATGCTCATACCGTCCCATTCGGGGCGGGCGGGGATCTCGTAAATGGCATAGTTGTCCGTGAGCTGTATATAATCAAAAATATTGTCCGCATTGTAGCGCACGGCGATATTCTCCGACAGGTCGCGCTCGGGGTATATGACCTCGTCGGCACCGATGGTGTACAGCAGTTCCCTCTGTATCTCGTGGCGCGCCTTGGCGACGATAAACTTTGCGCCGTTGCGCTTAAGCAGCGACGTGACTATCAGCGAAGACTGGAAGTTGGAGCCGATCATGACGAAGCATATATCAAAATTATTGACGCCCAGCGAACGTATGACGTTCTCCGACGAACAGTCGCCTATATGCGAATCGGCAAAGGTAGGCGCAAGATCCTCGATTATATTCTCGTTTTCGTCCACTATCATCACGTCGTTGCCCAATTCCTGCATCTTCTCGGCCAAATGCCTGCCGAACCTGCCCATTCCTATAACAAGTATCGATTTCATATCAGAAAAGCTCCTTTATCCTATGAGTATATTTTCTTTAGGCCGCTCCGTAGCCGGTACGCGGCTCTTTTCTCCCAAAACGAGCACCAGCGAAAGCCCTCCTACGCGTCCCATGAACATAAGGAACATCAATATAAGCTTGGAAGCGACGCACAGCGACGGAGTTATGCCCATCGTCAAGCCCACAGTGCCTATGGCTGAAACGACCTCCAGCAATATCTGCTCCAGCCCGTATGGTTCCATGACGCACAGCGCCAGCACTGCGGCGGCCGTGGCCAGCAGATATATAGTACACACTGCGCTGGCGCGCTTTAAGGTACTGTCCGCGAGACGGCGCTTAAACACCGTGACCTTGTCCCGGTTAAACGCGGCGGCAACGCTCTCTAAAACCAGCGCGGCGGCGGTGGTAGTCTTGATACCGCCTGCCGTAGAGCCGGGGCTTCCGCCTATGAACATGAAGATGACCGTCAAAAGCACGCTTGCGGTACTTATATCAGCCATATTGACGGTATTGAATCCGGCAGTCCTCGGAGTGACGGACATAAACAGCGACGCTACCGCCCTGCCCGTCGGGGACAGGTCTGCAAGCTGACCGTCGCGCTCGAAAAGATAGAACAGCAGCCAGCCTCCCAGCACCAGCACGGCCGTAGTAGATACGACTATCTTGGTATGAAGATGATAACGCTTAAAATTAAAGCCGTTCTTGGCGATATCGCTCCATACAAAAAAGCCTATGCCGCCTATGATTATCAGCGCGGCCAGCGTAAGCGACACCAAAGGATCCTCCACATAGGAGGTAAAAGAGGAGAACTGCTCGTATTTGCCCATAATGTCAAATCCGGCGTTGCAGAAAGCCGAGATACTGTGAAACACCGCGTTCCACAAGCCCTCGACCACGCCCATGCGCGGAATGAATCTAATGGACAGCAGCGCTGCACCTAACCCCTCGATAAGCGCCGTGCCTATGAGTATGCGGCGCAGCAGACGCATTATACCGCTGCGCGAAATCGCGCCCGTAGACTGCATGAGCAGCGAGCGGTTGCGCAGCCGCATCTTCCTGCCGGTGATAAGAAAAAAGGCGCTCATAACGGTCATAAAGCCCAATCCGCCTATTTGTATAAGCAGAATCACCACCACCTGACCGAAAAGCGACCAATGCGTATATGTATCCACAACCACAAGACCCGTAACGCACGTAGAGCTCACCGACGTAAAAAACGCCTCGATCGGAGACGACCACTCCCCGTCCGCAGACGATATGGGCAGCATGAGCAAAAGGCCGCCTGCCGCTATCACGCCGAAAAAGCTCAGGACTATAAGCTGCGTGTAGGTAAATTTGAATTTTTTCAAACACACACCTCCGGGCAGGGATTTATTTGACAAAAGTCCATAGGAAGCTCCCCCCGCCTCAAAACTTTGCCGCAAAGATCAATATAAACCGCGCCATATCGACTCCGCCGATACGGCACTAAGATTTCGATACGTATTATATCATATTTCACCGATAGTGTAAATAGATATAACATTTATTTAACATTACTTTATATCACTGTGCAAAAACGCAGAAATCCGCGGAGCTCGCACCGGTTACGGAAGCGATCTCCGCGGACAATAATTTTGCGGGTTTCAGTCAGAACGGTTCAGCCGCTGATATAGTCGGAGATTATCTCCATTATCTTATCATGGCAGCCGCCGCAGCCTGTAGAGCAGCCGGTCATCTGCTGCACTTCCTCAAACTCTTTCTCCACATCCTCGAACTTAGTGTGGCTCTGCAGCGCGTTCTCGATATCGAAAAGGCTGACCTGCTTGCAGTTGCATATAATCCTGTTTTGAGTATTTTCCATAATATTATGTACCTCTGATCAGCCGAAATATCTCTTGAGCAGGCCCTCAAAGGCTCTGCCGTGACGCGCTTCGTCGCGGGCCATCTCATGGACGGTATCGTGAATGGCGTCAAGATTGAGCTCCTTGGCTCTCTTGGCCAGCTCGGTCTTGCCGGCGGTAGCTCCGCACTCAGCCTCTACCCGCATCTCAAGATTCTTCTTGGTGGAATCGGTAACGACCTCGCCCAAAAGCTCGGCAAACTTAGCCGCGTGCTCAGCCTCTTCGTAGGCAGCCTTCTCCCAGTACAGACCTATCTCGGGATAACCCTCCCTAAAAGCGACCCTTGACATGGCCAAATACATGCCCACCTCTGAGCATTCTCCGTTGAAGTTGGCGCGGAGGCCTTCCTTTATCTCTTCGGGAACGTCTTTAGCTATGCCCACCGCATGCTCGGCGGCCCAGGACATGCCCTCGGCCTTTACTTCTTCAAACTGGGCAGCAGGAGCGCCGCACTGAGGACATTTCTCGGGAGCTTCCGTCCCCTCATAAACATAACCGCAGATCTTGCACCTGAATTTTCTCTTCATCACATATAGCTCCTTTACTCAAAATATTAAGCTTCCTCACTCTTACGCCTGCAATCAGGGCACAGGCCGTAAAACTCCATGTTGTGACCCTCTACGGTAAAGCCGCAGCTGTCGTGTATATCGTATTCCAGCCCGTACAGATAGTCCATGCTCACATCGGCCACCCTGCCGCACATGCGGCACCTGATATGATAGTGGCCCTCCGTCACATAGTCAAACCTGTCGTCGGTACCGGGGAAACTCAGCCTGAGTATCATGCCGTCGTTAGCCGCGTCGGCAAGCACGCGATAGACCGTGCCCTTGCTTATGCCCGGGTCAATCTGATGCACCTGCTCGTAGAGCATGCCTGCGGAGGGATGATCGGTACGGTGCTCCAAACAGCTGAAGATAAGCTTCTTCTGCCTCGTATTGCGCTTAATCATCTGTAGACCTCTTATTAAGATTTATTATCGTTGATATAAAAGGCGGATTTCGCCGCCCACGAACCCGGATAAAACGAGTCTTACAACAAAAAAACAAACAACAAATCTTTACGGAATAATGTCCGTATTCTGTATTACAGATATAATATAGCACAAAGAAAGCTTCTTGTCAATACTCATTATCAATAATATTATATTTTTTTAAGTCCGAAGCATATTAACTGCCCGCCGGCTCAGACGTCGGTCAAAATTCCGACAAGGCTGCTAAAGTCAATCGTCGAGTACTCGCCGTCCGGCTCGTACAGCGTAAGCCTCATCCTGTCGAGCGCATATTCAAAGACTATGCGCCGACCGTCGTCGAACATAAGCCTTACGTCGCTGATAAGCAGGTTGCCGTCGGAATATTCTGAGCCGCGGCCGTCGGACACGCGCAGAGAACCGTCTGCCTGCAATCCGCTCACCCGAGCCCCTATCAGCGGACAGAAAAGACCGCTTGCGTCGAAATTCGGCGGGTCGGATCGGCAGATTATATCCCCCTTTAGGGTATCGGCCGCGACGCGGACCTTGGACACGCCGCAGTACTGCACGTCCAGCGACCCTCCGTCCTCGAACCTGAAGCTCACGGGGCAGGACACCGACGCAGACCTTGCGAAGCGCATAGAAGACGGTATTCTCTCAAAAATACCCTCTTCCACATCGCATTCCATGCGGGCTGCCGCGGCGGCTTCTATCCACTCCCGCTTAAAAAATAAACCGCCTCCGACCGAATGTACCGAGGCCAAAGTCCTGCCCGAGACGTCCAGTCCCGAAACATACTCTCCGAACTCGCAGGGAGAGCAGAGCAGAGGCGCGGACCAACGCATGCGTGAAAATTCTCCGCACAGGAAATCATCGCGCCCTTTTGACAAAATCAATCCCACGGCCTCCCCTCATATCCTCGCGCCGAAAAAGCGGCTGCGATATCGAACATAGCAATATTGTAGCATATTTTATATTCGCACGCAATACGCGAAGATGAAAAACAGATTTTTATTTGCAGCAACGGGCGCTCCGACGTAAAATCTCCGAAACCTATAAAAAGCGCAATCGGCGCTTAATAAGGGCGCAAACCCGAGCGTATGATGCAAGACATAAGCCGCCAAGACGGCATATTTCGCTCGGCTGCCGACAGGCGGTTTTTATCGTATGATTTGAAGCGCGTACCGCGTTAAAATTTTAATTCGGAAAGGACTGACTGCGGCCTTGTCCGCACAAAAATCCGCTCGCTTAAAACTGCCTGTACAAAAAAGGACGCATTTTCGCCTTTGCAGGCCTGCGGACAAGACGCCGCGCAGCTGCGCATTTAATTTTGTTCGGCGCCCGTCACAGCGAAGAGATTAAAGCACCCAAAGGGAGCCGAACGCGACAAAAAAATTATAAGAACCATACGCGTAAATAAAAGCGCCGTCGCCTAACAGTCAGTCGGCGGGAAGACGGAAATATGGCTCATATATCTTCTCAGTTATAAATTACGGCAAAAATGCCAATACTTACACCGAACGCATAAAAAAACTCAGATAACACGCGCCCGTTTACCGCGCGGACGCGGAAGGCCGACGATTGACAACTTCGACATTATATGATAAAATATCATTTGCTATATTTCAGAAACGGCGCGGGCCCGCTACCCGCCGCAGGCATACCGTTTGAGCGCGGAACTCGGGCTGAACGGAAGCAATTATATATGTATACAAAAGACTCAGACAAAGGTACGAGAAAAATGACTCCATTACCTATAAAAACCGAAGAGGACATATACGAACCGAAGACTGCCTCGCCTTCGGCCGCACCGGCAGAAGAGTATAAATTTGAAAAAAAGCCGTTTTTCTCTGCCGTAAAGAGA
>CALXAN010000038.1 GCA_944386305.1 uncultured Clostridia bacterium
ATGATCCACTCATAGAGAGTGTAGCCGTTGGAAAGTTTTTTGTTTGCGGGTACGTTTGAGCGTGCCCCGAAGATAAAATCTTTCATGACATTAGTTCCTTTCGCATGTATTTAGTACTTCTTTTGCAGCTGCACGCTCATTATATCACATAAACCGGACAACCACTGTCCGGTTAAAAAAAATATTTGTAGAAATTTGGATTTATGGAGTAAATTCTGACAGTTGTAGTGGCGATAAAAAAAAAAATCCTTCGTTTGTAGTAGATAGAAATGATTAGATACTACAAACGAAGGATGAATCTGTAAAAAATGCTCTATAGACATTTTTATACATGCGAAGTGAATTGTAAAAGGTTAAATTTTGATAAAGCCGATTTAAGTTTTTATTCGGCTAAATGATTTTTAGTATTTGCAACTCCTCAATGCGCCATCATGTTTTCTATAAATATTGCGTAGCCCTCTGTGGGATCGTTGACCAATACATGCGTCACTGCCCCTATGAGTTTTCCGTTTTGTATGATGGGGGAGCCGGACATGCCCTGCACGATGCCCCCGGTTGCTGCAAGAAGATCCGGATCGGTGACTTTTATGAGCATGTTTTTTGTGGTTTTTTGGGTGTTTATGATATTTACTATTTCTATTTCGAATTCTTGCACTCCCGAGTCGTCGATTGTGCACATGATGGTAGCGGGACCTTCTTTAACCTCAGATTTTTCCGCCGTCGGTATGGGCTGGGCCGGATAGACGAAGCCTTCGTTGAGTTCGCCGAAAATCCCCTCAGCTGAGTTTTCGTACAGAATGCCTATGTCGCTGTTTTCTCTAAAGGTACCCTGCAGCTCTCCGGGTGATCCTATCTGTCCTTTTACGATGCCGAATATATCGGCTCCGAGCACTTCGCCCCTGCGCAGCGGAAGAAGCTGCTGGGTGTCAGTATCATTGATCCCGTGCCCCAGCGCGGCAAAAGTGTGATTTACCGGGTCATAATAGGTTATGGTGCCTATGCCGGCGGTGCTGTCTCGTACCGTGAGTCCTATTTTATATTCGCCTTTTTCGTCCGATACCGGCGTTACGGTGGCGGTAAATCCTTCGCCGTCCCGCTCCGCTTCTATTTTCAGCGCCTGTCCCTCTGACGCGCGGACAATGGATATCAATTCCTCATTGCTGCTTATAGATCTGCCGTCTACCGTTTTTATAATATCCTTTACTCTTATTCCCGCGTCGTATGCCGGGCTGGAGGCCTTGCCGTCTTGTCCCGTTACGTCGGACACTCCTACTACCATGACTCCGTCCGCGTAAAATTTTACGCCGAAGCTTTGTCCTCCCGGTATGAGTGATACTGTGACTTCTTGTTCCTTGTCTTTATTGGATTGCATTGAATTTTGCGGTGTTTGCGGAGTGTCGCTGAGGCTGTCGTCATTTTCTCCGCTGGAGACAAAGATGTTTTTTATTCCGGATATCAGTTCACGTCCGTACCCGGTAATTTTATCTGTACCGTATATATTTACCGCAGCTCCTGCCGCGACGCATATAAAGGCTGTTATTAAAAGGCCTACTGCCAGTTTTTTTACGATTTTTTTCATATAATATATCGACCTGTATTTCTCATTAATTTTTCTCACGAATATAAGTTTTGGTCATTGCGCAAGTCTATATGCAATGATAATTATGGATTTAATGTAAATCTGTTGCGTCTTTGTGTGAATACGTTTACAGTGCTAAAATGGCGATTTTTTGTTATTAATATACAATATTGAGGGTTTATATTTGTGCAATTTGTTGTTTTTTGGGTGTTGACATTTTGCTTCGAAAATAGTATAATTTTATCGTGGGGCATGATATATAAATTGTATATATTTTGTGGTATAAACTTAAAGTTTTTATTAAAAATCTATGTGACAGGGGAGATTTGCAAATGATAAACAAGGTAGTAAAAGTTACGAATTCAGTTGGCCTTCATGCAAGACCTGCCACTTTTTTTATCCAGAAAGCAAATGAATTTAAAGCATCGATCTGGGTCGAGAAAGACGACAGGAGAGTCAACGCAAAGAGCCTTTTGGGAATATTGTCGCTTTGTGTGACCAAAGATTCTGAAATTAATATAATAGCTGACGGGGTTGATGAAAAAGAGGCCCTTGACGGACTTGTCAATTTGCTTGCCAATGAGCTGAATACAGTAAGGTAAGCGTGTAATATATCGCAGCATAGTAAACAGCCGCGCTTTGCCACGGCTGTTTACTTTATTTTATATCAATTTGTTTGATTATTATGTATAGGATAATGCATCGCAAGATTATACTTATTGTAATGTCGGATTTTGCGGTCAGTTTTTAGGCGTGGTGCTGCGGCGCTCAAATAGTAGGATACGCGGAGGTGAGAATGATGAATCGGCAGGAACTTTTAAAAAAAGCAAATGCGCTGCCTCAGTCTCCGGGCGTGTACATTATGCACGACGCAGACGGCAATATCATATATATCGGCAAAGCCAAGATTTTGCCCAACAGGGTGACGAGTTATTTCAGAAATGCGGAGCATGATCTCAAAACGACGCGCATGATAG
This sequence comes from uncultured Clostridia bacterium, assembly GCA_944386305.1. Classification (GTDB taxonomy): domain Bacteria; phylum Bacillota; class Clostridia; order Oscillospirales; family UBA644; genus CALXAN01. The sequence goes on from CALXAN010000038.1 coordinate 2,557, forward strand.
AAAATGTGGCCGATTTTGAGGTAATACTGACTTCCACAGAGCTGGAGGCGCTGCTTACCGAGTGCAGTTTGATAAGGAAACATGCGCCCAAATATAATATAGCGCTCAAGAATGAGCGAGGCTATCAATTCATACGTTATTATGAAAACGACGGGTTTCCCATACTAAAATTCGAGAGATATCAGTCCTCAAAGGGGCGGTATATGGGCCCGTTTATATCCACTTATGCCGCGCGCATCATCATGGAGCATATACGGCGCGTTTTTGCTCTGCCGTCCTGTAAAGGCAGGGCAAGACGGAAGAAGGTTTGTCTTGAATATGATATAGGCAGATGTCTCGGCTTTTGTCAAAAGGGCCTTGTGTCTCCTGAGCGGCTGCAAGAGGTGAGCAGGGGAGTGGCGGACGTCTTTTCGGGTAATTTGAAAGTGATTGTCGATGATATCGAATCTAAGATGCACAAGGCTGCCGATGAACTGCGATTTGAGGACGCGGCGCTGCTGAGAGATAAGCTGAGAATGCTGCAGACTGTTTCCGAAAAGATGGATACAAAGGTCGTGCAGCAGCGTCATGCAGACTACATCGCGTGGTGCGGCACAGAGCAGATCACCTCTATCTTTTTGCTGTGTATAAGGAACGGGTATATAGTCGGGGAGAGGAGCGATATATTCGACGAGCCTTTTTCTGACGGGCTGCTTCGTGAATATCTTGAGAGATATTACAGCCAGGACCGCGCTCTGCCCAAACACATATATATAGACAGAATGTATGACTGGACCGAACTGCTCAACGAGTGGCTTAACGGTCGTATATGCGTGCCTGTATTCAGTCAGGACAAGGATTTGCTCGGGCTTGCGGAACGCAACGCATCGGAAAGGCTGCTGCAGCGCCAAGGGCGTACCCGCGCAAATCAGCGTAACCTGCATGCGTTTTGCGAATTTACGGGCATTACTCGGGCAGACAGAATGGAGATATACGACGTCAGCCATTTAGCCGGTTCGGACGTAGTGTGCGGAATGGTGGTATGCGTTGACGGCGCGATGGTTTCGGATCAGTACCGCAAGTTCCGCATAGGCAAATTCGACGGCAGGGACGATACTGCCTACATGAGCGAAGCTGTCGCCAGGCGCCTGGGGCGTTTTGCGGACGGAGACGAAAAGTTTGCTCCCTTGCCTGACGTCATTATATGCGACGGCGGACTGGCGCAGATACACTCGGTAGAAAAGGTTGTAGAATCGTTCGGCTATGATATACGGGTCATAGGCTTTAAAAAGGACTCTCGTCATAGGACCAAATCGGTTGTTTTCGGAGACGGACGTGAGCTTAAGCTTAACGTAAATCCCCAGGTGCACGCTTTCTGCGGCAGACTGCAGGAGAAAGTACATCGTTACGCCGTGTCTTATCACAAATCCCTGCGCGACGTCACCGCGCCTCAGAGCGAGCTGCTGTCTATAAACGGCATGGGCAAGGTCAAGCTCAAGGCTCTGTTCGATCGGTTCGGCACGCTGGAAAAGATGCGCGAAGCTTCGGTCGAGCAGCTTGCGGCCGTAAAGGGTATAACCCCCGAATTGGCGGGGCGTATTAAGGATACGCTCAGCGGAGGTTTTTGACGACAGTTTGTCTGCCTGCGCGGGAGTCGGAGGATAAATACCAATAGTGAAGGGCTTAATCATGGAGAGTTTTATAAGAAGAAACGCAACGATACTCAAAGAATATACGCCGGCGGTACTGTGCGCCTTGTTATCCTGCGCGTCTGTATTGTACTCTTCCGAGCTTTATGAGCCTTCGGTTTCCGCGCTTATCGAATCCGCCTCGGACAAAAAAGCGGTATTCACGGTTATATTTGTTATAACAGCCTTTGCTTACCGTAAGATATGGGTTTGCTGCAGGGCGGACAAACGCTCCGTACGCGCAGGGATTATATGCGCGGCGCTTATGGGCATATGTCAATCCGTCGGTGAAATTGCAGACGAGTATTCCAGTCTTGCGTTGGGACCGAACGTGTTCGGTACCGCAGGGTTTTATCTGCTCAGAGCGGCAGGCTACGGGGCGATATTTTTCAGCCTGTATCTGATGCTGGGACATCTATTGAAAATTTTCGATAAACGTCGTCTTGTAAATCGAGAAGAGCCTCGATTTTTTACTGCAAACGCAGCGTCGGTTTTCTTCGTAGCGGCTGTTATTGCGGTATGTTGGGGATTTTATTGGGTAGCTCTTTATCCCGGAGTATGTACGGTGGACAGCTGTATGCAGCTTCTCGAGGGTTTCGGTAAAGCGCCTCTGACAGATAGAAACCCTGTGCTGCACACCTTGATTATCGGCGTTTTAGTTCGGGTCGGCGAATACGTTTTCGGTTCTTTTAATGCCGGGATAGCATTCTTCAGCTTTCTGCAATTAGTATGCGGAGCTGTTATAATTTCATTTGTAATAAGGTATATGGCGTCTCGAGGCGTTTCGGTCGCCGCGAGAGCTTCCGTCCTTGCGTTTTATGCGCTTAATCCCATAGTCGGCGCATACAGCGTAACTATGTGGAAGGACGTATGGTTGTCTTTTGGGTTTTTGGTATATGTGGTATTGTTGATTGATGCCTGTCATGATCCGAATGCCTTCTTTGCTTCCGTACCCAAGCTTGTTTTCCTCGGGGCGGTAATGCTGCTTATAATATTCTTCAAGGGCACCGGTATTGTTTTGGCCTTTTTACCGTATCCGATGCTTTATATGTTTTCCAGAGGCCGGCGGCTGAGAGTCACTGCCGTCGCGGCTTCGGTGCTGTGCGTGTTTGCGGTTGTGCGCTCCGTCGTTTTTCCCGCCGTCGGCATAGAGAAGGGAGACGTCAAGGAAGTTATGTCCGCGCCGCTGCAGCAGATTGCCAGGACCGTGGTTTTATGTTCGGATGAGTTGACTTCGGAGCAGAGAGATTTAATAGGACAGATCCTGCCTTACGAAGATATTCCTTATCTTTATGACCCGCATATATCCGACGATATAAAAGGGAATCTTGATGAAGAGGCCTTTTTAAACGAGCCTTTGAAATACATAAAGCTTTGGGCCGAGCTTGGACTCGAATATCCGGGCGTTTATGCAGAGTCTTTTATACTCGGCTCGTACGGTTATTGGTACGCGGACGTTGAATACAGTCTTGTCGGATCGGGCTTGTACTACGGAGTGGCCAACGATTATCTGTTGCCTAACGGGTATGAGCTGCCTACGGACGAGCCTCTGTCGGAGTCATGCCCGTTGCCCGAGCAGCTTGATCTGCGAATACGTACGGTAGAAGCAATAAATATAGATATGAGGGATATTCCCGTGTTATCGCTTTTTCTGAGTATAGGCGCGTATTTCGGAGCGGCTTTGATGCTTTCAAGTATTTGTATCGCGCGGAAAAAGCGGGCGATGATGCCTGCGTTTATCGCTGTAGCCGCCGTATTTTTAACGGATATTCTGTCTCCTGTGTATGCCGAAGCGCGTTATGCTTACCCTGCGGTTCTTGCGCTGCCTGTGTTAGCCGTTTTCACGGTTTGCGGATTTAAAAATTACACGCAGGAAGATATCTAACATTAAAATATGAATTGGTCGAACCTGTATGACGAATATTTGCCTTTAGCATATATGCATATCATGGTCTTGACGTTATAAATTATGATGGAGGTGGACGCCGTGTCTGTTAAGCGCATGCTGTGCTTTGCCGCGATTGCGGCGCTTATGTGTCTGCCCTGTATGGCTGAGCGGTCATCTGCCGCCGCTTTGGAGCTTGATGCGGAGGCAGAGCGCCAAATCGCGGCTTTGGCCGATAAGTGTGTCGAGGCGTATATGTATTTCGATTTGTGCGAGGGCGTCGAATACGACGGAGAGGTCACGGCAAGCGGGGATAGCGGAACTGTCTACTGTAAGGTAATAGACAGCCGCATACCCTCGTATGAGTTCCTCGAAGAGCTGCTGTATTCCACGTTCACGCCTCAGACTGCGCAGATGTATCTTTCGGACACGTTTACTCCCGAAGGGCCGTTATATATGGTGTTTGACGGGGAACTGTATATCAATACGGAGGCAAAAAGCCCCGATTTCGACTTCACGACCTCAAACAGCCGCATAGAGACGGAGCGCTTTGACGGAGAGGAGTGTGTTTTCCGCTTTTTTTATTATGAGCTGCTGCAGGATAGGTGGACGCCTTATCGGGAAATATCCTGTCCGGGCAGAGCGGTGAGGACCGAAGACGGCTGGAGGCTGACTTACAATTTCCTCAGAGAGCGGGGCTCAGTCTCGGAGAACCTGCCCGATATCAAGGGCGGAGATTTCGTGTGGACGGCGGACGATTCGCCCCAAATAGATTTTGCCTGCCGCAATTTGTATGTGGGCCGCGAGGATATAATAGGGCTTGTCGAGAATAATATCGAAGCCGTATATCTGCTGTACGTATCGGAGCTGCCCTGGTATGCGGACGACGGCTGCGCGTCTGACAGATACACGTCTTATTCTCAGATAGAGTCGCTGATACGGTCCACATATACTCAAGATACGGCTGAGCATATCCTTGAAGTATGCCGATATGTTCCCGGTCAGGGCGTGGACGCCTCTGAGCCCGGGAGTATAGCGTTGGCGCATGAGTCTTCATCCGAATACGTAGGGAAGGGCTATGACGTGTCTTGGGCCGATTATGCCGTAAAAGTCGTCTCGGACAACGAATCCGGCTGCTCATTCTGTGTAAGCGTTGACGGCAGGGAAGTCATGTTCGAGGCTCAGATAGAAGACGGACTGTATAAGCTGGTCAACGTCTATCCCTGTTCTGCGCAGAAGGAGCGGCTGTATTCCGACGAGGAACTTTCTGCTGCCCGCACCGAAAGCGCTCATGCCGAAAATGTTTCGGACGAGAATACGATGATAACGGAACTTTTGGTAATGAGCGGCTGCTTTATGGCTGCGGTATGTTTGGCTGTTGTGGGTATTTTGGCAGAAAGCCGATACGGGCGGTCCGACGACTGAGGCCGATTGACTTTTTAGGCTGAGTATGGTACAATCATTGCTGCAAACCGAATAATACGGGATCATGGTGCGCCGACCTCTGTCGGCGCTTAAAAAGGAATGGGAGTGCGATTCTCCAGCGAACTCGTCGCCGTGATAGCGAGATCGCGCGCAATTATGTCACTGCTGCATCTGCGGCGGGAAGGCGCGCGCGTTTGATGACCTTAAGCCGAAAGACTTGCCATACGCTGCCAAGCGTGCGATCCCGCGGCGCAGAGCGTCACGAGTAACTGACGGCCGCGCGCATTTCCGAGCAGGCTGTGGGCAGAAGCGGCCATGCTTCGGTCGCGCTGCCCTGATTTTTTTCTCCTTTGCGCCGCATTGTCTTGAGACGTTCGGCTTGACACTGTATTAAAGGAGAAAAATATGAACAAGAACAAAAAGGTTGTAATCATCGCCGTATGCGTGCTTGTCGTGCTTTTAGCCGCGGCGCTGGCCGTCGTTTACTTTACTTCTGCCGATACGACCGCCGGGACAAAAACGGTGATTTTTGAAGTCGTGTCCAAGGACGGTACGTCGAAGGAGTATACTCTTGAAACCGACGAACTGTATCTCGGTGACGCACTGCTCGAAGCGGATTTGGTGACGGAAAGCGAGCATGCAAGCGGATTTTATACCTCCATAGCCGGGCAGACCGCGCTGTGGTCGGACAATGAGTCTTGGTGGTGCATCTCCAAAGACGGGGTGGATCTGACCGTGGGCATGAACGAGCAGCCCATAGAAGACGGTGAGCATTATGAGGCCACGTTCACGAGCGGATCTTAGACTGCGCAAGCTTGTATTTTTCGCTCTTTGTTCCGTGATACTCATCGTATCAAAGGAGATAATGAGCTTTTTGCCGAATATAGAGCCTGTGTCGATTTTTGTCATAACGCTGAGCGTTTATTTCGGCATTCAGGCCCTGATCCCGGTATATGTATTTGTTTTTGCGGAGATATTCCTGTACGGTTTCGGGTTTTGGTCTGTGGCATATTTATATGTATGGCCCATACTTGTGTTTGCGGTCGTAGCTTTGAGGCGGTTTTCTTCGACGCCGCTTTGGTGTGTCGTTTCGGCCGTATTCGGCTTGCTTTTCGGCACATTGTGTTCTTTGCCGTATTTTGTTGTAGGGGGCTGGGGCGCGGGTCTGTCCTGGATAGCCAGCGGCCTGACTTTTGACCTGATACACTGTGCGGGCAATGCCGCGATGGCGGCTCTTTTGTTTAAACCGCTCAGTAAAACTTTTGATTTTGTATCTAAGCGAGTCTGTATAGATGATAAGACTATCTGAGCGCTGCATTGCATATAAAACTGCGAGGCCGTCCGTGATGCTCACGGACGGCCTCGCGCTGTATTTTGCGCCGGTTTATTCTTCTATGACAAATTGCTGCTCCGCGTCAAGGTCGACGACCTTGCAGTCGTTAGCATATGTGCATTCGGGAAGTATGATCATGGCACATAGCTCTTCGCTGTTCGCGGGCAGGGGCGCCAGGTGCCATATAGCGGGATTAATTTTGACGATAGTGTGTTTGGGAACTATGAAAGCCTGCGTGAGCTTAGGTACCGGCGTACCTGCCGAGGCCGGTGCGACATGCAGGATCATATCGTCATTGAGCGGCATTATTATCTCGCAGGTCGTCGTATGGTATTCTACCTGTGTTATCAGCATCTTTTCGGGTTTTTTGACCAATATCGACGAAAAACCCAGGGTTGAATTGGGACAGCAGGTAGAAAGCCTGTCGGGGAAGAATCTGTGTATCTGTCCGCAAAGCGCATATCCTTTCGGATCGTCCATGGCATAAAACTGTCCGAACGGGGCAAAATCCTGTACATTAATGGGCTTGGGCTTGATTGTTATCATTTTTTACGCATTCCCCTCATTTTAATATTAGCGGCGCGACGCCGACCTATGGAGATATTATATCATCTTTTTTGAGGTATTTCAATCTGTCGGAGCGCATATTTTTATTCGAAAATGCCGCTTTATATGAATATATATTCTTTCAGCGGGGGATTATCTGTGAGTCGGGGTCGGATTTGAGTTTTTTTGCAATGGATTTGTTGCTGAAAGCTTCATCCTCTGTAACTTCTTTGATAATTTTAATAAACGGCGGTACCTCGAACTCTTCGCGTTCGCTGCCCAGCTCTATTTCCATGACAGCGCGGTCTTTTTCAAAAGGATAGACATCCACTTCGAAGCATTTGCCGTTATACGGTATCTCGTAGCGTGTCTTGTGTACCGTGGCCATGTGAGGGTCGGCGTTTTTCAATAGATTTTTATATTCGTCCTCGCTGATTTCCTCTTCAAGTTCTATGCGGCTCATATTTGATATCGGTGTCTTGCGTGTATGAGTGTAAATAGTTTCGTTTTCGTACACGCGCTTTCTTATTCTTTCGTCCCCGTTTGGGCCGGTCAGGTAGGTTTGGCTTATGTCTGAGGCCTTCATTTGGGCGAGTTCGGATAAATCAGGCATTTCTATAAGAAATTTTCGTTCTGTTTCTACAGGCACGCCGTTTACGTCTCTTGTCATTTCGGAATCCCTTTCGTTTTAAATTTGCGGTTTTGCCGTCGTCGCTCGGCTGCTTCTTGATATGTGTATTGTAGCACGAAGTTTATAGATTTGCAAGCGTGCTGTTTTTTTCAGATTAATATTATGCATGTACATTTCTCGACCGTATGCAGTTAAATATTATTCTTCGGCCGCATAAATATTCTAAAATAACAGATAATAACAGTATCAAAATGAATTAGCGTTAAGGAGAACAGAATATGAAAGCCACAGGAATAGTGCGGAGGATAGACGATTTGGGCAGAGTCGTCATTCCCAAGGAAATAAGGCGTACGATGCGAATAAGGGAAGGCACGCCTTTGGAAATATATACGGATCGGGACGGCGAGGTTATATTTAAGAAATATTCGCCGGTGGGGGAAATGTCCGATCAGGTCGGCGTTTATGCGGAGATTATCAGCAAGGCCGTGAACAATACGGTTGCTATAGTGGATAAGGATACCGTCGTCGCCGTGTCCGGAGCCCGCCGCAAAGATATGGCGGAAAAAAAGATATCCGAAGAGGCCGAGCGCTGCCTCAGGCGCAGGGAAACATATGTTTATAAAATAGGCGACAGACGTATCAGCGTCATAAACGGCGTTGAAAACTGCTATGCGGGAATAATAAGACCTATAATATCCGACAGCGATATCGCCGGAGCTTTTATTATGCTGGTGCAGGAAAACGGGGCCGCTCCCGCCGAAACAGATGTGAAGCTTATAAATACAGCTGCTCAGTTGCTCGAAAGACAAATGGACGGCTGAAGCATTCAATCTATTTTTTGATCATGAGAGTATTTTGAACTTAATCAGCGTCTTTTCTCTGTATAAGAGGGAAGACGCTTTTTAATATTATAAAAAAAATATATCAAATTCATTTTGAAATTGTTGTTTTTTTATATTGATTATTTAGTGAATTGTGATATAATATAAAATATAATAGTATAAATATATATTATATGATATCGAATATCGGTTTTATATATGCTCGGAAGTCTTAATATTGAATGCTATAATTATAATATCGCAGGAGGGGAAAATTATGATCATTTGTTCCAATTGCGGCAAGCAGCTTCCCGAGGGGACCGCTATATGCACCGAATGCGGCTATGCCGTTGACGAACCTCAGGCTCATTCGGACGGCGCGGGCACAAAGGAGTCAGCGGCAAGTTCCGTAAAAACGGACGACGATTCCGCATCGGCCGTTGTTTCGGGGGAGAACGGCCGAGAAGAGGTCGTTCAGCCTGAAGCCTCGGAGGCTATGAAGCATACGGATACGGCCAAAGAGGCCGAGACTAAATCCGTAGGATCCGCGAATAACAATAAATCCGAGCAGAGCAAAAAAACTTCGCAGGCAGCATCTTCGTCTGTGGATAAAAATACGACACGCCGCTTTTCTAAAAAATCGGTCGCGGTTATATGCTCATGCGTTGCGGTGATATTGGTCGCGGCAATAGCTTTGGCTTTGATTTTTATCGGAGGGGATAAAGTCGACTCTGTGCTATATATCGACGGGCAGAATTTGTTTTATTCTTCGGTATCGGATGCCAAACCTGTTCAGATAACGCAAAACCTGGCCTCTAACGATAAAAATTTCAGCGGAGTTCCTCTCTCTCCGTATTGTTTTGATATGGCGTATAACGTACAGCTCAGCGAGAGCGGCGATAAGCTGTTTTATCCGGATGAGCTGAGCGACGGGCAGATGACTTATACGCTTTGTTGCCTTGATGTAAATAACCCTGACAGTGAGCCCGTAAAGATCGACACGGAAGTCGATACATATAAAATAAATCATGCGGGAGACAAAGTATTATACACGAAAAATTTCGCGCTTTACAGCTTTGACTTTAACGAAAGTACAAAGATAGCCGATAATGTAATCGAATATGCGGCTTCAGATGATTTTGACGAAATTTATTATACCGATTTGCTCAGAGATTTGTATCATTTCGATATCGGTGATGAAGCTCCCGAGCTGATAGACCGCAAATCTCAAATTGCGTATACCGAGCCTGATTTTTCGTTTATATATTATCTAAAAGAGGGCGTATTGCATAAGTTAACTTCGGGCGGCGAAAATACTGAGCTGGCTACCGGTATTTATTCTGCAATAAGTTTTTATCCGGGCGGCGAGGCTTTTTACGTAAAGAGTACTTCAACACTGCTCAGCGAATATGTAGAGGACGATATGCTGCAGGCAGACGAAGCTATTACCCAGGAGCCGATGGCGCCGTTAGAACCTTCGGCGGAGGATTTTGGCTCTGATGCGGAATATCAGGCTGCTATTGAAGAGTTCAATACCGAATTTGAAGCTTATATGCAGCGTTTGGCCGTTTATGAGGCAAAGAAAGCCCGCGATGATATAAGAGATTTGATGGCCAGTGAAGATAACAGCATAAAGGACTATTCGCTGTATTATTTCGACGGGAGCAAGGAGACTCTTTTGTCCGATTTATATGTTTCTACAGAGTTTATGACCGGGGCAAATATAAGCGACGTCGGGCCGATGTATGAGTTTGTCGCATACAGCGAGAAGCCTGAGATTGAAAAATTCAAGCTGTCAGGCTATGACGATTTCTATGCTTTGCAGGGAGATATACGTGACGCCCTTACTGCAGAATATGTCAGCTATCTTGCATATAAAGGCGACGTGGTAAGGCTGGGTGAGAACGTAGGCATCTTTCGCATAAATGATGATGGCGATACTGCATACTATTTGCTCAATGACGGCGAACGCGGCGGAGACTTGTATCGTATAACCGTGTCGGGCGGTAAGCTCGGCCAGCCGGAACTTTACGACACGGATGTGAGCGACATATTTTATGTATCGGCTGACGGCAAGACTGTATCTTATTGTAAAAATTTAACGGACGCCGTCGGGGACCTGTATGTGAACAAAGAGCCTGCGGATACGGGAGTCAGTCTTATCGACGCCAACGTGGTCATGTATTCTATGAATTACGGGGGATATATAGAGGACTCCGATACTTTGGTGTACATGGTTGACGTCGTCGACGGCGTAGGCACGCTTAAAGCCTACAGAGACGGCAAAACCGAAATTAGAGCGGAGAATGTAAAAGTCTATTATGTAACAGACTATGGGCAGCTAATATATATCTGCGGACAAATCGATAATCCCGGAGCCCTGTATGTATATGACGGCTCGAAGTCAGCGCTCATATCAGAGGACGCAATGGCAATAGTCCCTATCTTTTCAGCTTCGCGATGAGCATTTATCCTTCAGGCGGCGCATGCGCCGCCTGAATATTTTTATCGGTTGATTTAGACTCTACTGTTAGGATTTTTATTGTTTATTTTAAGTCTTTCTTTAAATGCTTGACATTTCGAGAGTCAGTATTAGTGATTATTTTATTTCCTTTAATGTTGATACAGATGAACCGCTGCATTAGAAATAATTCTGATACGGCGGTTTTTCTGTCCATATCAGAGTACTTTTGCGGTGCTATGCTGTATGTGTTCGCCCTGTACTCGTTTATAATAAAGTCATGATATCTACATTCTGATACGACAAAGCCCCTACTGAAAAGCAGACAATTCTGCGGTTCAGCCGGGGCCTTTTATATGCTTTGGAATCGGTACGAAACGAATTCATTCGTGCTTACAAAGAAAAACATACTTTTCGTGTAAAATAATACCAACAATTATTAGGAGGTAGCAGCTGTGAAAGGACGAATTTTAACAAAAGGAACGGCAAGAGTATTCGGAGAGTATCTGCGTCGGGAAGAAAAAAGCAAAAATACCGTAGAAAAATATCTGAGGGACGTGCGGGCATTCGTCGCATATATCAACGGTGCAAAGGTTACGAAAGAGGCGGTCATCGCATATAAAAACAAACTGTTTTCCGAAAACTACGCTGTTCGGAGTATCAATTCTATGCTGTCAAGCCTGAACAGTCTTTTTATGTTTTTAGGCTGGGTAGATTGTAAAGTGAAATCAATCAATATCCAGCGGCAGATCTACTGTCCCGAAGAAAA
>CALXAN010000039.1 GCA_944386305.1 uncultured Clostridia bacterium
AGCAGATTGACAACAATTTTGCTTTTTTCCTGATGTAATATGAATGAGTATGAAGTTCGGGAAAGTAAGCAAAACAAAGGATTTGAATGAATATGACGATGTACGAATTGTTGGGAAAACTTTTCCCCACAATGAAACCTTTGGAGGCTCAGAAGAACCTTTCTTTAGATGATGCTATGCGACAGGCTGCAGACGCGCTTGCGGGTCAAATCGAACAGATGCAGGCCGCGCCGGAGGCGCCGATAGATTTTTCAAAGGTGAAGATAGAGCCGCTGTTTGAGGATTTTGTGGATTTTGAGACATTCTCCAAGTCCGACTTCAGAGTTGTAAAAGTGCTGCAGTGCGAAGCGGTGCCCAAGTCTAAAAAGCTGCTCAAGTTCACTTTGGACGACGGAACGGCAGAAAACAGAGTTATTTTAAGCGGTATTCACGCCTATTACGAGCCGGAAGAACTGGTGGGCAAGACCTGCATTGCAATCGTCAACCTGCCGCCTCGTAAGATGATGGGTATCGACTCATGCGGTATGCTGCTTTCGGCAATCCACACGGAGGAGGGCGAAGAAAAGCTCCACCTTCTGATGGTAGACGACCGTATTCCGGCGGGGGCAAAGCTCTACTGAGATGTACCATTTGGGGGTATGTAAACGGGATGTACTTCATTTCTTCGCTGTGAAGCCGCTCGATAAATAAGCGCAATAAGCGCCTGATGCGGCGGGTGGTTGCAGATAGGTGGAAAGCATGAAAAAGATCTTGGATTTTTTCCGTAAGCGCAAGAAAGGATGCATAATCTTTAGCGCGGTACTGGTTGTGGTCATTGTAGCTGTCGTCGTTGTTGCCGTCAATATTCCTTATGACGAAGAAAACGCTGCTGAGCTTAACGCAGCTTTACAGCAGGCGGAGACCTCAGATGTGCAGGATCAGGATAATGAAGGCGTGAACGCCGAGCCGGATACAGGCGCCGACGTTACAGAAACGGCTGAAACTGGCCAAGAAAGTGCGGACAGTAACGCTGCCGGTCAAGAAAGCTCTGTCAATACCGGCAGCAATACTGCCGGCAGCAGTGCGAGTACTGACGGCTCCGGACCGGCTGACAGCACCGACTCCGTGCAGCCGCCGTCGGGTACAAGCTCTGATACGACTGAACCGGAAAGTCCTCCGGACAGTAACGGGGGACTTTCGCATCAGCATATTTGGCAGGATCATGTTACAACAGTCACTGTTGTAGACGTCCCTGCTCAGTCTGTACAAGTTACGGAATACCACATGTATTACTGGGATAGCAAAACGTGGCAGATATCTGAGGATCCCGACGTTTTTAAAGCGTGGGAGAGACAAAAGATGGAATGGATGCGCACATACCGCTATGAAAACAATATGCCTCCGGAATTGTTTAAGGGATATGACCAAAACGGCCATCCTCAGTACACAAACGATCATTCTATCGTTACCTATTACAAGAACATACCTGCGGTTACGCACGAAGAGCAGCGAGTGGATTATCAGTATTGCACGGTCTGCGGTATAACGAAGTAACATTGCGAGCTTTAATTTACAGAACGGTCGGGCAGTCCCGTGCGGGACTGCCCGCCTTATACAATGGATTATGGATAATTGGTTTACAATAGATAAAATTGACGATAATACTTTTGCGATCAGCGAATATAAACATTGGGAAGAAACGCATTGTTATTTGCTGAACGGTACAAAACGAAGCTTGTTGATTGATACAGGGTTAGGTATCTGCAATATTTCAGACATAATTTCAGACCTCACTGACAGGCCTGTCACGGCCGTTGCAACACATATTCATTGGGACCATATAGGCGGCCATAAATATTACCCTGACTTTTATGTGCATGAAGCCGAGCTCAACTGGCTTAACGGAGAATTTCCGCAGACTCTGGAAACGATAAAGAACTATGTCGTTGAACGTTGTGAATTGCCAAAGAGTTTTGATATAGACGAATATGCCTTTTTTCAGGGCAAACCGTCAAAAGTGCTGTACGGAGGCGAGCAAATAGAACTCGGAGGCAGAACTGTTGAGGTAATTCACACGCCCGGGCACTCGCCGGGGCATATGTGTTTCTATGAAAAAGAAGCGGGGTATCTATTTACGGGAGATTTAGTATATAAAGGCGTTTTGACCGCTTGGTTCCCCTCTACCGATCCTGCGGCATATTTGGAGTCTCTTGAAGCGGTATCTGCGCTCGCGGCAGACAGAGTTTTTCCCGCTCATCATTCCTTAGATATAGCTCCTGAAATTTTGATTCGTATGCGGGACGCGTTTAAGGAGCTTAAATCAGCCTCAAATCTTCGTCACGGAAGCGGCATATTTGATTACGGAGACTGGGCTGTAAGGCTGTAAGCGCGGGTTTGATGATAGAAAAATATTAGTTCAGCTCGTCTTTCATGGGCTGTAAGTGCGGGTTTGATAACAGAAAAGATAAACCCAAGTCGGATAGAAAATTATTACGGTGTTTGCCCCTCAGACAAGGAATAAATCCTTGTTTGAGGGGCATTTTATATTTTGCTGTATCGCCGTGAGAAAATGAAATACATATATTTCTTTATTATTTTTGCATAGCCTATTGACAATCCTGATATATCTGTATATAATGTATATATACAATATCGACAGAGGTGACGTCGTGAATATTTTAATTGATAATAAAAGCGGGGTGCCTATTTACGACCAAATATATACACAGATAAAAAATCAGATAATTTCGGGCGTTTTAGAAGCTGACGAAATGCTGCCGTCGATACGCGGCCTTGCGAAGGATTTGCGAATCAGCTTTATAACTACCAAGCGCGCCTACGACGAGCTGGAGAGGGACGGCTTTATCTATACCGTGCCTGCGAAGGGCTGTTATGTCGCGCCGTTGAATGTAGAGCTTATGCGCGAGGAAAATCTGAAAAAGATAGAGTCTTACATCGCTCAAATAGTCAAACTGGCCGCTTCTTGTAATTTAAGCGGGGAAGAGATAATAGAAATGGTCAAATTCGGTTTGGAGGAACAGGGATGAACGCACTTGAAATAAAAAATCTGACAAAAACTTTTGACGGTTTTAAGCTGGATAATTTAAATCTGACGCTGCCCAGCGGCTGCATTTTGGGGCTTATAGGCGAGAACGGCGCGGGCAAAAGCACCACTATCAAGCTTATCCTCGATATTCTGCACAAGGACGGCGGAACTGTAAAAGTACTCGGCAAAGACAACGGCAAAGATATCCGTCTCATAAAGGAGGACGTCGGCGTCGTCATGGACGAGGTGGGGATACCCGAGTGCCTTACTGCAAATCAGGTCGGCAAGGTGATGAGTTATACTTTTCGTAATTGGAACGACGCGGAGTACAGGCGGCTGCTCGGCAAGCTGAACCTGCCCAGCGACAAGCCGTTTAAAGATTTTTCACGCGGGATGAAGATGAAACTGGGCATAGCCGTTGCGATGTCTCACGGCAGCAAGCTGCTTTTGCTCGACGAGGCTACCTCGGGACTCGACCCGCTGGTGCGCGACGAGGTGCTTGATATGCTTATGGATTTCACAAGAGATGAGACGCATTCGGTGCTGATATCTTCCCATATAGTCAGCGACCTGGAAAAGCTGTGCGACTATATAGCGTTTCTTCATAAAGGCAAGCTTTTGCTTTTAGAAGAAAAAGACAGGCTTCTGTCTGAGTACGGCCTGCTGCATTGCACCGAAGAACAGCTTAGAGACATCTCTCCCGACGCCGTATATCATACAAAGAAATCGCCCTACGGCGCCGAGGTTATGGTTCGGCGTTCCGGCGTGCCGCATTATATGAACGTCAGCCCCATAAGCATAGAGGAACTGTTTGTATTTATGGTAAAGGAGGCCCGCTGATATGAAAGGCTTGCTCTTGAAAGATTTATATATGGTTGTCAAATACTGTAAGGCCTACCTGCTCATAGCGGTTGTGTTCCTCGCGGTAAGCCTTATGGGCAGCGATAACCTGTTTTTCATTTTCTATCCGTGTCTGCTGTGCGGCATGATACCCGTAAACCTGCTGGCATATGACGAGCGCAGCCGCTGGCCCCAATACTGCGGTACGCTGCCCTATACCAAGGGGCAGATAGTCTCGGGTAAGTATCTGATAGGCCTGATAGCTCAGCTCGTCATGCTCCTTGTTACAGGTATCGCTCAGGGCATTAGAATGCATATGAACGGCAGCTTTGAAGCAGGCGCTTATATTTCGCTCATTCTGCTTATATTTGCCTTGTCGGCGGTCGCGTCGTCTATATGTATGCCGTTTGTCTTTAAATTCGGCGTCGAAAAGGGCAGGATTGCCTATTATGTAACAATCGGTCTTGTGTGCGCTGCCGCAGTTATACTGCCGGCGTTTTTAAATGCTGCTCCGGGTATGTCCGCCGCTTCCGTAAGCATTGTGCCGGTATTTGCCGTATGTATGGTCATATACGCTCTGTCATGGCTGTTGTCGGTGGAATTTTACAATAAGCGCGAATTAGGTTAAGGTCTTCTGAAGTGCTTTATCTTCCGGGACATAAATTTGCTTTTATACTCCTCGGTCGCAGGTTACGGCCGTTTGCAGCGATTTGCAGTCTTTGTCCTTTATTATTTTGCGAGGCGGGAGTGTACGATTTACGGACAGATTTGATATAAAATTTGACGCCCGTCTATTTCATTTCGGCCCGGCACAGATTTATAAAATATGTCCCGACAGAGCGTCTCTGTCGGGACATTGCTTTATCATTGACATTTTATGTTTTTCTGATATAATATGAACGGCCGCACAGGGTAGGTTTTGGCAGCGAGGCTGTTTTTTTGTAGGACAGGCGCGCGGGATATTGCGGGTGCGTGCCGTAGAGGGCCGCTTTATTTTGCGGCTGAGCGGAGGATGTTATGAAGTTTATAATTGAGCATTTATCTAAGAATTTTGAAAAGAAAGAGGTGCTGCGCGATATCCATTTTGAGTTTGAGTCGGGCAAGATATACGGCCTGCTCGGCAGAAACGGCGCGGGCAAAACGACGCTTTTCAACTGCCTTAACAGGGACATAAAGGCCGACAGCGGCAGTTTTTATATCGAAACGGACGCCGGGGTTCGGCGTGAGGTAGTCGCTGAGGATATCGGCTACGTGCTGTCTACGCCTACGGTACCTGAGTTCCTTACGGGCAGGGAGTTTTTAAAGTTTTTTATGGATATTAACGAAAAGACTATAAAAAATCCCAAGAGCATAGACGAGTATTTCGACTACATGTCTATCGAGCCCGAGGATAGGGATAAACTGCTCAAGGATTACTCTCACGGCATGAAGAACAAGATGCAGATGCTCATCAATATTATCGCTCAGCCTAATATACTGCTGCTCGACGAGCCTCTGACCTCGCTTGACGTTGTGGTGGCCGAAGAGATGAAGCAGCTGCTGCGCTCGCTTAAAACAGGGCGCATAACTGTTTTTTCCACGCATATCATGGATTTAGCCCTCGATTTGTGCGACGAGATAGTGCTGCTTAATCACGGTGTGCTGCAGACAGTGGACAAAACCGATTTGGACAGTAAGGAGTTCCGCAGCAAAATAATCGACGCGCTGAGGGAGGTCGAGCATGAATAGGACCTTCAAACTCTCTTTTTTATTAAAAAATACTTACCGCGTCAACGGTATCCTGTATTCCTTAAAGCAGATTCCGCTTTTAAAAAAATTGCTTCCCTCGACGCTGTATAAGGTCCGCGGCCTTAAAATATTCGCCAACGTGCTGGCCGCGCTGTGGGAAATTATATCAGCGTTCGCGGGTAAGTTCCTTTATTTCATTACGCTTGTGCTCGGAATAGGCATGCTTTATGACAAGTTGCCCAAAGAGCAGGCGTTCCTGCATATTTTACTTTTCCTTACGATAATAGGCTGCTTTATGAACACCAGCCTTTTTAATCCTACGAAAGACAAATACTACGCGATATTTCTTCTTAAAATGGACGCCAAAGAGCACACGCTGACCAACTACCTGTATTCTATGGTCAAGGTCGTTGTCGGATTTCTGCCGTTTACGGTCTTGTTCGGCACGGACAGGGGCCTGCCGCTGTGGTTCTGCCTGCTTCTGCCGCTGTGTATAGCGGGCATGAAGCTGTCGTTTGCGGCCGTTACGCTGTGGGATTATAGGAAGCGCGGCTCAGGATATAACGAAAACAGGCTTTCTAAATACGTGTGGGGCTGCGTGGCTCTGCTGCTGGCGGCTGCTTACGGTCTGCCCGCGTTTGGGCTTGCTCTGCCTGTATATGTGTCTATGGGCGTGTTTTTGCTCTGTATCCCGCTCGGCGTTGCGGGACTTGTCAGGGTCTGCTCTTTTGACGAGTACCGCGCTGTGAGCCGTGAGCTGCTTGCAGGCATGACAAACCAAATGGACGCTTCGGCCAAAACGCAGGTCGCCAAACAGGCAAATGAGAAAAAAATATCTGCCGATACTTCTATCACCAGCAAGCGCAGGGGCTTTGAATATCTGAACGAACTGTTTATAAAGAGGCATAAAAAGATACTGTGGAACTCCGCCAAAAAGATATCCTATGTCTGCGTGTTCCTTATCGCGGCTACGCTTATGCTGCTGTATTTAATGCCCGACGAGAAGCCGACGATAAATAACGTGGTGATGAACTGGCTGCCGTATTTTGCCTTTATCATGTATGCCATCAACCGCGGCACGGGCTTTACTCAGGCTCTTTTTATGAACTGTGACCACAGCCTTCTGACATATTCGTTTTATAAGCGTCCGGACTTTATATTGCGTCTGTTTCAGATACGCCTGCGCGAGATAATGAAGATAAACGCCGTCCCGGCTATGGTTATAGGCGCAGGTTTGGCCCTTATACTTTTTGCGAGCGGGGGCACGGACAATCCTCTGAATTATGTCATACTGATTGTTTCGATTCTTTTTATGAGCCTGTTTTTCTCCACTCATTATCTGACTATCTACTATCTGCTCCAGCCGTACAACGCCGGAACAGAACTGAAGAGCGGCACGTATAAAATCGTGCTTTGGGCTACGTACTTTGTATGCTATTTTCTTATGCAGATACGTATGTCGATAATGGTCTTCGGTTTAATGACCATAGTTTTCTGCGTACTTTACTGTATTGTTGCGAGTATTTTAGTCTATCGCCTGGCCCCCAGAACTTTCAGGATAAGGACATAGCGGGTGCAATTTTGTATAGGGCCTGCTCCGAAAGGAGATGACGTATAAGTCCGCTTCGGCCCTCCGTATGTTTTAAGTCGGTTTTGTTCCGAGCGTTTGAAAACCTTGACTTATATAAAAAAACCTTGTAAAATAATTATGTACTATTTTTGCGTTATTTACACATAGATGTATTCGGGGTACGGCCGTGAATCAATATTTTCGGCGTATAGACCTAACGGCAGGTCCGTACTTCTTGCAGATGTACGGCTGTTAATCAATATTTTCGGCGTATAGTCTCTGAAATAGACAAAAATATAAAAGCGTGTCGTTCACTTTAAGCGCAAAAACCCGTAAAATAAAAGTACAAAATAAATCTTGCGGAGGCGTTGAAAAATGAACACGGATAAAATCTATGCAGAGGCGGTAGCCAATGAGTATGCTCCGAAGGACACTTCGAAGGTCATAGCACTTAAGAAGCTTGACAGGAAGGCTAAATCGCCGGCGAATATTTTTGCCTATACCTTCGGTATCATAATGACGCTCATTTTGGGCGTGGGCATGTGCCTGTGCATGAACGTTATCGGAGGCGGTTCGCAGCTGATGATGGTTATCGGAGTCATCGTCGGCATAATAGGTATCGCGGGCGTTTGCATCAATTACCCTGTTTATAAGAAAATGCTTGAACACGGCAAGAGCAAATATGCCTACGAGATCATCCAGCTGGCCAAAGAGATAAGCGACGAAGAACAGTAATGCGGAAGGGCGGTATTATATGACTAAATCCGAGAGCAAATATTTTAATACCGCCCTGCTGATGGACAGGGCGCTTATCGAACTGCTGGCAGAGAAAGATATAGAATATATATCCGTCAAGGAGATATGTCAGCGGGCCGGCGTGAACCGTTCGACTTTCTATCTGCACTATGAAACTATAGGCGATATCCTCAATGAGGCCTTGGAGTACATAGACAAGCAGTTCATCAGCTCTTTTGAAAAAGACTCGGAGGATTTTGTGCGGCATATCACCGAGCTTCCGCTCGATGAGCTGGTGCTGATAAACGACAGATACCTCAAGCCATATCTGATGTTTATATACGATAATCGCGCCGTGTACCGCGCCGCAGTGAATAATCCCGCGGTTATGAACTCCGAAATGCGCCGCGAAAATCTCAAAAAACATGTCCTTCACCCCATTATGGCGCGCTTCGATATCCCGCAGGAAGTGCGTAACTACTGGTCGGAATATTTCATACACGGTATATGGGCGATCGTCTGCGAGTGGATCAACGGCGGGTGCAGGGAGTCCATAGAACAGATGACGGATATTATCGAGAACTGCGTGCGTCCTCGTCGCGCTTTTACAGACGGAAAGTCTGAGTCTCAGACAGACCGTAAACTTTGACGTCGGGGAAGGGCAGTACATTGTAGCGTAAGGCTTATTAATACAGTAGACAGGGGCGCGCGGCGGCGCAGTTGTGTCCGCCGTGCTGCTTATATTCGGCTCTGTTATCGCATGGCTGTATGCGAGCGATAACGGCGCGGTGTTTTATCGGTTTTGTGCTGTGCGCCGTAGCTGCCGCCGTATTCTTTGCGTCTGTTTACCGCGCCGTATTTTTTAAGGTGTTGAT
>CALXAN010000040.1 GCA_944386305.1 uncultured Clostridia bacterium
ATTCGTACAGACTTCCGACGCCATATATATGGCCGCGGCCTGCGCAATGGCGGCGCTCAAAGCGGGCGCCGACGGAGTCAAGACCTCCGTCACGGAAAAGAGCATTACGTCTATTGACAAATTTGCACAAATAATAAGGCACATAGGCGAAAACGAGGGCATAGAGTGCGGGCTCAACGTATCGGGTGCTCATCACGGCATTTCCGAACTCCTGAGCAGGCTCGGGGCGGAAAAGACGGCGGCCGCCAAACCCGCTGCGGACGACAGAATATCCGTAAAGCTGGATAAGTCCAGCTCCATGTCGGACGTGTACGAAGCCGTAAGGGACATAGGATACGACTTGTCGGAGGAGGACAGCGCCAAGGTATACGAAGCGTTCGTGCGCGTGGTAAACAAGAAAGACACCGTCGGCACAAAAGAGCTCGACGCCATAGTCGCCAGCGCCGCGCTGCAGGTGCCCTCGACGTATCATATCGAGAGCTATGTCATAAACAGCGGCAACATCATCAACGCCACGGCCCATATCGTACTTATAAAAGACGGGGTCAAATACAGCGGCATAAGCGCGGGCGACGGCCCGATAGACGCGGCGTTCAGGGCTATTGAGCAGATTATAGGGCATCATTACGAGCTTGACGGATTCCAAATCCAGGCGGTTACCGAGGGCAGGGAGGCCGTAGGCTCGGCCATAGTCAAGCTGCGCGCCGACGGCAGGCTCTATCCCGGCAACGGCATATCGACCGACATAGTAGGGGCCAGCATACGCGCGTACATAAACGCCGTCAATAAAATAGTGTACGAGGGGAAATGATATGAAACTTGCATTTTCGACAAAAGACGTCAAGACCGCCTCTTTTATAGAAATGTGCGATACTGCGGCCTACTACGGTTTTGACGGCATAGAGATATACGATATAGATTCGCCGCAGTTTTCGGGCCAGGACAGCCCTCTCGTCATACGCAATCCCGCGGACGCCAGGCGCAAACTGCTCAACAGGAAGTTAGAATTCTGCGCGCTCAAGCCCCCGTTCCATATAGGCGGAGGAGAGGACTGCACGGCGGCCTTTGCAGAATATGCGGACGCGGCAGACAGGCTGAGGGTACCGTATATTATCCTGCGCGCCAAGTCCTCGGCCAAGCCCGAAGATATAAAAAAGGCGCTCGCGGCAATGATCCCCGAAGCAGAGAAGTCAAACACAACCATCCTGCTGCAGACTACGGGCGCGGCGGCCGACACGTCCGTACTGCTGGGCATAATAAGCGCGTTTGAGACAGACGCTCTCGGCGCGGCGTGGAACGTATGCGGCACGTGCTTCGAAGCCAACGAAACACCGGAGCAGACCATACAGAACCTCGGCGCATATATCCGCTATGTATATATGGGCGACGAAAAAGACGGCAAAACAGTGCTTATAGGCGACGGTAGCATCCCCTGCCGGGAGATAATGGGCGCGCTGCGCTCGCTCAACTACGACGGATACATCTGCTGCACGGCCAACGACGAGATAAAGGACCGCGACATTGTGCTGACGCACTTCTGCTCATATATGCGCAATATGTCCATGGACGGCTCGAGCAACGACCATCTCTACTACAACAGAGCGCATACGGGAGCTTATGTGTGGAAGAAATACGACCTGATTGACAAAACCTTTTCGCAGGTGCTGGACACTATGGTCGAAAACTTCCCGGACCAATACGCATTTAAGTACACTACGCTCGACTATACCCGCACTTACGCAGAATTCCGCAACGATGTAGACAGATTTGCAGCCGCGCTGATATCGCTGGGGGTAAAGCCCGGCAGCCACGTAGCCATATGGGCCACCAACGTGCCGCAGTGGTTTATCACGTTTTGGGCTACGGTAAAGATAGGAGCAGTACTCGTTACGGTAAACACGGCATACAAAATACACGAGGCCGAATATCTGCTCAGGCAGTCCGACACGCATACGCTGGTAATGATAGACGGCTACAAGGACTCCGACTATAAGCAGATAATAAGCCAGCTCTGCCCCGAGCTTGAAACTCATACCCCCGGCCGGCCGCTGCACGCCAAGCGTCTGCCGTTTCTGCGCAACGTCATCACAGCGGGCTTTGCCATGTCCGGCTGCCTGACATGGCAACAGGCCATGGACCGCTCGTCGCTGGTACCCATGGAGGAGGTGCGCCGCCGAGCCGCTGCGGTAAAGCCCACTGATGTGTGCAACATGCAGTACACCTCCGGTACCACGGGCTTCCCCAAAGGCGTCATGCTCACGCACAGGAACATAGTCAACAACGGCAAAATCATAGGCGACCGCATGGATCTGTCTACAGCTGACAGAATGATGATACAGGTGCCGATGTTCCACTGCTTCGGTATGGTTCTTACCATGACTTCAATCATGACTCACGCAGGCACGCTCTTTCCCCTGCCCTATTTCTCCCCCAAATCATCGCTGGCGTGCGTCAACGACGAAAAGATCACATGCTTCAACGGCGTGCCGACTATGTTTATAGCCATGTTCAATCACCCCGATTTTGCCAAAACGGATTTTTCGCACATACGCACGGGCATCATGGCGGGCTCAAACTGTCCCGCAGAGCTCATGCGCAGGGCGGCCGCTGAGATGAACATGACGGAAATCGTCAGCGTCTACGGTCAAACCGAATCCTCGCCGGGCTGCACCATGGGCGAAGTAAACGAAGACCTTGACCATCGGGTGGAGACGGTAGGAAGCGCGTTCCCGGGAGTGGAATGCAAGATAATCGATCCCGAGACGGGCAAAGACCTGCCCGACGGGCAGAACGGCGAATTTGTCGCACGCGGATACAATATCATGAAAGGCTACTACAAAATGCCCAAGGCCACAGCCGAAGCCATAGACAAGGACGGCTGGCTGCATACCGGCGACATATGCTGCCGCACGCCCGACGGATATTACAAGGTTACGGGCCGGCTCAAAGACATGATAATACGCGGCGGCGAGAACCTCTATCCGCGCGAGATAGAGGAGTTCTACCTGACGCATCCCAAGATAAAGGACGTGCAGGTCGTGGGCGTGCCTGACGAGCGTTACGGCGAAGAGGCCTGCGCGTGGATAATACTGCACGACGGACAGAGCAGCGACGAGGCCGAAATGCGCCAATACGGCGCGTCGCACATGGCCAAGCATAAGGTGCCGAGATACTTTGTATTTACCCAAAGCTTTCCTATGAACGCGGCGGGAAAGATACAAAAATACAAGATGCGCGACGCCTCCATAGAAATGCTCGGCCTCGGGAAATAACACCGTTATTTCTAAGACGGGCGGCGCTTCAGCCGCCCGTCGGCTTTGCTTTCAATCCCTATATCGGACATAAAAAAGCGGCGTCGAAAGTTCGATGCCGCTTTTTATATTATTTTCTCTTTGCCAATACTGTTAAAATACCCATGGCGCCGCCGTAAAGAATCCACGCTAAAAGAAATAGCTTCCACCACGGTATACCCGTAATTATAGAGGGTATTGCCTGCGGCTGCGTCACTAAACCGCACACCGCTGCAATCAACATAAAACAGACAGTCATGAAAACGCTGAACAGTCCGCCCATAACAATAAACATGAATAAAAATATTATCCAATAAGAAATATCACCGTCGAACTTTTTCCGCTCCTCTTTTGTGAGCTTAAGGAGTTCGGCTCTTTTAACGGCTACTCTGACCGCCTGCTCCAGGTCGTCCGTCTCATATTCTCCGTCGGCGTTGACATGGCCGCTTTCGCAGCAAACGGTTTTAAAGAATCGGCGTCCCTTAGCGTTGAACAGGCAGGAATAGATGCCGCCCGTCGTCTCATTCTTTCGCAACAACTCCGTACCGCAAATGAACCGTATAATCAGGTGGCCGTCAAAATATTGTTCGGTACAGTGAATACGATATATAACATTCTTTTCGGCTGTTACAAAATAACTCAAATCATAAGACTCCGCCAGGCGAACGCCGCGAATGGCCCCCTTTTTCGCAAAATCGGGATATCCTCCCGAATAGCCGTGCGACTCCATGAGCTTTTGTATACTGCCGCGCGCTTCTTTTAATTCAGCAGGGCAACGCGCGGCGGCTTTAGACAAATAATCGGACTGAGACGCGGCAATGATATTGCGGAGCACTCTCCAAAGGGGCTCGTATTTTTGAGTATTAAGCTTGAAAATAAGCTTATTGACAATCCGATTTTTTCGACTGATATCTAAAGACCTGTTTTCCAAACTTTCCAAAAGAGGCAGCAATTCATCGTATCCGAATTTGCATATGTAAGACTTAAGGCATGAGAAATCGGCAAGCCGAAACTCGTCAGGTATGAGCGCCCCGTAAGAAAGCTTGCCGATATCTACGATTAAGGGCAATAATTCTTTTTCACGGTCGTTTAGATATTTATCCGACGAAGCATACTTATCCAATATATCAGAGGCGACGGACGTCAAATATACCCACGGCGTCCCGCTAATCGGCTCGTCGGCTCTGTATATGGAGACGTCAACCCTTGCATCGGTAAAACGTATGTCGTAATCGTCGCCGAACAGGCTGTATTCGCCGTCCCGTTTTACAAGCGTTCCGTTAACGAACGGCAGACAATCGGTTTTTTGCTCCGATATAAGAGAAGAGTTTATCAAAGTCAAGGTCCGGTCATAGCATGCGCCGCTTTCTAAATCGATTTGGATATCCGCCCCCGATTTACGAATATTGCCGCAACAGGCGTCGCCCTCAAGCAACGCCCAAAGCACGGTTCTGACATCTTCGGTCAGACCGGCGCAGGAGTTATCGAACAGCTGCTTTTTATGCGTCCTGTTCAGCAGGATATGCTCATGACATGCTTTTAGGAATTTAAAGAAATCCTCATTCCCGACACCTTTACCGATATAATGCATCACCTCTGTGGGATAATCGCCGCCGTCAATATATGTTTTCTCTACCCACTTCCTTATTTTCTTTTGAGTTTTTGCAGGCGCCTGCGCAGGCTCTACCTCAAAAACACACTTCGCCACCGTGTAGATTAAATCAAACAGCTCTATAAAGTTCATATCAATTTTTGAAATGTCCAACCGTTTCACCCCACCCTGAAATACTTATGCCAAAGGCAAAAATTCCCGCAAAACCGTATATACGAAGCGCCCTGCAGAGAACGCCCCGAAGCTGCTGCCGTTGTAAGCAGACGCTTCGGGGCGTATTTACATTCTTATCATACTGACTACGGAGCATATATTCAGTTGCCGCAGTAAACATGAACAGCGCTTGAGATTATAGCGCAGCCTTTCAGGGAATTCTCCGCTGATTATTCATATAGCCTAATGACTTGATATTGATAGTTATCCTCGTTGTCAATATAGCCGACGGAAATACCTTTACCGTTATCGGCAGTATAGCCTTCAGGAGCTTTCTCCCTCGCCTGCTGCATCAGCGTGTCAATTTCGGCGTCGGTTATATCGCTGTTATTCGCTTTTATCAGAAACTTTACATATTCCGATGCGTCAGCTTCATTTTCACTGCCCTTTTCAACAAATATAACCATATAGTCAACTATTTCCGCCGAAGGGTCGCCCTTAAACTCCTGCGGAATAACTACCAAGTCAACTCCGGACGCCAAAGCGTACCAGTATCTTTGACTGTCTACGGCCGAATAACCATCTGAAGCCGGATTTACCTCGGTATTAAATTTTGCTACCAGTACTTCGACCGTCTCTTTTTCAACCGTTCCGTATTCTTCGTGCGTTTGCTGCATATTCTGTTCCGGGTTTTTTACGGGTTCATTGTCGCACCCGCTCAGCCCCAATGCCATGACCGCGTGACATAATATTTTTCTCATACCTTCCCCCGTTCCAGCGACGCGGAGGCCGCTGTCATATGATATTATAAAACTTCGGTCTTATCACAAAGTTCGACTGAAATAGCGCGCGCCTATATCGCCTTATACAAAAGAGAATTCACGCATTGCGCGCCTGCTTTCCCAGCCGTTCCGCGGCGCCGGGACGCACCCGCCCTCACGGTCTCGGAGGAAGGCTCTCCTCCTCCGTATAGGAAAAGCCGAGCCCGTCCACCTCGCTGGAGTCGGATATGACCACGAAGGCCTTTTTGTCTATGGAGTATATGAATTTCTTTACCTTAATTATCTCATACGGACGGCAAACCGCCAGCATCACGGGCCTGTCGCTGCCCGTATATCCGCCCTTTCCGCTCAGCACCGTCACTCCGCGGTGCAGCACGTCGAGGATATCTTTCTGTATCTGTTCGTGTTTGTCGGATATTATCAATATCAGCTTGGCGCTGTCTGCGCCGTTGAGCAATTTGTCCACCACTCTGCCCGATATATACACCGTAATGGCCGAATACAGCGCGGTGTCTATGTCCTTAAACGCCAGGGCGGCCAGCGCGATGACGAGCATATCCAGGCATGCTATTATCTTGCCGTATGACAAAAAGCTTATATATTTCTCAAATATGCGCGCCATGAGATCGACGCCTCCCGTGACTATACCTCTCAGGTATATCAGGCCCAGGCCCGCCCCCGACAGCACGCCGCCGAAAATGGCCGCTATCAGTCGGTTGCCGGTATAAACGGGCAGGAACATTTCCGTAACGTCTATTATTACGGACGTCACGACCATGGCGATAGCTCCCGAGAAAAAGAACTTCTTGCCGAACTGCTTGTATACCACGGCAAAGAGCGGGATATTGAGCACTATTATAGACACGCCTATGGGTATAAACGGGAAAAAGTAGTTTATCACCGTGCCCACGCCGCTGAAGCCTCCGGGTGCAAGCAGGTTGGGCTTGGTAAACACATTTATCGACACTGCCCAAATAAAGCCCCCGACCAATATGGACAGCGCGTCTAAAATATAATTTTTAAGCCTTATCTTAGACAGAACGACCCCTCCAATCAGTATGCGTTCAGTTGAAGTTTGTTCACATCCCGGGCCTATTATTCAGTTTCACGTTTCTTTGATTCCGCTCATTTTTCTAAAGAGCTGCCACAGCCTGTCATTTGCGCCGATAAGATATAAATAACCGAAAAGGGCCTCCAAACCGGTCGCCTTTTTATAATCGGCAACAGACACATTCCTGCCCGGCACAGCGTCGGAGTTGCGGCCGCGCTTGTATATATGCAGCTCCTCCTGCGTAAGTTCGTCCATGATATTGTCCGCAAAGACGCTCTGAGCCCTGGCGCTGACATAGTCGGTAGCAGAGGCATGCAGCATTCCGTTGGGCATATTGGGGCCTGAAATCAGCATTTGGCGCACTATCAGCTCGTATACGGCGTCGCCCAAATACGCCAGGGACAGAGGACTGAGCTGGGCCGCAGACTTGGCGTCTATGGGCGATGTATTGGCCAGCATACTACATCTCTCTCCTGTTTTCTATCGCCCGGGTAAGGGTAAGTTCATCTGCATATTCCAGGTCTCCGCCTACAGGAATGCCGAACGCAAGGCGAGTGACGTTTATGCCCGCGGGCTTGACCAGTTTCGAAATATACATGGCCGTGGCGTCGCCCTCCACGGTCGGATTTGTGGCGATGATGAGTTCCTTTACCTCGTCGCTCTCGAGGCGTCTGAGCAGCTGCTTGATATGTATATCCGACGGTCCGACATTGTCCGCAGGAGATATCAAACCGTGCAGCACGTGGTACAGGCCGTTGTATTCGCGGGTCTTTTCTACCGCTATGACGTCCGACGGGGAGGCGACTACGCATATAACGCCTCTGTCGCGCTTGGGCCCGGAGCATATCGAACACACGTCGCTGTCCGTAAGGTTGCCGCACACGCTGCAGTAGTGTATAGTACGCTTGGCGTCGAGTACCGCGTCGGCGAAAGCGCGCGCCTGCTCGTCGCTCATGCTCAGTACATGAAACGCCAGGCGCTGGGCGAGCTTACCGCCTATATTGGGCAATTTGCGGAACTGCTCGACGAGCGCGTCAAAGGAATTAAGATGATATGCCATAGAGTCTATAACCCCAATCCGGGAATATTAAGCCCGCCGGTAAGCGCGCCCATAGTATCGTTGTAATCTTTGTCTACTGTGGAGATGGCCTCGTTGACCGCCGCGGTCACAAGGTCCTGCAGCATTTCCACATCGTCGGGGTCAACTGCGGCCGGAGCGATGCTGATGCTCTTTATCTGCCTTGTTCCGCTTATTACCACCTTGACCATGCCTCCGCCGGAGCTGACCTCATACTCCTTGGCCTCAAGCTCAGCCTGGGTGTTCTGCATATCCTCCTGCAGCTTCTGTACCTTGCGCAGCATATCCTGCTGCCCTCCCTGTTGGGGTAGCCTTACTTTCATAAATATATTCCTTTCAAGTAATTAATTATAAACGTGAATTACAAATCGTCCCTGAACTCAAACAGCCCGCTCTCCTCCGCGTGCTCATACAGCTCGCCGTTACTGAGATAGTCGCTCTTGCGGCCCAGCTCGACGCGGATATTGTACCCGGTTTTGCGCAGAGCCTCAAAAGCCTCCCGTATCAGAGCAAGCGCCCTGGGATCGTTAAGATCTTTGCGGTCCCGCTCCTCGCCGCAAAGAATGACCATATCGGAGCCCCTGTACACCGCGCAGCACTCGTTGCGCAGCGTAAGGCTGAGAAGCATGTTCTTCTCTTTTATATAATCGCATATCTCCGCCCAGCTGGCAAGCTCCCTGTATACGCCGTCAGCCGTGGGGTCGGCGTCTGAGCTAGGCGCGGGCTCAGGTATATCGGCATCCTTAGTGCCGGGCGCGACGACGGATTCATCAAACGATGACTCTGCGGCCGCAGAGTCAGGCTCCGAGGGTATGGGCGAAGAAGAAGCCGAACCGCGGGAGACAGAGACATCAGGCGCGGAGGCGCGGGAAGACGGAACGTCAGGCGAGACAGCGCGGGAGTCCGAAACGTCAGGCGCGGCGGCAGCTCCCGCAGACGCGGTTTTTGAGGCGTCGGGCAAAGTGTCAGGTCCCGAAAACAAAGACTTTGCAGAGGCTCGAACAGAACCGCTGAAGTTTGAAACATCAGGCGCAGCAGCGCGGGAAGCCGAAGCCCTGAGTTCTGAGATATCCGACTCCAGCTTATCCAAACGGGCAAGCACCGACATAAAGGAAGAGTCCGTGTCCGGCATGGATATACGCAGCAGCGCCATCTCCATATCCGCCCTCTTGTCCGAGCTGCGCGCCATGGAGGCAAACGCGCCCTGAAGCACCTGCATGGCGTACATGGCGCTGGCAGCGGTATATCGGGCGCTGACAGACTTCAGCCTGTCCAAATCCTCTGCCGAACAGTCAATGAGCCGCTCGCAGCCATCTCCGCCGTAGAGCAGAAGCATCGAGCGGTACTCCCGCATAAGCTCCGTGCACAGAAGACTCATGTCCTTTGAAGAATCGTAAAGCGCATCCACGGAGGAGAATATGACCTCCGTGTCACCCGTCGCCGCGGCCTGCATGAGCGCGTGGAGCGTGCGCCTGCCTATAACGCCCAGTACTTCCTCTGCCTGCTCATAGGTCTGCAAATCCATGACTTTCTCGAGGATAGACAGGCTGTCCCTCATCGACCCGTCGCCCAATTCGGCCACGAGCCTTATGCTGCGCTCATCCGCGGTCCTGCCCTCCTGCGCCAAAATGTCGGATATTCGGGCGGATATCACAGATACAGGTATGCGCCTGAAATCGAACCTCTGACAGCGGGACAGGATAGTAGCCGGAACCTTATGCGCCTCGGTAGTAGCCAATATGAACAGCGCGTGCGCAGGCGGCTCCTCAAGGGTCTTGAGCAGAGCGTTAAAAGCCGCGCCCGTGAGCATATGGACCTCATCTATAATATAGACCTTATATTTAGCCGCAGCGGGCAGATACATTATCTCTTCCCGCATGCGTCTGATATCGTCTACGCTGTTGTTGGACGCGGCGTCTATCTCCACTATATCGGTTATGCCGCCGCTGATAAGACCTCGGCAAATCTCGCATTCGTTGCACGGGTTGCCGTCTCTGGGGTCAAGGCAGTTTACCGCTCGGGCCAGTATCCTGGCGCAGCTGGTCTTGCCCGTACCCCGAGTACCGGTAAAAAGGTAGGCATGTGCGAACGTGCCCTCGGACACCTGTCTGCGCAGAGTGACTGTTATAAAGTCCTGACCGACTATTTCGTCAAATGTGTTAGGACGGTATTTTCTGTATAAGGCATAATGCACTTTGCGCATCCTCCGCAATAAAATATAAAAAACCGACGCCTCGGCGGCGCCCGTATTTTTCAGAAAAGGAAAGCGGGTTACTCACTGTGCCTTCCGACGAATGCTTAATGCTGCTCAGTTCCCTGCCTGACATGGTTCACATCACGAAATCACGTAAGACCCGCTTTCTATTACATTATACACTATTTAAATAAAATAATCAATAGCATTGCGAGCCTTTATTTTATACAAAAATATTAATAAAGCGCCCGTTCATTTCACGCCCGGTCTAACCAATGTTCCGTCACTGCGAGCCTCTGCCCCAAGCCCGTCAAACCCGAGCTGACGGCAGCGCATGCAAGAATGAACCATATAAATAGACTATAATATCAAGCTTAGCAATTCTTCGCCGCTTATCATATACATTATCTTATCCATATCTATTCCCTTGCTTTGGACGGCGGCGAGCAGCTCGTCCCTGCGCAGCCGCACGCCGCGCAGAGCCGCGCACAGCTCCTCGACGCTGCCGACGGCAAAAAAGTCTCCGTAAAACGATATGTCGCGTATGCGTCCCTCGCTTACATTAAGGCAGCAGCTGACCTTACCTCCGGCAAAGCGGTTCTCCCTGACCAGTTCAAAATCGGGGTCACCGCCGTAGTTCCACTCCCAGCTGCCGTACCTGCGCGCAATATCGTCTATTTGAGCCTGCTCCTCTGCCGAAAACTGATACACGGCGCAATCTCCGCATATGCTCGATATCATGTAATCGTTAAATTCCTCCACGCTCATAGGCTGCTTCAGATGGTCCTTTATATTGGTTATACGCTGTCTGACGGAACGTATGCCCTTTGACACAAGTTTCTCGTCGCTGACGGTGAGCGCGCGGACCATGGCCTCGATATCGGTATCGAACAGCAGCGAGCCGTGGTTTATCATGCCCGAACCGGTGACATATCGCGCGTTGCCGGATATTTTACGGCCGTCCACGAGTATATCGTTGCGCTGGCTGTAATATGCCTGCACGCCTATACCGTGCAAAGCGTCCACCACCGCCTGCCCCGCCTGGCGAAAGGAGATATCTGCATGCCTGGCATCAGGGAACCAGTAAGAGAACTGCCTGCCGCCCTCGTCGGTATATATGGTTCCGCCGCCGCTGCGCCTGCGCACCACGTCTATGCCCCTGCTGCGCACATACTCCGAGTTTATCTCACTGCGCGTGTTTTGGAAGCGGCCTATCATAAGCGTAGGCGCAGTACCCCAAAAAAGAAAGACCGTTTCGGACGGCTTCCATACAGAAGAGATATACTCTTCGACGGCGAAGTTATACGCCGCGGAAAACGAGGCCGTATCTATATATATCATAAGAAAACTCCAATCTGCATGATACCTAAAAAAATTTCGCCGTCCGCAAAGACGGCGCAAAATATACCGCTCATACTCCGGGGCTTTTTACGGTATCAAAAGCCTCGGCCGCATGGTAGGAGCTGCGGACAAGGGGGGCGGAAAACACATATTTCAAGCCCCGCTCTCTGCCCAGCCGAGCGTATCGGTCAAACTGCTGCGGAGTGACATATTCAGCCACCGGCAGATGCGCTTTGGTAGGCCTCAGGTACTGGCCTACAGTAAGTATATCTACTCCGACCCGCACCAAATCGTCCATGACCTGCACCACCTCGGCCTCAGTCTCCCCAAGGCCTACCATTATGCCCGTCTTGGTCACCATGCCTGGACGGCGCAGCTTGGCGTAAGCCAACACGCTGACGGACCTGTCATAATCGGCCTCGGGCCTGACCTGAGCGTACAGGCGGGGAACCGTCTCGACATTGTGCGCAAATATATCGGGCTCCGCGTCCACTACCGTATCTACGGCATTAAAGTCGCCTTTAAAGTCGGGCACAAGCAGCTCTATATTGGCGTCGGGCAAAGCCGCGCGTATGGCCTGAACGGTCTTGACAAAATGCTCCGCCCCGCCGTCGGGCAAATCGTCCCGCGTCACGGAAGTGACCACCACATGCTTAAGGCCGAGCTTGACCGCCGCGTCCGCCACATGGGCGGGCTCGTCGGGGTCGAGGGAGCAGGCCCGATTTTTAGAAACATTGCAGAACCGACAGTGACGGGTGCAGTTCTCCCCCAAAATAAGGAAAGTAGCGGTACGCTTGCGGTAGCACTCGCCCATATTGGGGCAGTTTGCCTCCCTGCATACGGTATGAAGATTGAGCCGATTCATCATATCGGCTACGGCCTGCACTTCCTTGCGTGAAAACTCTACGTGCAGCCATTCGGGCTTTCTTTCGATCATATCAACTCTCCGAAGCGGCAAATCCGCAAAAAAACAGCCTTCCTGCACGCGGTGTCCGCGCATACGCGCGGCGCCGCGGAAAGCAGGACGGCAACATTATGCCTATATCGGTCATTTTACTACATCGAAAACATTTTGTCAATCACCCGTCGGCGGAAATGCGCGCGACCACGACCGTGACGTCGTCGTCCACGACTATACGGCGATGTACGGCCAGCTTCATTATCTGCTCGGCCACCTGCAGCGGTTCGGGCGATTTTTCGGCAAATAAGGCGGTAAGGAATTCGGAGAGATACTTAGTGCCGTTGTTTATAAGCCCGTCGGATACCATTACCAAATAATCACCATGAAGCAAAGTGCAGGCGCTGCTTTTTATATCGGGAGTCTCGGTCATACCCATGGGCAGCGAGGCGCTGCCGATAAGATAGACTGCGCCCTTGCGGATAACGAACGTAGGCGCGGCGTCGCTTTTGAGCATTTCGCACCTGCGGTTGAGCAGATCTATGACGGTCATATCCATGCCCAGGATTGTCTCTTTGCCGCTCTTGAGCAGCGCGTCGTTGACAGCCTGCAGGGCGTCGCGCTTTTCCACCCCGCGAGAAATAAGGGTCTTGAGCATGCGGTCCGCAGACTCGCTCTGCCTTGCCGCCGCAGCGCCCGAGCCCATGCCGTCGGCTATACACAGCACGCATCTGTTGTCTGAAGTCAAAAACATGCCCGATGTATCGCCGCAGCGTATCTCGCCGCTTTTGGACAGGGACGCGCGGGCAAAATCCACCTTGCACCCATTGCCCGCCGCATCGGCGCGAGAACGCAGCCAGGCTACGACCTCAGCCGTATGGGGGCACACGGAACGGAACCGCCTGGGCAGAGAAAACTCCGGAGACGCTATATCGGCGCTCGCTTTGGCAAAGACCTCGGAGGTATATCGATAGTTTACCTGCCAGCAATCCTCACGCTTGGCGCAGTCCGAGCAGGGACCTTCGGGAACTTTTCGGGAGGCGCTTCTATAGCGCTTGCGCACAGAGGACGCGGCCGAAACACTCAAAGGGATAAAGGGGCTGAACATCCTGTCGCACACCTTGGAAGGCAGGACCATGAATATCGCGCCCGCGATGAGTATATCGTAGAACATTACCCAAAAGCTGAACTCTCCGGGATAATACAGCGAAAACAGCAGAGTCGACAATATAAACGAAACCGGGCCCATAATGCGGCCCAGGCCCGCCAGCAGCGAAGACAGCACCGCACCCAGCACTATTATCCCCGCAAGGTAGTAAAACTCCGGCATCAGCACGCATACGGAAAAACTGAATATCAGCGCCACGGTCGACATATACAGCAGCCCGGCCCTTCCGGCAAGGCAGAAAAAGATAAAGAACACCAGTATGCAGCCCGCGTTGGCGGCTATGCCGCGCATGGACAGCAGACCGAGGAACACGAGCGCGGCGATGCTGATGAAGCTGACGCAGACAATCTTGTCCGACGGACGGCGTCCGCACCTGACAGAATCGTACGCGACAGAAAAAACATAGGCAAAAAGCGCCCCAAATATGCCGCTGACGAAAAACATCATATTTTCTGCAAATGTGTATTCTCCCAATATGTTCCCGCACACGCCCGCCAGCAAAGTCGACCACAGGGTGAACAACGCCCTTTTTGCAGCAGCTTCGGCGTTAATAACGTCAAACAATACCTGGCCTCCGAAATACGCGGCGGTGCATGCGATAAGATATCTCCAAACGTCGAAACCGCCCACCATATAGCCCAGCAAAGCCCCTATAAGACCCGCAAAGCTGCAATTGGCGCTGAAAGCGACGCCGAGGG
>CALXAN010000041.1 GCA_944386305.1 uncultured Clostridia bacterium
TCCCAAAACCCTGTAAGGGCAAGGCCCGGCCTGTTAACGTCCGCTGTGGAGATCAGGGGTTCTTTGCCGTCAAGCTCTTCTGCAGATGGAATATAGATCGGGCTCATATTGAGTTTTTTTATCAAATCCAACAGTTTAACGGTATATGTCTGCATGTAATTCTCCTGTTTTCTGATTATCAAAACTACTCAGACAGTCGAATACGGCCGCCTGAGTAGTTACTTTCCGACTTACGACGAGCTCTATTCAGCCTCAGGCTCGCTGCCGCCGTTATCTTGCTCCGCGTCGTCTATGTCATCGGAAGCGTCTTTGACGGAAAGGCTTACTTTCTTATTGTCGTAGTCTATGTTTATTATCTTTGCTTTAATCGTCTGTCCCGCCGTCAGCACGTCGGATACCTTATCTATTCTGCGGTCAGCGATCTGCGAAATGTGAACAAGACCGTCTATGCCGGGTATGACGCTTACAAACGCACCGTAAGGCATTATTTTGAGGACCTTGGAGTCAATTATATCGCCCACGCTGTATTTAGCGGAAAGTATATTCCATGGATTGTCTTCCTGCTTCTTGTAGACAAGAGAGATTTTTCCCGTCTCGGGATCGAAGGATTTGACTTCAACCTCCACTACGTCTCCGACGCTGACGACGTCTGCGGGATTCTTGACCTTGCCCCATGCAAGATCTGTGACATGTACCAATCCGTCTACCCCGCCGATATCGACAAAAGCTCCGAAATTCGTCAGGGATTTGACAGTTCCGGTAAATTTCTTGCCGACCTCCAGGCTTTCTCTTACAGCTTTGGCTTTCGCCTCTTTTTCTTCCTTGAGTACGCTGCGGATAGAACCTATTATTCTGCTGTTGCGGCCCTTCATTTCGGCTTCGATTATTCTGAGTCGGACTTCGCTGCCTACCATTGCATTCAGGTCAGCGTTTCTTGTAAGCGCTGCCTGAGATGCGGGTACGAATACTCGCGTTCTGTTAACGGATACTATAAGTCCGCCTTTGACCACCTGCATGACTTTGCCTGTGCATATTTCACCCGTTTCTTTGGCCTGAGAAAGCGTTTCAAAGCCTTTGATGGCATCAATTCGGGATTTGGACAACTGAACTACGCCTTCGGAATCATTGACCTTAACGACGATGGCCTCGACTTCGTCTCCGACCTTGACAGGTTCTTCATCCGCGTCGAATTCTTCCTTGGGGATGAATCCCGAATGCTTAGCGCCGAGATCGATCTGTACCTCCGTATTATTTATCCCGGTCACCACGCCGGTTACTCGTTGTCCGTTGCGAATGATCTTCATGGAAGCGTCGATAGCGGCTGCAAAATCGATATCATCCTCCGTCAAAACCTTCTCGTCGTTTTCGTTCATCATGTTTATAATAACCTCCTCGATCATCTCGTCGGGCGCGGACGCTCCGGCAGATAATCCTATTTTTTTATACTTCTTAAGATTTTTAGGCAGCTCCCCGGCGGAGCTTATGAGGTATGCTTCGCAATATTTTGAAGCGATTTCGTAGAGTTTGCGTGTATTTGAACTGCCCGGATCGCCCACGATGAGCATCGCGTCAACCTCACGGGCAAGGATATCTACCTGTTTCTGGCGTTCCGAAGTAGCAGTGCATACGGTGTTTACGGCTTCTATATTGTCGTATTCGTCCGTGATACTGCGCATAAACATAAAGCGTTCTACATTAAAAGTAGTTTGTGCGACGAACACATATTTAAGATGCGGATCGAAGTCCACGGACAGGAAATCACGCAGCTCATTCTCATCCTTGACTACGCGGTAGAAGCCTGCGGCGTTGCCCACTATGCCTATAACTTCCGGATGGGCTGCGTCTCCTGCGACGATTAGATTATCCGTACTTTGCGCTATGGAGTGTATCCGTTTTACTTTTGGGCACGTCATGTCGACAATGTCTGCATCTGCTGCAGCCGACAGTCGGGCGTATACGTCTGCGCCGACTCCGTGAGTTCGGATAAATACCGTCGAACCTGGGCTTATCTCATCGACGCTGTCGACTATCCGTACCCCGCGCTTTTGCAGATCCGTATTTATAGCGGCGTTATGAATTATGGAACCGAGTGTATATATTTTTCTGCCGTGCCCTTTTGCAACGGTATCATACAGAGCGTTTACAGCCCTCCTGACCCCGAAGCAGAAACCGATACTCGAAGTCTTAAATATCTCAAAGCTCACGTTTCCATATCCAGCTTGTCTTTGATAATCTTCATCGCCGCCGCCAGCGTCTGCTCCTCCGATAAATCCGTATTGTCCAGCAGCACCGCGTCATCCGCCTGCCTTAAAGGGGCGGTATTGCGGCTGGAATCGTTCGCGTCCCGCTGGGTCATCTGTTCGAGTATATCGTCCAAGCTGTTGGAGCATGCCTCTCCCCGCGACTGAAGCTCAAGCATCCTTCTGAGAGCTCTCGTCCTGGGAGCTGCGGTAAGGAAGATCTTGACCTGAGCGTCGGGAAGCACTACCGTGCCGATATCTCGGCCGTCCATTACGACGTCGGTATCGCGGGCAATCTTGCGCTGGGATTCGAGCAAAAACGCCCTCACAGATGGGAAAGCCGATACGTCGGAGGCAGCCATTGCGACTTTCATCGTCCTGATACTGCCCGATACGTCTTCGTCGTTGACGAAAACGCGCTGCCCGTCCGGTTCGCTGCGGAACGTGACGTCGATGTTCTCAAGTATCTGATCTACCTGCGTCTCGTCCGAAGGGTCTTTGCCGCTGTTCAGCACCTGATACCCCACCGCTCTGTAAAGAGCCCCGGTATCTACGTAAACATACGACATTTGTTTTGCTATCAGTTTTGCAAGGCTGCTTTTTCCTGCGCCGGAAGGTCCGTCTATTGCGATATTTATACTCAAGTCCGGTATTCTCCTTAGATTTTATTGCTGTTTGGTCAAGAATATGACCGAACAGTGCGCGCCGTCGCTGAACGGTTACTGCCTTCGCTGCAAGTATCCGAAATTAAGCGCGCTGCCGAGCGAACATTTTTTCTGCCGCTCTATGAGCCGTGCTGAAAGCTATCTGCAGGTTAAACCCGCCGGTATTGGCGTCCAAATCGAGCACCTCGCCTATAAAATACAGACCGCGCACGAGCCTTGACTGCATATCCGCAGCAGACACCTCTTTGAGCGATACTCCGCCTGCGGTAACTATCGCCTCGGATACAGGCCTGGCCGAACTGACGGTAAATCGCATATCCTTGAGTATCTGCGCCAAAGCACTGCGTTCGGCTCGCGTCAGGGAATTAACTTTTTTATATTCCGATATGCCCGACATAGATATTATAACAGATATAAGTCGGTTTGGCAATAAATCATTTAAAGAATTGGCAAAATTTTTATTTTTATATTTTTCGAAATCCGAACACAAGCGCTTGTACAGGGTCTGCGGGTCAAGTGCAGGCTTTAAATCTATCGATACCGTATCGCCCGGGAGCGCATATGCGCTCAGCGTCAGTACGGTAGGCCCTGACAGGCCGAAATGGGTAAACAGCATCTCTCCGAAATCCGAAAACAATTCCCTGCCGTCTCTGAGCAGTTTAAGCCTTACATTACGCAGCGACAGACCCTGCATGGCAGCACAGAGGTCTTTTTGTTCTACGCACAGCGGTACCAGCGAGGCTCGCGGCTCGACTACCGTGTGCCCGGCCTGGCGGGCAAATCCGTAACCGTCTCCCGTGCTGCCGGTACCCGGATAAGACAGCCCTCCGGTAGCGACCACTACCTTAGACGAATATAATGCTCCGTCTTCAAGCTGTACGCCCCGCACCGAACCGTCCTGAAGCATGAGCCTGCTGACGGCGCCCCGGTGAACTTTCACTCCCTGCCGAAGCATAAAAGACTCCAAAGCCTGAGCGATGTCCGACGCTTTATCACTTACAGGAAATACCCTGTTACCGCGCTCGACTTTAAGCGGGACGCCGAGACCTTCAAAAAAGCCCATCACTGCGTCTGAATCGAAGTCCGCATAAGCCCCGCGCAAAAATCGAGGGTCGGGCCGCACATTACGTTCAAAGGTCGCCGCATCGCACTTGTTGGTTACGTTGCATCTGCCCTTGCCTGTTATACGGAGCTTTTTGCCGAGAATCGGGTTCTTCTCTACCAATGTTACCCTTGCTCCGTGGGCCGCGGCGGTTCCCGCGCACATCATGCCCGCCGGACCGCCTCCGACGACTATGCAGTCAGGAGAGTCTGTCGAATATCTCATTTTCGTCCCAAATAGCCTCGACTTCCTTTAAAACATTGGTTATATCCTTGCCCAGCCTTATGGCGACGCTGACTATAAGCGCATTGAGCAGGCTCATCGGAGCCACAAGCGAGTCTACGAAAGATTTTACATCCGTGTCGGCAAAAAGGCTGTATTTTGCATAGGGGCACAGGGGCGACAGTTTATTGTCGGTCACCGCCACTGTGCGC
>CALXAN010000042.1 GCA_944386305.1 uncultured Clostridia bacterium
AACATACCAAAGGACCACCCGGCCAGGGACACTCAGGATACCTTCTATTTTTCGCCCGAGATATTGCTGCGTACACAGACAAGCTCTGTGCAGATAAGGGTCATGGAAAAGAACCGTCCGCCCATAAGAATCATATCCCCCGGCAGAGTATACCGTATCGACGAGATAGACGCCACCCATTCCCCGATATTTACGCAGATTGAAGGACTCGTCGTGGACAGAGGCATCACTATGGCGCACCTTAAAGGCGCGCTGGAAACTATGGTCAAAAAGATATTCGGCCCTGACGTCAGGACAAGGATCAGGCCTGATTTCTTCCCGTTTACGGAGCCTTCTGCGGAGATATCCATATCCTGCTTCAGATGCGGGGGCAAAGGCTGCAAGTTCTGCAAGGACGAGGGCTGGATAGAGATTGGCGGCGCAGGTATGGTAAATCCAAAGGTGCTTGCCGGGTGCGGCATAGACCCCGAAGAGTACAGCGGATTTGCCTTCGGCATGGGTCTTGAGAGGATAGTAATGCTGAGATATAAGATAGACGATATCCGCCTGTTTTATGAAAACGACATGAGGTTTTTAAGCAATTTCTGATTTTAATGTGTAAAGGACGAGAGACATAATGAACGTATCATATAAATGGCTCAGGGAATTCACCGATGTGGACGTTGAGCCGTCCGTTTTCATGAGAGAGCTCTGCATGACGGGTACGGAGGTCACGGGCTTCGGCTCGCCGGGTCAAACACTGTCGGATATCCGCGTCGGGCGCATAAACACTGTTTCAAAGCATCCCGATGCAGAGCGTCTGTTCAT
The DNA here is from genome assembly GCA_944386305.1 of uncultured Clostridia bacterium. GTDB lineage: Bacteria > Bacillota > Clostridia > Oscillospirales > UBA644 > CALXAN01. The sequence continues at coordinate 808 of CALXAN010000042.1, forward strand.
ATGCAGCGTGGACGTGGGACTGTCTGAGCCGATACAGATAGTTACAGCGGCGACGAACATATTTGAAGGCGCGACAGTGCCTGTAGTAATGGACGGCGGCAGCATCTACGACGGCACGGTCATCAAAAAAGGCAAGCTGCGCGGAGAAGTTTCCATGGGCATGTTCTGCTCGGTAGCAGAACTCGGGCTGACAGTATCGGACTATCCCGGAGCGGTAGAAGACGGGATATTGATTCTCAAAGAGGGTGTTCCCGGAGAAGACGTAAAGAAACTTTTGGGCCTTGACGATACGGTCTTTAATGCAGATATTATGACCAACAGGCCCGATTGTCTGTCGGTGCGCGGAGTAGCAAGAGAGGCGGCGGTGACTTTCCGCAAGCCGTTCAGGACGCATACACCCGTTGTGCGCGGAGAGGGAGCAGATATATCAGATTATCTCAAAGTCAGCGTATCCGATCCCGAGCTCTGCACAAGATATGCGGCAAGAATAGTGACCGATATCAATATACAGCCATCCCCGCAATGGATGATACAGAGGCTCAGGTCCTCGGGCGTGAGGGCGATAAACAATATAGTGGATATAACCAACTATGTCATGCTCGAATACGGCCAGCCGATGCATGCGTTCGACTATTCGTGCATAGACGGAGGCGAAATAATCGTCCGCAGAGCAAAAGACGGTGAAACGCTGACTACGCTGGACGCAAACAGCCGCACGCTCACCGAAGATATAGTAGTCATAGCAGACGCGGACAGAGCTATCGGCATCGCCGGAATAATGGGCGGCGAGAACAGTGAAATAACCGAAAATACTAAAGCAGTCGTATTTGAATCCGCGGTCTTTAACGGGGCGCTCATACGCAGGGGTGCAAAACACCTTGGAATGAGAACAGAGGCTTCTTCGCGCTTTGAAAAGGGGCTTGATCCCCAAACGGCCATGCAGGCGCTCGACAGAGCATGCGAGCTCATAGAGCTGCTCGGCGCGGGCAAAGTATCGCGCAACTGTATCGACGTTGATTTTTCTGAAAAGCAGCCTCGCCGCATACCGCTCGAAAAGGACTGGATAAACTACTACTTAAATACGGACATAAGCCAAGAACAAATGACCGATATTCTTACAAGACTCGGCTTTGCTGTCGAAGACGGGATCGTCTCCGTTCCCTCTTTCAGGACCGATGTTCAGACTAAATACGACATAAGCGAAGAAGTAGCCAGGTTTTACGGCTACGACAACATACCGTCTAAGAATCTCATGATAGAGACTCGGGCAGACGGCTACACCGACAGACAGAGATTTGAGGCAGCTGCAGGCAGACTTTTGAGAGCCAACGGATTTACGGAGACGGCCACGTTCTCATTCATAAGCCCCAAAGCGTTCGATAAAATATTAATTCCTAAAGCCGACAAGCTAAGAGACGCTCTCAAGATACAGAACCCGCTGGGAGAAGACTCCTCTGTCATGAGGACTACCGCGCTGCCGTCCATGCTGGATACGCTGGCAAGGAACCATGCCTACAGGGCCGAAAACGCCGCAGTATATGAGATAGCCACACTTTACATTAAGGGAAAAGAGGGTCAGCTGCCTGCCGAGCCAAAGAAGATAGTTATGGGCGCATACGGACAGGATGAGGACTTCTTCACGCTCAAGGGCGCGCTGGAAAATCTGTTTGAAGGTCTCGGAATACATGGACTGACATACCAGACTCCGCAGGAGCCCCTGCCCTCTTATCATCCCGGGATATCTGCCCAAATAGAGCGCGGCGGTCAGATCTTGGGCGTGTGCGGGCAGCTGCACCCCAATGTGAGCGCAAACTACGATATAGACCGCAGAATCTACGCGGCAGAACTCGACTTAGAGGCTATGTTCCAGGCACGCGACACCGGCACGGAATACTCACCGATTCCAAAATATCCATCGGTATCCAGGGACCTGTCGCTCATATGCGCAGACAGCGTATATTCCGGCCAAATAGAGGCAAAAATAAAGCAGGCGGCGGGTAAATATCTCGAAAAGATCAAAGTATTCGACGTGTACACGGGCAAACAAATACCCCAGGGCTGCAAGAGCATAGCATACTCGCTTTCGCTCAGGAGCGCCGACCACACCCTCACGGAAGAACAGACCGAAAAGATAATGCTCAAAATTGTCGCCGCGCTTGAAAACGAGGGTATACAGCTCCGCCGATAAAGTAAATTGGTACATATTCCCAAATATAAGGAGGATTGTCTCATGCACGACAAAAATACCAATATGGATTCCACAATGCCTTTCACCATAAGGGACAACAAAGACGTTGCGATGAAAAAAATCCTAACGGAGGTATATAACGCGCTGGTAGAAAAGGGCTACGACCCACTCAACCAAATAGTCGGCTATATTCTATCCGAAGATCCGGGATATATAACCAATCACAAAAACGCAAGAAGTCTTATACACAAAGTCGACCGCGACGAACTGCTGCAGGCGATGGTCAAAAACTATTTAAACAGCTGAGGGATTATTTATGGATGCCTTTCATGAGCAGCTATATAAACGAAAAACGCGACCCATAGACATCTTAATGCGGTTGATTATAATCGTTATCACGTTGGGATTGTCGTGGTTGGCGTTCATCGCCGCACGGGCATACTTAGAGGGCATAGGGAGAATAATAAGCGTCCTTGCCGTGGCGGTTATAGTATATTTCGCGTACAAAATAGCTATCAGATTCGACGTTGAATTTGAATATACATATTTCAACGGCGAGCTGGACATAGACAAGATAATGAACCAAACATCCAGGAAAAGGATCATTACTGTTCAAATCAAGACCATCCAGGAGTTCGGACGTTATACGCCGGATCGCAAAAGGGCGCTCGAGGAGAGGGATTTCGACACCGTAATAGACGTAAGGTCTCTGAAAAATGAGGCGACGGTTTACTATGCAGTGTTCAAGCACTCGTCTCAGGGCAACTGTCTGCTTATGTTCGAACCGGACGAAACGACCCTGGCAGAGATGCGCAAAGTCAGAAGAGATCTGCTCATATGAGATTGATAGGCATAGGGATCGACCTGGTCGAGATAGACAGAAGAAAGTGAATAATTTCGTCTGATATCGGTGACAGATTTTTAAAAAAGCTGTTGTCGGCCGAAGAAAGGGCTATATTCGACTCCAAAAGCTGCCCCGAACAGACGATTGCGGCAAATTTTGCCGCTAAAGAAGCGCTGGCAAAGGCAATCGGCACAGGCTTTAACGGCATCACGCCGGCAGATGTATCCGTTCTGAGGGACTCATCGGGTAAGCCGTACATAGAGCTTTCGGGGAAAACGGCGCTGAAGATCAGAGCCGTCGAATTTGAAGTTTCTCTCACCCATACCGCAACGACTGCCGGGGCCGTCGTTGCGGCGCTGACAGCGGAGGATTGCAGATGACGCCTGTATTGACTGCGGCGCAAATGCGCTTTTGCGACGAATATGCGGCAAATCAGCTGGGGCTATCTTTGGAGTCCCTCGTTTGCAATGCGGCGTCAGCTCTACGCAGAGAGTGCCTGAGCATGCTGCGAGGCACGCCGAAATGCATAGCGATACTCTGCGGCCCCGGAAACAACGGAGCCGACGGTTTTTGCCTGGCTAAGATGCTGAAAGACGAGGGGTTACACACCGAGACCATCGCGGTACTCGGGCTCAGTAACCTCTCGTCACTGTCCGCTGTCATGGCAGAAAGGCTTGGGTACGACGAAATAACGGACGCGCAGAAATACATGGACGCCGCCCTTAAAATTATCGCAGAATCTGACATAGTAGTAGACTGCATTTTCGGCACAGGCTTCAAAGACAGGCATAATACGGCTGTACAGGCCGTAATGGCCGCCGCGTCGCGGCGCACAGTGATAGCCGCGGACATACCGAGCGGGGTCATGTGCGACTCGGGCAAAGCGGCGGCATATGCCATAAAAGCGGTAAAGACGGTGACATTTGCGGCATATAAGCCGTTCTGTTTCCTCTATCCTGCAAAAGAACACTGCGGGCAGATAATACTGGCAGATATCGGCATTCCCCGCAGAGCGCTGTCAGAAGCCGAACCTGAGATGTTCGCCTTGGACGACGAGATACTGGACTGTATCAAAAAACCTTCGAACAACACGCATAAAGGTTCTTTCGGCGCGGTGCAGACCGTATGCGGGAGCAGCTCCATGACCGGCGCGGCCGTATTATGCGCGGACGCGGCCCTGCACAGCGGCGTGGGAATGGTATATATGACGGCAGGCAGACGGCTGCGCCGCATTTTTCAAACCCAGCTGAGAGAACCGGTATACGTGCCGTACC
>CALXAN010000043.1 GCA_944386305.1 uncultured Clostridia bacterium
CGTTTCGTATACCCTAAACTATACAGCAACGTCACTTTTTTGGCGGCTTGAACACTCACCATTACAGCAGCTTACTTTTGCTTAAGCTTTGAACTCACGACGGCACAGTCGGCGGTTTTTGAAGCCCGCGGCGGCTTGCCGCCGGGGCTTCTTTGCTAAAGCATTAATCATAGCGCGCCGCCGATATCGGCGGCGCGCTATGAACATATACTGATACTCTGAACTAAAACGAATTAAACTTCCGTTTCGGCTCGATGCTCAAAACTCTGAACTGAAACAAATTTAATCTTTCGTTTCGGCTGCATTGGGTAAACGACGCTCAAACACTGAAACAAATTTAACTCCCTCCCCGTTTAAAACAGCTTTCATAAATACCACGCCTCAGCTAACAGAGGGCCCAACTCCCTGCACCTCTGCCGTGTGAAATTACATGCCGAAGCCTTGATTCGAACCAATTATAATCAAAACCGGCAGTAAACCGGTGATTTGCTCAGGCCCCAAAGGAGTCAGCAGGCTCTGACCGTCCGAGGAGGTACTGAAATTTATCATCGCATCGTTTGTCCTGCTGCCGGTAAACCGGTTCTCTTCGGTATCGCATAACATTCTGCAAGACTACGCAAAAAAATACGCACTCCTTTCAGAACCTCCGTACCATTTTTTTCATTTGCAAGACGAACGATATTTTTCCTCTTGCCGGGACTTCTTTGCTTACCTTTGGCAGAACCGGAGGTTTCGTCATACTGAAAGCGACAAAGACAGTGGGCAGCGTTCGTATGAACGCTGCCCGCCCGGTATTCAGAAGCACGGCTTTTCCATCAAAAAATTCGTCAGCGTCACGCCGCGCCGTATCACCTCATTGGGCCTGAGCGTGACGTATCCGCGCTTTTCAAAAAAAGGCCTGGCAGTAACGGACGCAAACGTATATACCCTGCCGCCCGCCGCGCGCTCAAGCCTGTCGCAGAGCGCCGTGGCCACCCCGCGCCGCTGACAAGAAGCCGCTACATACAACCTGTCCAAATACCCGTCCGCGGCAATATCTGCAAAGCCTGCAAGGCATCCGTCCTCGACGGCAACAAGGCAGAACCTGTCTCTGAAAGACGCGGCCCACGCCTCAGTATCCATATTCCGCGGCGCCCAGGCGAGGAGCTGTTCGGGCGTATAGTCAGCCGCGTTGACCGTATGAACTGTATCAAAAAACAGCTCGGCTGCCGCGCGGCAGTCCGCGTCCGTATATTCGCGTATAATCATGGCACACTCCTCCGCGCGCAAATTTACTGCATAAAGAAAGCGCACAGTATGAAACAATCGCCGTAGATTTTACGGCGTGTATATTCATCGAATCGGCAAAAACGGCTGCAGCCGCACGACACAGACGCTGTCAAATCCCCGCATAGTAAGCCTCGGCGTAACGGACGGTATCCATGGCGTCGGCGCAGTATACGTCGGCGTGTATCATGTCGGCGTATTCCCGGTTGAGCACCGCTCCCCCGACGGCCACTTTAATATCGGGGTCGAACTCGTGCAGAAGCTTTATCGTCCGCTCCATAGCGGGTACGGTCGTAGTCATGAGCGCGCTGAGGCCCACAAGCCTGCAGCCGGAGCGCTGCACCGCCTGCAGCACTTTCTCGGGCGGCACGTCGCGGCCGAGGTCGATCACGCCGAAGCCGTAGCTTTCCAGCATAACCCGCACGATATTCTTGCCTATGTCGTGTATATCGCCGTGCACGGTAGCCAGTATCATCCTGCGCCCGGTATCCTCCGAGGGCGGAAGCGCCTTTTTAACCTCGGCAAAAGAAGCCGTGGCGGCGTCGGCGCTCATGAGCAGCTGCGGCAGGTACGCGCGCTTGTGCTCAAAGTCATCCCCCACCTTGTTTAGCGCGGCGGAAATGTGCAGATTTATGATATCCTCAGGGCTTACCGATTTAAGCAGTTCGGCGGTCTTGGCCGCCGCGTCAGCCGAAAGGCCTTTTTCTATGCAGTCCCGCAGCGTCATATCGCCTACGGAACTCGGCGCGCTGTCGCAAGCCGCGTCGGAAGCATAGGCTATATAACCGGCGCAGGCCGTATCCAAGGCATGCAGGGCCCTGAACGCATAATAAGTATCCATCATCGGGCTTGAAAACGGGTTTATGATAGCGCAGTCGAGCCCACCGGCAAGCGCTTCGGCAAAGAAAGTGGAGTTTATCTTATCTCTGCACGGCAGGCCGAAAGATATGTTCGACACGCCCAAACTCGTGCGGATGCCGCGCTCATGCAGCAGCTGCACGGTGCGAAGGGTTACCAGCGCACCGTTCGGGTCTGAAGAAACGGCCATTGCAAGAGGGTCGACGATTATATCGCATGGGCGTATGCCGTACTCGGCCGCGCGGTCAATGATTTTTTCGGCTATAGCCACGCGCTGCTCGGCCGACGAGGGTATGCCGCTCTCGTCAAGCGTGAGGGCGATAACGGCGCCGCCGTACTTGCGCACGAGCGGGAAAACGGCGGACATAACCTCCTCTTTGCCGTTGACGGAATTGACCAGGGGTTTGCCGTTGTATATGCGCATGGCGGCCCCCAGCGCTTCGGAGGAGGACGTATCTATCTGCAGCGGCAGGTCGGTCACGGCCTGAAGCCTGCCGATACATTCGCACAGTACGGCTCGCTCGTCTATCTCAGGCAGACCGACGTTGACGTCCAGTACCTGAACCCCCGCGTCGGCCTGGCGTATGCCCTCGGCCAGCACATAGTCCATATCAGAGTCTCTGAGAGCCTTTTTGAACGCGGGCTTGCCCGTGGGATTGATACGCTCGCCTATCAGTACGGGCGAGGCGCCTATGAGGCAGGCATGGGTATAGGAGCTGACGACGGTCTCATTTTTAGGTAAAATATCAGGAAGAGGTATATCGCGCGTTTTCTCGACGAGCAGCTTTATATAGTTCGGGTCGGTGCCGCAGCAGCCCCCCAGCACGCTTACTCCCGCCCGGGCCAGCTGCTCGGCATACAGACAGAAGCTCTGCTCGTCCATATCGTAAACAGTCTGCCCGTCCCTGACATGAGGGAGGCCCGCATTGGGCACTGCCACGACGGGGACGGAGGCGTGGCTGAGCATCTGACGCGCTACGGGCAGCATCTTGTCGGGCCCGAGAGAACAGTTCATGCCTATAACGTCAGCGCCCATGCCCTCGAGCATACAGACCATGGCCCATGCGTCCGCGCCTGTCATCAGCTTGCCCGACTCGTCGTAGACGTTCATGACAAATACGGGCAGAGAGCAGTTTTCCTTTACGGCCAGCAGCGCGGCCTTGGTCTCGTAGCAGTCATTCATAGTCTCGATGATAATCAGGTCCGCCCCGCACTCCTGGGCTGTCCTGGCGCAAACGCCGAACCCGCGCACCGCATCCTCAAAAGCCAAATCCCCCAGCGGCTCCAGCAGCCGTCCGCTCGGCCCGATATCCAGCGCTACATAAGAACCCGGATATTTATCGGCCGCCTTGCGGGCGCAGGCCATGCCCGCGCGGAGCAGAGGCTCGGGGTCGTCGTATCTTATGCCGTTTGCGCCGAAGGTATTGGCGGTTATTATATCGCAGCCTGCGGCAAGATACTGCAGATGTATATCGGTCACGGCGTCGGGGTGGGATATATTCCACATCTCGCTGGGCTGGCCGGGCTCCAGGCCGCGCCTGTGCAGCATGGTGCCCATAGCGCCGTCTATATAAACGCGGCGCGTACGTATCAAATCGGTTATCAAAGGCTTATCGTTCATATTTCTATCCCCATTACAGCCGTTATTGATTTAGACGGAACCATCATAAGCGCGTCCGTCAGCGTTATTCCCAAATATGAGCCCGCGTTGAGCCTGTCCAGCACCAGAGGCTGAAAGTTTATCGAAAAATCGCCGTAGCCGGGGCTGAATCGCGGCCTGCACCTCAAGCCTGCTGCGAGCTGGCGCGAGACGCATTCGCACAGCGACTCCGCGGCGCTGGAGGCCAAAGCGTCGGTTATAAACCTGTCGCTCTGCGACCCTGCCGCCAGGCGCATCAAAAGCCTGTCAACCTGAGCGCCGAGCGTGACAGCAAAAATATACGCCTCCGCACAGCCGCCGAGATTGCGGCCCAATGCACGGCTCTGCACCTGCATGAAACCGAAATCGCACACGTCGCCCTCCACCGCCACGGGCATGCGCGCATATGCGTATCGGCAGCGCATGTTCGCCCTCAGGACTGCCAGGCATTCGTCTACGCGCTTGTGCCGGAAGTCGCGGCTCGTCCCCAGCCTGGCGGCAGTCTCCGCAGGGTTCAATACCAGCTCGTCGGCGCACAGCTGCCCGACGGCAACGTCTGCATAGCTCATGCATGTCTCCTCGTTTCATAAAAAAGAAACCGGCCGGCAGAGCGCGCAGATAACCCAAAGGCGCGCCCGCCGCGTCCCGGCTTGATTTTTATTATATTCCGTTCCGCCGCACGCAAAGTACACGGCTCTGCAGCTGCCGCGATCGGTCGGTGTATGTATTCAAATCTCCCGCGTCGGAGCCGTCTGCGGCGCAAAAGTAATATTTTCAGCCATTAATACGGGGTCAGTGCCTATGCTGACCAGTCGATCATTTCCGCACCGGGATTATCAATGCTTCCCCGCTTCGGACGACGGCTCAGGCATGGGATTATTGTCTGACAGCGCTCTGCGGCAGCAGCGCGGCTACTTGAGTATATACGAGATATTTTCCTTGATTTTCTCCGCTACGTCGGGCCTGTTCATAGAATACACATGCACGGCGTTGATCCCGTTTGCGTACAGGTCTATTATCTGCTCGGTGGCGAACGCTATGCCCGCCTGTTTCATAGCGTCGGGGTCGTCGCCGTAGCGGTCTACGATGCGTATGAATTTCTGCGGCAGGACATTGCCGGATATAGAGGCGATGCGAGTAATCTGCGAAGCGTTTGTAACCGGCATAATACCCGCCACGACGGGCACGTCTATGCCCGCGCGCAAGAGGCGGTAAAGAAAATTGTAGAGTATGTTATTGTCAAAAAACATCTGAGTGGTGAGAAATTCGCAGCCGTGCTCGGTCTTTATACGCAGATATTCTATGTCAGCGGCTATATTTTCGCTCTCGGGGTGATACTCCGGGTAGCAGGCTCCGCCGATGCAGAAGCCGCCGAAATCGCGTATCTCGTCTATAAGCTCATAGGCATAGTGATATTGCAGCGACGACCTGTCCGTACCCTTAGGAATATCTCCGCGCAATGCAAGTATATTGCCTATGCCCAGCTCTTTGAGGCGGGCCAGCTGCTCGCGTATACGCGACCTGTCGGAGGACACGCACGTCAAGTGCGCTAACGGCGTAACGCCGCACTGCAGCACTTCGGCAGCTATGCGCGCGGTGTAATCCGACGTGCCTCCGCCCGCGCCGTAGGTCACGCTCATGTAGTCGGGCTTAAGGCGCGCAATCTGACGCACCGCGGAGCTGACGCTCTCGAATCTGTCCCACGTCTTGGGCGGGAACACCTCAAAAGACAGACACGGCCTGCCGCTCTTTATCACATCAATAATCTTCATGCTCTGCAAAATCCTCCGTTACCCCGGCCCGCGCCGAACATCAAACAGCGCGTATCCGTATATATCTCTCTTTATTTATTAATTTTTATTATACATTAAAAACACAAATTTAGCAATACTTTATACATGAAAATTTCACCTGCTCCGCTCCCGAAAGCGCCGTGCCGCGGCTCGGTCCGGCTGCCTGACTTTAACGGCGAGCCGTTGTTGCATTCGACGTATTTTTATGCTATAATACATAAGATATAGAGTTTCTGCCGCATGCGGGCCGAGGATAGGCCCGGGGCTGATTAAGACGTTATTTACAGCGCCGTATTATTTTTTTCCAGCGCCGATGCGGCCGGGAGGAGGACATGCCTTGCACGACACAGAAGAATACGCCCGCATGCAGGCGGGCATGCTGTATTATCCTAACGAGGAACAGCTTGCAGAAGCGCAGCAGAAGTGCCTGGAGCTGCTGTATGAATACAACGGGACCCGCCCGTCCGAGGGGCAAAAGAGAACCGAGCTGCTCAGACGTATGTTTGCGCAAATAGGCGAAAACTGCTACATCGAACCGCCGTTTTATTCCAATTGGGGCGCAAGCCACGTATATTTCGGGCACAACGTGTATGCCAATTTCGGGCTGACGATGGTAGACGACGGCAAAATATATGTCGGGGACAATACCATGTTCGGCCCGCATGTCACGGTAGCTACGGCGGGGCATCCCATAGACCCGCAGCTGAGGCGCAAAGGCCTGCAGTACAACGCGGACGTGCATATAGGCAATAATGTATGGATAGGCGCGGGCAGCACCATCGTACCCGGCGTGACGATAGGCGACGACGTAGTGATAGGCGCGGGCAGCGTGGTAACAAGGGATATACCGAGCGGGGTGGTCGCGGTAGGCACGCCGTGCCGCGTCATGCGCGAAGTAAGCCTCAGAGACAGAGAATATTATTTTAAAGACAAACGGGTGGACCCCGCCGCCTTTACCCGTTATTGAAAGGTCGGACACATGCAGTACATCACTCATTCCGAGCAGGAAACGAGGGCGCTTGCGGCCGGGCTGGCGGACAGGCTCACGGACGGCAGCGTGGTCTGTCTAAACGGCCAAATGGGGGCAGGCAAGACGGCTTTTACAAAGGGGCTGATGGAAAAGCTGGGATGCGCGGACGACGTGGCCAGCCCCACATTCGCCATTTGCAGAGAATACCGGGGCAAGCTGCGCGTGCTGCATTTTGACCTGTACAGAATTTCGGACGAGGACGAGCTGTTTGCGACGGGATTTTTCGACAGCCTCGATTCGGGAGCCTGCTGCGTGATAGAATGGAGCGCGGTTGCGGACAGATTTCTGCCCGAGGATACGATATATATAGACTTTGAATACGGCGCGGGCGAAAACGACCGCGTCATAAGCGTGAGGAACGGTGAGATATAATGAACCTGCTTGCTATAGATTCGGCGGGCGCGGCCTGTTCGGCATGCGTGTGCAGAGACGGCAGGATAGTAGCCTCGGCCTACACAGACGGGGTACTCGACCATTCCCGCACGCTGCTGTGCAAAATCAGAGACGCGCTCAAGCAGAGCTGTCTGAAAACCGATGAACTGGACAAGATAGCCCTTACGACGGGGCCCGGCTCTTTTACGGGCATAAAAATAGGTATCGCCACGGCAAAGGGACTGGCGTTTAAGAACAATATCCCCTGCTCGGCCGTATCATCGCTTGAGGCGCTCGCGGACGGCGTAAAGCTATTTGAGGGCACGATATTCGCAGTAATGGACGCCAGGCGCGGGCAGCTGTACAACGCAGTATTTGAAGCCTCGGCGGGCATACTGCGCAGGCTCACGCCCGACCGCCAGATAAAAGCCGACGAACTTACGGCTCAAATAAAAGGCAAAGCCTTGGCTGTGGGCGACGGGGCCGCGATACTGGCGCGCAAATGCGCCGAAAACGGGCTCGACATCATGCTCGCCCCGCCGAGGCTCAGCATGATACACGCCGAGTCCGTGGCACAGTTAGCGCTGGGCGGCGCGGGAACAGATACCGAGCCCGACAAGCTGACGGCGTCCTATCTGCGGCTGCCTCAGGCCGAGAGGCAGCGGCTGGGACTGAGCGACTGAAAGTTTACAATTCCGTGAGGATATTATATAAAAGACAAGGAGAACTGGAATATGATAGCGATAGGTTCCGACCACGCGGGTTATCCGCTCAAGGAAGACATCAAAAAATATCTAGAAGACAGCGGCATAGAGTACATCGATTTAGGCACGAACTCAGAAGAGTCCTGCGACTACCCCGTATTTGCCGACGCGGTATGCAAGGCCGTCGCAAGCGGTGGCTGCAGCCTGGGCATACTCTGCTGCGGCACGGGCATAGGCATGAGCATGGCCGCAAACAAGCACAAGGGCATACGCGCGGCGGTATGCAGCGACTATTTCAGCGCCAAATACACGCGGCTGCACAATGACGCCAACGTACTCTGCCTGGGTGCAAGAGTGGTGGGTACGGGCCTTGCGGAGGAGCTGGTCGGAGTATTCCTTACCACAGACTTCGAGGGCGGAAAGCACAAGAGACGCATAGACATGTTTGAATAACGCCGCCGGCTTCGGCGGCGAGGCAGCGTATTAAAGGAGAGGATACGTATGAAAGTCAACTTTACCAATCACCCGCTGATACAGCACAAGATATCCATCATGCGCGACGTCAACACCGGCTCCAAAGACTTTAGGGAGCTGGTCAGCGAAGTGGCTATGCTGATGTGCTACGAGGTCACCAGGGACTTGCAGCTGCAAAGCGTGGAGATAGAAACTCCCATAACCAAAACCACGGTCAAGATGATGCCTTCGTGCAAAATGGCGGTCGTGCCCATTCTGCGCGCAGGACTGGGTATGGTGGAGGGCATAGTCAAGCTCATACCCTCCATAAAAATAGGCCACATAGGCCTGTACAGGGACCCTCAAACTCTCAAGCCCGTGGAATACTACTGTAAGCTTCCCGCCGATATAGCGGACAGAGAGGTGCTGCTGGTAGACCCGATGCTGGCCACGGGCGGATCTGCCGCCGCCGCGATAAAATTCCTAAAGGACAGGGGCGTCAAAAAGATAAAGAGCGTGCACATCATAGCCGCCCCCGAAGGCGTGCAGGTACTGAACCTGCAACACCCCGACGTCGACGTTTACTGCGCCGCGCTTGACGAGAAGCTCAATGAACACGGCTACATAGTACCCGGTTTAGGCGACGCGGGAGACAGAATATTCGGCACAAAATAAGGCGACTTTTTTGCCGCGGCCTGCAGGCCGCGGCATAGGCGCGCATGTCCGAAACGGCGCCGAGTCCCTCAGCATGCGCGTATAATATATTATTCAGCCGCCGCAAGGCCTGTAAAGGCAGGATCTCTTCTGCCGCAGGGCAGGAAAAAGCACACGCGCCTGCGTACAAAACGCAGCCCGTCGCTCAGCCGCCGCAGGGGCTGAAACGGTCCTATTTCCAAAAGCGCGGCAGGGCGACGCACCGCATTGACGACAGGCAGAAAACACGCGGCGTTTACAGCGATTTTTTTTCAAAGGAGCAGTTATGATAGATAAAGCAAGAGCATGGCTCTCACAATGGGGGCTGCAGGACAAAATATTGGAATTTGACACCTCCAGCGCGACCGTAAAGCTTGCGGCCGAGGCGCTCGGAGTCGAGGAGGGCAGAATAGCCAAGACCCTTTCGTTCGACGTAGACGGCAAGTGCGTGCTCATAGTCGCCGCAGGTGACATTAAAGTGGACAACAGGAAGTTTAAAGACGCCTTTCACACCAAAGCCAAAATGCTGCCCGCCGACAGAGTCGAAGCCGAAACAGGGCATGCCGTGGGCGGAGTATGCCCGTTTGGAATAAACGAGGGAGTAAAGGTATATCTCGACGAATCTTTGAAGCGCTTTCAAACCGTGTTCCCCGCCTGCGGGTCGTCCAACAGCGCAATAGAACTCACCATACCCCAGCTGCAGCAGACCTCCATGGCAGAAGACTGGGTGGATATATCCAAAACGGCGGAAGCCTGAATAACATAAGCTCAGCCGAGCGAAATATGGTTGCGGTGGCGTTTTTTTTGTCCTTGAATTACGTCTGAACATCTATGATCGGGAGATAAGGGTGGCCTGAATTTCATACATTCAGCGGCGTCCTTGCCCCATTCCTCGAAATCACCGTAGTAGGAAGGGAACAGATACCTCTTCTGCCCTGCGCTATAGAACGCTGCGCCATCGAGTATACAGACTGCAGCGACGCAGTCTAAAATAAAATCTGTCCGCGCCGTTTTCGGCGTGTGTTTTAAATGTGCGGTTTTTTTTGTGCGGACAGGGTCGCAGTTAATCCTTTTTGGATTACTTTAACGCGGTACGCGCGCCGAATCAGCCGCTTAAAACCATGTTTCGGCCGCAGGCAGCTTATGCCGTCAAGCCGCAGCTTTTGCAAACGCAGAAAAGAATGCCGGCAGACCTAAGAGGCGGTCTTACTGCGGAGAATAAAAAGCGTAAGTAACGCCGCATTTACAGACGTGAACATCCGCGCATGAAAACTGAAACCGCGGGAACGGTCGGAGTGTTGACAGACGGACGGGTTTGTGGTATATTAAAGGCGAACATATGCAGGGGAGCTTGTGCGGCAGGCTGAGAGGGAGTGATCAACTCCGACCCTTTACCTGACTTGGATAATGCCAACGGAGGAAGTCATAGGACATGATTTTTTTTGCGCGGACGCAGTCAGGCGTCCGCTTTTTGTTTATTGACGCATGTGTATCTTCTGTGCGAAAGGGGTGAACGGCGGCGGCAAACAGCCGCAGCGGACGGAGGGGAGCGCCTTTGTCCGTACACATATCAGCGATGGGAAGCCGTGTTCCGGCGTGAGAGGAGGCCAGTAAGCCTCGACCGGCAGTATCGAGACGCAGCTCTCGAATACCAAAATACGGAAAGCGACGCTGATATGACCGCCGTTTTCCCTTTTTATGCAAAGGAGTGCACATTGACAATGAAAAATGCAAGGATAAAAAAATTAGCAATAGCCGGGCTATTATGCGCCGTAGCGGTTGTGGGCAGCCTGATATCTTTCCCCGTGCTGGGCAGTAAATGCGCGCCGGTACAGCATATGGTCAATATATTCTGCGCCGTTCTGCTCGGCCCGGCTTACGGAGTGGGCGTGGCGTTCGTAGCCAGCCTGCTGAGAGTCTTCCTGAGTCTCGGCACCGTCATGGCTTTCCCCGGCAGCATGCTCGGCGCGCTGCTGTGCGGCATAGCATATAAGACCAGTAAAAAGATATGGCTCACGCTCATAGCGGAGGTTGCGGGCACCTCGATACTCGGCGGGCTGTGCGCATATCCCGTGGCCGTATACATAGTGGGCCAAAGCGCGGCCGGAGTGGCGTTTTATTCATATATTTTCCCGTTTTTTATATCTACGGCGGCGGGAGCGATATTGTCCGCACTCATAATCTATCCCCTCAGCAAGACGGGCGTACTTAAAAAGATATCGTCATAGTACTCCCGCATAAAGGCAGAGTAAGAAGGGACTGATTTAATGTTTGAACACATACTCGAAAACGTCAGGGATAAATCTCCCCTGATACACTGCATAACCAACTATGTGACAGTCAACGACTGCGCCAATATACTGCTGGCCTGCGGCGCGTCGCCCATCATGGCCGACGACCCCGCCGAGGCGGAGCAGATAACG
>CALXAN010000044.1 GCA_944386305.1 uncultured Clostridia bacterium
ATCTGACGCAGCATAGACGGATATTCCTCGTCATAAAACGTCACCACGCGTATGCTGCGCCTGCGGCAGTACCCCAGCATTCTCTCAGCCTTGTCCAAAGACAGGTCGGAGAACTCCGCGGCCTCCCTTTTGGTAAAATAATGCGGGTCGAGCCCTGCGCCGGCGGCGGCCTCGTAGGCCTGCCGCGGCGAGTCGAACACGCGCAGCATCTTGTACAGCACCTAGCTGTAAGGCTTGACGGAGTTCATCATCCAAAGAGAATATACGGCACTTTCGTCCATATTCGGCCTCCTTATACGCCGCGGCGGGCGCATGTCATCAAACTCTGAAGCAGTACATCAGTATCCCGGCCGCAACCGCGGCGTTAAGCGAGTCGGTGTTATTTATGGGTATATATACCTTTGCGTCGGCCTCGGCCGAAGCCTGCGGCCCCACGCCGCGGCCCTCGCTGCCTATGATGAGCGCCAGTCTGCCGCAGCGCGGTATGCTTTCGGGCGCGGCCGCGGCCGCGTCAAGCTCGGAGGATACGATAAGATAGCCCTCGGCTTTCAGTCTCCGCGCCGCTTCGGCGGCGTCCAGGCGGGCGATATGGCAGGTGCATACCGTACCCGAGCTGCTCTGCGCGGCCTTGGGCGAATAGGGATTTGCACTGTCGGGCGACAGCACGCAGCCAAAGCCGAAAGCCGCCGCGCTGCGTATAACGGTGCCCACGTTGCCGGGGTCCTGCACCCCGTCGCATATCACTATTCTGTCGGGCCGAGGCGCAGGCAGCGCATGGACCACCGCCAGCACGTCCTGCCCCGACTTTGCCGAACACATGCGGGCCATGACCTCGCGGCTGACCCAGCGGACCTCGGCCCCTGCCGCTGCGGCCCGCCCGCACAGTACGCCAAACTTCTCCCCGTCCGTGACGAACAGCTCGTCTATGCATTCCGCCGGCAGGTCGCGGACGAACCGCTCCCCCTCCAGCACGAAACGCTCCCCGCACGGCCGGCGCGCCGCCTCGACCGCGGCCTGTACGCAGCTGTTCCTTCGGCTCGTTATGCGTTCGATACGCCGCACCCCCGTTCCTTGCCGCCGCAGGCGGCATTTTGCATAAAAAAATTATAAGGCGCACCGCGCCGTTCTAAAGATTAAGCTGCCGGCAGCCGAACAAAACATGGGACGGCTGATTCGGCGCGCGTACCGCATACCCGTCCAACCCAAAAGGACGCCGCACAAAATCCGCTCGCTTAAATATACCAAAACGTCGACAGATTTCCGTCTTTGCAGGCCCATAGGCGTGCTCCGCTGCGGCGTATATTTTCGCCTTCGCAGGTCTGCGGCAGTACATCAAGGACGCATTTTCGGCATATCGTGTTCATCTCCCGGCCGCATAGGCCGCTGCGCGCTTCTGTTCTCTGTTTTGCCTTGAGAGATTTGCGTCTCAGACAGAGCCGCGGCAGAAAGATTTTTTTAACGGTTTTTCCGCCGTTTTCCGTTACGTGCTTTTGAGCTTGTGTGTATATTGTTTCTTTCAGCTGCCGGCAGCCGATCAAAAACATGGGACGGCTGATTTGGCGCCGAAAAAAGCGGAGCCCGCCGTCTTTGAGGCGGGGGACAGCTTGCTTTTTAGTTATAATATACCATTATTTTAATAAAAGGTCAAGTAGTGCGTCAGGCGTATGCGTCCGCGGAGGGCAAAATCTTTTATCGCCGCGGCGGGCGGCAAGTGCGCGGGCGACACAAACAGACCCGAAGCCAAAGCAAAAAGGGCAGCGCCGAAAAACAGCGGCAGCCCGTGCAAAAAAAAAATAAACAGTCCGCGAAAACGGCGGCATGAATGGGTTTTCCGTCTTTGCAGCTCTGCGGGCGTCCGCGTCTGCGCATCTTCGCCTTTGCGGGCCCGCGGGCATCTTCGCCCTTGCAGGCGGCTTGACGCCAAAAGATATCGCCGCGACGACATGCTCTTTTTAGACATACAGGCGCCTTTGCGGCTCTGAGAGAGTACGTCAATGACGCATTTTCGGCATCGGCCCCCGGCAGCTTAAGCTGCCGAAAGACGAATTCTATATGGTTTTAAGCGGCTGATTTATGCGCGTACTGCGATTTTTAATCCGTAAAGGATTAACTGCATTTTATGCCTTATCCGCACAAAAATTTGCCTGCTTAAAACTGCACGAACCGAAAAACGACGACAGATTTTCGTCTTTGCAGGCCTATAGGCGCACGCCCGGGTCTTTTAATCTTTGCGGGCCCGCGGGCATCTTAGTCCTTGCAGACGGCTTGACGCCAAAAGAACGACAACTGTTTTTCATCTTTTCATACACGCGGACGCCTTTGCAGCGCTGAGGGAGTACGTTCAGGGCTTTTAACCTTTACGGGCCCGCGGGCATCTTAGTCCTTGCAGACGGCTTGACGCCTAAAGAACGACAACTGTTTTTCGTCTTTTCAGACACGCAGGCGCCTTTGCGGCTCCGAGGGAGTACAACCGCCGCGGCGGCCCGGTTTTCGGCATGTTGGGCTCCCGTCAGCTTAGGCCGCGTTTTTTTCCGCTTCTGTTCTCAGTTTTGTCTGACTTTGCGTTTCAGAAAAAGCTGCGGCGGAAAGAAGCTGACATTCTTTCCGCCGTTTTATGTAATTTTTGTGTCTGTGTATATTGATTCTTTCAGCTGCCGGCAGCTTTAAGAATTTAGGCGCGAAATCTCTGCCCGTTTTGTCATATTTCTGTCGGAATTTATGATATAATGCAGTAAAGCGCGGGCAGCTTCGGACATATTGTGAGCTTTTGCCCCGCCGGATTTTTATCCTGCTTTTCAGCGCGCCGCATTTCCGCGGCAGGCCGGGGCTTTTTCGACGGTTTTTTTCGTCAGACGTTGAACCTAAACAGCGTCACGTCCCCGTCGCGCATGACGTAGTCCTTGCCCTCGCTGCGCACCAGGCCCTTGTCCCTGGCCGCGGTCATCGAGCCGCAGGCCATGAGTTCGTCGAACGCCACGACCTCCGCACGTATAAAGCCTCGCTCAAAGTCCGAGTGTATCTTGCCCGCCGCCTGCGGCGCTTTGGTGCCGTTCTTTATCGTCCAGGCGCGCACCTCGTCCGTCCCCGCGGTGAGGAAGCTTATGAGCCCCAGCAGCGTATACGAGGCGGATATCAGGCGGTCCAGACCCGAGGCCGAAAGGCCCATGTCCTGCAGAAACAGCAGCTTGTCCTCCGCGCTCATGCCCGCCAGCTCCTCCTCGGTCCTGGCGCATATGGGCAGGGTCTGCGAGCCCTCCCTGTCTGCGTACTCCTTTACGGCGGCAAACATCGCGTTGCCGTCCTTAAGCTGCTCCTCGTCCATGTTTGCCGCGTATATCACGGGCTTGTCCGTCAAAAAGCCCGAACCCCTGACCTTCTGCCTCTCCTCGTCCGTAAAGTCCATGGCCCGCAGCGGCGTCTCTTTCTGCAGAGCCAGGCGTATGCGGTCAAACAGCTCCGCGTCCGCCAGCGCCCGCTTGTCGCCCTTGGCGTCCTTTTTGGCTTTTTCGACGCGCCTTTCCGCCGTCTCCAGGTCGGCCAGCATAAGCTCGGCGTTGATAATCTCTATGTCCCTTATGGGGTCCAGCGTGTCCTCTACGTGCATCACGTCGGGGTCGGCAAAGCAGCGCACCACGTGCACTATCGCGTCCACCTCGCGGATATGCGACAGAAACTTGTTTCCCAGTCCCTCGCCTTTAGACGCGCCCTTGACCAGGCCCGCGATGTCCACAAACTCGATTTTGGCAGGCGTGACCTTTTTGGGCCGGTACATCTCGGCCAGAGCGTCCAGCCTCGGGTCGGGCACGGGCACGGCGCCCACGTTCGGCTCTATGGTGCAGAAGGCGTAGTTTGCGGCCTGCGCGCTCCTGGAATTTGTAATAGCGTTAAACAGGGTGCTCTTGCCCACGTTGGGCAGACCCACGATACCTAATTTCATATAAACCTCCGAGAATGTCAGCGTGATTTCGTGTCCGGCCGCGTGTTCCGCGCGCGGATTTCCGATTTATTATAATACATATTTGCGCCAAAATCAAGAAAGGCGCGCCGTTTTTGCACAAAAACCGAAGCAAAGCCGCGTATCGCGGGTTATCTAAAACGCCCGCCGCAAACTTTGAGCGTCCGGTGCCTGCAAAAAGCGAGGCAAAATGCAATATAATTCCGCTCAGAGGGCTTTGAGCCCGCGCCGTTACAGGCCGGTTTGCATTTAAGAGGAAAAAACCGTCTGCGGGCGCGGCAGCTTTTGTCTGCGCGCTGAATTGCTGCGGCCGGCGCGCTGTGATTTCGGTCTCTGCTTTGACTTGCTCTATCCGTGACGGACGCGCCGGACTCACAATAGTCTCCGCCTCGGCCCGCACCCAACGCAGGGCCGCGCAAAGAGGAACGGCCGTTCTTTGATATTTTTACTCGCCGCTTGAAAAAATTAACAAAATGTTGTATAATTCCACTCAGAAGGAGTTCGGGGCAATGCGCTTCGTCGTCTCCCGCCCTGTTTATTGTGATTTTTGCAAAATTTGAAAGGAAGGATATCAAAATGGCAAAGATTCTTGTAGAAACCTCCGCCCGCCATGTACACCTGTCCGACGCGGATGTGGAGAAGCTGTTCGGCAAAGGCTATAAACTCACGGAAAAAAAGGCGCTTTCGCAGCCCGGCCAGTTCGCATGTAACGAGCGCGTGACCGTAAAGGGGCCGAAAAATGAGATAAAGAACGTCTCCATCCTCGGCCCGACCAGGAAGGCCACACAGGTCGAGCTGTCTCTGACCGACCTCAGGGCCGTAGGCATCAGCGCGCCCATCAGGGAGTCGGGCGACCTTGCGGGCACTCCCGGCTGCACCATTATAGGCCCTGCGGGGCAGATAGACATCCCCGAGGGCGTCATAGCCGCCAAGAGGCATATACATCTCACGCCCGAGGCCGCCGCGGAGTTCGGCGTACAGGACAAGCAGATTGTCAGCGTCAAGATTGATTCGGCCGACAGGAGCCTTGTGTTCGGCGACGTGGTGGTCCGCGTCAGCGCCTCGTACGCCCCCGCCATGCATATAGACACCGACGAGTCAAACGCCGTCTGTGCGGGCGCGCCCGCTGAGGGCGAGCTTATCGTCTGAGCTGTTTTTATAAGGCCGAGCCGCTTGAGGCTCGGCCTTTTGCGTTTTTTACTGCCGTTTTTCACAGCAGATGCAAAAAAAACGTCCGTCTGCGTCGAAATCCGCGAAGCTTTGCGACGGGGTGCTTCGGTCTGCGTCTGAAAGAAAAAGAGATCCCGTATGCGAGCATGCGTCGAACAGTCCCCGAAAAAGCCCCGCCTGCGCGCGCTTTGGGCCGAACTGAAAAAAGCTCTGTATGAGCTCCGGTCTGTGTCCGAAAGAAAAAGAGGGCGAGGGCTCGCCCGGCTCTGCGCCTTATTGAGCCGAAGCAGTACTTTTTGAATCACCGAACGGCGTATTAAACTGAAGTTACTCGTCTCCCGTTTCGAGCTGCCGAACGGCGGGGATTTACACTTTATAAAACCAAAGCATGTCCATCTCTCGTTTCGAAGCGCTGAGCTGCGACTGTGCTTTATTAAATCGAAGTATATGTATCTCTTCAAACTGCCTGCGGGGATTTGCGCTTTATTGAGATTAAGAATGTCCGTCGCCCGTTTCGAACTGTCAAACAGCGGCGCGCATTATCGGACAGCGGCACAGCCGCGGCGAATGCCGCGGCTGTGCCGCTTATTATAAAATTTAGAGGTTGTTCATTATGCCGTTCTCAAGCGGGCATGCAGTGCGGCGGAGGCTCAGCCTCCGCATTAGGCCGTTTTTAGCGGGTATGCCCCGCGTGAGTTTCTTTAAAACAGCGCCGGACTTTGCCGAAAAATGCTTTTTTTACTCTGCAATTTTGTTATATAAAGGCGGAGCGGCCGAGGCCGCTCCGCCTTTATTCTTAAAGGTTCAATCCCTGCGCGAAGCGGTGAAGGGTTCTATACTTTTGACGCTTATGCCGTGCGATAGAGACTCAGCCTTCGCATTAGGCTGCGCCGTTTTTGGCGAAAGTTTTAGGTGCGGCAGCTCCTCCGCGCGAAGCTTCTTCCGTTGGGCATGCCGTGCGGCGGAGGCTCAGCCTCCGCATTAGGCCGTTTTTAGCGGGTATGCCCCGCGTGAGTTTTTTTAAGACAGCGCCGGGCTTTGCCGAAAAATGCTTTTTTTACTCTGCAATTTTGTTATATAAAGGCGGAGCGGCCGAGGCCGCTCCGCCTTTATTTTTGAAAGGTTCAGTCTCCGTACGAAACGGTGAAGAACACGCCGTCTCCGACGGGGATGTCTATGTTGTAGTAGCCTTCCGAATCGGGCTTGAGGGTCGTGGCTTTCATGCCCTGGCCTTTTTCGCCGTCTAGGTATGCTACTACGGTCACGCTGCCGTCTATCTTAAACCTGAACTCGGAGGTCTTCTGTCTGAGCGCGTAGGTATTGGACTGGTTGACCACGCAGAAGCCGTAGCCCGAGCCGTAGGTTTCGTTAAATCCGCCTATAAGCACGTCGTTGTTGCAGTCCACGTCGGTCAGTACCTTGCGGATAAATCTGTTGTTGGCCTCGCTTTGGCCGTACTGGGCCACGGCGTTGACCCAGGCGTTGTTTCCGTCGCCTCTGAAGCATACGGCGGCCTGCCAGTCGTATTTGCTGTATACGTCGGATATGGAGTGCAGGTCGGATATCATCTCCTGCGCGTATTCAAACGTGCCTGTCTTGGAGGTCTCGGTCATGAGTCCGTTGGCCTGGAAGGTGGAGAAGAAGAAGCTTATCTTGGACGTGCCGTACGCCAGGCCCGAGAACGCCTCAAAGCGTATGCTCTCCTCCGTTATTTTGGGCATACCCACCTCGTTGAGGGTCTTGATGTAGAGGCCGTGCGCGGCGTTGTTGTCCCTGGCCGCTTCGGCCGTGACGCTCAGGCCTTTCAGGTAGTGCGTGGCGACCCAGCCGGTCTTGCCGTTCATGCCGTGGGGGTAGCTGTCCTGCATGATGAGGTTGACGCCGGACTCCTGAGCATAAACGTCCACGTAGTCTATATAGTTGCTGTACGCCTGCTGCAGCTTCTGGTCGGTATCGCACTCCCACACGTAGATGGGCAGCAGGTTGAGCTGGAAGTATTTGTCGCCGTAAAATTCCTCAAATTTCTGTATTGCTCGCAGGAAGTTCCCGCCTCTGGTTCCGTTGACGCCGCAGTCTCTGCAGCGGCAGCCGACGGGGTGTATTGCGTTCCAGTTGGGTTCGTCTACCAGCCAGTTGCCCCAGTAGGCGGCGCTGTTGATGTAGTTCTTGGTCAGCGCGTCCGCTTGCGCTTTGGTCACGCCCTCGGTCTGCATGAGGCTGATAAAGTCCTCGTCTATTATGCAGGCCTTTATGCCGTAGGAGGCCAGCTCGTTGAGCCCTTCTATGGAGCCCTGCTCGTCGTCATGGTCCCACCTGTACCACAGGTAGTCAAAGCCCATCTCCTTGCAGAGCGGGTAGGCCCTGGGCGTATACTCGTCGTAGGTGCTGAACTCTATGACGTTGCGGTCGGCGCGCTGCTGTACGCGCTCGGTCCAATATGCGTAATAAGTAGTGTTCGACGCCACGGTCGCACCGCTCGTCAGGCGCGTGCCGCCGCCGTTTTTCTGCGTATACCAGCCCTTAAACGTGTATCCGCTGCGCGTAGGCGTCTCGGGGAATACCACCGCGCCCTCGGTGCTGACAGACTTGGTGGAATACGAGGCGTTGGACGCATCGGTGTTGAACACTACGGTGTACTTGGGCGTCTGAGGCTCTTCGGTCTCAGGGTCTTCGGTACCCGTAGAGGGGTTGGTGGGCTTGGACGGGTTGGTAGGTTTGTTCGGCGTGGTGGGTTTGTTCGGAGTCCCGGGCTTGGGATCGTCGGAGACTTCCGAAGTGCCGGGTTCGGCCGTCGCTACCGTGTCGGTGTCGGGCTGGGCCGTGTCGGGCAGGCCCGTACCGGGTACCGCCGTGTCAGGCTCCGCCGTGCCGGGTTCCTGCGTCTGTACCGGCGTCTGAGTTACCGGCGGGTCCGGCTCGGGGTCGTCTTTGCAGCCGGCGCAGAAAACGAGCGAAAACGCCGCTATGACGGCCAGCAGCATGAGCAGATGTCTTTTTGTTTTCATATGTACTTCTCCCTTTATAAATAGGTATTTTCCACAGAGTTTCTATAAACAGTATATCATTTTGCCGAAAAATTGTCAATCTGAACATTACGAAAAATCACACAAATATTTACATACAGTTTATCTATTGATGGGTGTATTAAACAAATTTTTGTTTTTGTCGACAGCAGAGCCCTGCGCAGCGACAGGGATCACGTCTCGAAAAAAGTGCAAAGAGGCGAGGGCGCGCCGTACGGAGCGGCGGGAGGAAAGCGCGTATCGGCTGCCCGGCAGCGGCGGGAGAGGCGGCCTGTGAATTGCGGGCGCCGCTTTGATGCAGAAATAAGAGATGCCGGATCAAACGGCGCATGACCTGAAAAAAGCGCGTCGTTTTATTTTTATGTATTTATATTGAAAAATAAATCGATAAAATTCGCGCCCGTATTGCATACCGCCCGAATTCATGGTATAATAGCTGTACCGCGTGTCGCGCGGGTTTTTTGCGCGGGCGCATGCCCTGAGGCTGCAGGCGGCCGAACCGTGGCGGTTCGGGTCGAAACGGGCCGCATGAGCGGACATATTCGGACCTCGGGCAGCCGTTTACAGACGGTGTGTTTTATGCTGATTGTGCTGAGCCATAATGGAGTATAAATGTTTGAGAAGAATTTATGTTCGGTTACGAAAACGCCGTGCAGCAAAAAAAGTCAGCAAGCGATCAGAGAAATCAGTATATTTGCCGAAAAAAGGCTCGCATATGAGGCGCGCTTTTTAGTTATATATCGGGCGGTCGTTCCGCCCGCGGTTGAAAGAGAGGCTCTCGTTTAATGAGAAAAAGATTATTGGCTTTGGCCGCCGCGGCGGCTGTAATATTGAGCACGACGGCGCTGAGCGTCCCCGTGTCTGCCCAGCAGGCCGATCCTGCGCAGACTGCGGCGCCGACCGACCCCGCAGACCCGTCTACAGGCGAACCGTCCACGGGCGTACCGTCTACGGGTGTGCCGTCCACGGGCGTGCCTTCTACAGGTGAACCGTCTACAGGCGTGCCCTCTACGGGTGAACCGTCTACGGGCGTACCGTCTACAGGCGAACCGTCTACGGGCGTGCCTTCTACCGGCGAACCGTCTACGGGCGTACCGTCCACGGGCGTGCCTTCTACCGGTGAACCGTCTACGGGCGTGCCCTCTACGGGCGACCCGTCCACAGGTGTGCCGTCTACAGGCGACCCGGCCACGGGCGTGCCCCCTACTTCACAGCCCTCGACGCCGCCCGATACGGACACTCCCTCCAAGCCCAGCGGCGGAGGCTCTGTCATCACCGACGACGACCTGCAGCCGCCGGATACGCCCGACGACAAGCCGCAGGACGATGAGACCGACGACGACCCGCCTCAGACATCTTCTGACGCAAGCGCCGAGCTGCCTGAGGGCGTCAGCGTAGAGATAACCGAGGTGACCCTGTATTCCGACGGCAAAGGTTCGCTGACGCTGGCCCTGCACAACTCCGCTTACGTCACCTACGTCATATCCGCCGTCACGGTCAATACTACCGCGGGAGACACGATAGTGACGCTCAGCCATGAGTTCAGCTACGGTACGAGCGAGCTTGAGGTCGATTTTGCGGGCGTGAGCGGAGACGTGAGCGGCGTGACCCTTGTCCTGGCGCAGAAAGACGCGCAGGACGCCTATTCGGGCGAGGTCAAGATAGCCGTTTCGGAAGCCACGCAGGTGTACAAGCGTCAGGCCTGGACGACTGCAAGAATACTGCGGACCGCAGGTTTTGCGCTGCTGGGGCTGATAGTGCTGGAGCGGATAGTGCTGGCCATAGTACTGTTCTGCAACTACAAGCGCGACGGAATGCGCAGGGTTTGGCCGTGGTTCGTGTTCCTGGGCGGGCTGTGGGTGTTCATACTGTACTTTGTGGTCATATCCCAGTTCGGCATCAGCGGCGACGAGTACGACCCCAACGCGGATTTTAAGGACGCGGACGAGCTGCCCGAGGACGGCCAGGACGGGGAAGACAGAGAAGAAGACGGCGGCGGAGAAGACGAAGCCGCGCCCCGCAGGCGGCGCAGGCAGCCGTAGGACGGCGTTGACTTTTGGCGCGGATTATTATATAATTGTATAGTTAAAGCAAGGCGTGCTCCTCTCGAGGCGGCGGGCGGATCCTTTCGGCGGCGCTTCGCGCCTTCAGGCATGTCGATACGCCGCAGACGACGCGCGTCGTCTGCGGCGTATCGGAGAGGACGGGGCCGTTTTTATTATTACAGGAGGAACGGTATGGGATACGGTATAGCGCAGAAACTTATAAAGGAGCATCTTGTTACGGGCAGTCTTGAGCCCGGCTCGGAGATTTCCATCAAGGTCGACCAGACTCTCACTCAGGACGCTACGGGAACGGTGGCGTACCTGCAGTTTGAGGCCATGGGCGTAGACCGCCGCAAGACGGAGCTGTCCGTGGCCTACATAGACCACAACACATTGCAGAACGGCTTTGAAAACGCCGACGACCACCGCTACATACAGAGCGTGTGCGCCCGCTACGGCCTGTATTTCTCCAGGCCCGGCAACGGCATCTGCCACCAGGTGCACCTGGAGCGCTTCGGCAAGCCCGGCAAGACCCTGCTGGGCAGCGACTCGCACACCCCCACGGGCGGCGGCATAGGCATGCTGGCCATAGGCGTGGGCGGCCTGGACGTGGCCGTAGCCATGGCGGGCGGCGCCTATTACCTGACCATGCCCAAGATCGTGCGCGTCAACCTCACGGGCAAGCTGCCGCCGATGACCGCGGCCAAGGACGTTATCCTCAAGCTGCTCAGTATAATGTCAGTCAAGGGCGGCGTGGGCAGGATCATAGAATACGCGGGCCCGGGCGTAAAGACCCTGTCAGTGCCCGAGCGCGCCACAATCACCAATATGGGCGCGGAGCTGGGCGCTACGACCTCCGTGTTCCCCGCCGATGAGATAACGCGCTCGTTTCTGGCGGCGCAGGGCCGCGAGCAGGACTTCAGAGAGCTGTCCGCCGACCCCGACGCCGAGTACGACGAGCAGATAGACATCGACCTTTCGGCCCTGGAACCGCTGTGCGCATGCCCGCACATGCCCGACAACGTCAAGCCCGTGGCCGAACTGGCCGGCAGGAAAGTGGACCAGGTCTGCATAGGCTCCTGCACCAACTCCTCGTATGCGGATTTGATGAAAGTGGCCGCCATATTAAAGGGCAGAACCGTGCACCCCGACGTGTCGCTGTCCGTGGCTCCCGGATCCAAGCAGGTGCTGGACATGCTGGCCCGCAACGGCGCTTTAGCCGACATCATCTCCGCCGGCGCACGCATACTCGAGTGCGCCTGCGGTCCGTGCATAGGCATGGGCCAGTCTCCGAACAGCAAGGGCGTGTCCCTGCGCACGTTTAACCGCAACTTTGAGGGCCGCAGCGGCACCGCGGACGCCGAGGTCTATCTGTGCAGCCCCGAGACGGCGGCGGTCAGCGCGCTGGCCGGCGTGTTTACCGACCCCAGGACGGTCTTCCCCGAGGGCATAAGCGTAGAAATGCCCGAAAAATTCCTCGTAAACGACAATATGATAATCCCGCCTTTGGCCGACGGCTCGGCCGTGCAGGTGCTCAGGGGCCCCAATATCAAGCCGTTTCCCGTCAACGAACCCCTGGGCCAAACGCTTGACAAAAAGGTCCTGCTCAAGGTGGGCGACAATATAACCACGGACCACATCATGCCCGCGGGCGCCAAAATCCTGCCCTACAGGTCCAATATCCCGTATTTGGCGCAGTTCTGCTTTACGCGCTGCGACGAGCAGTTCCCCGTCAGGGCTCAGCAGTGGGGCGGCGGCATAATCGTAGGCGGGCACAACTACGGCCAGGGCTCCAGCCGCGAGCACGCCGCGCTCGTGCCGCTGTATTTGGGCGTCAAGGCCGTCATAGCCAAGAGCTTTGCCCGCATACACGCGGCCAACCTGATAAACAGCGGCATAATCCCGTTTGTGTTTGACAACGAGGCGGATTACGACAAGATAGAGCAGGGCGACGAGATAGTTATCGAAAATCTGCGCGGCAGCATTCTCGGCTCCGACCCCGTCGTCATAGCTACCGACAGGACCAAGGGCGTGCAGATACCGCTGCGCGCGCAGTTCTTCGACAGGCAGGCCGAGATACTTGCGGCCGGGGGTATGCTCAACTATACCAAGAACAAGACCGCCTCGGAGTAATCCGGACGGCAGAAGGGGGCGCGTATGCGCAAAAATCCGTCCGTGAAGCCCATAGCCCAGAACCGGCAGGCCTACCACGACTACTTCGTGCTGGAGAAATTCGAGGCCGGCATAGAGCTGGCGGGCACGGAAGTCAAGTCTGTGCGAATGGGCCGCGTGAACCTCAAGGACAGCTTCTGCTCCGTAGACGGCGGACAGCTGCTGGTCAAGGGCATGCATATCAGCCCCTATGAGCAGGGCAATATCTTCAACCGCGACCCCATGCGCACCCGCAGGCTGCTCATGCACAAGAAAGAAATACTCCGTCTCTACGGGCAGGTAAGGCAGGACGGCTGCACGATAGTGCCGCTCAGCGTCTATCTCAAGGGCCCGCTGGTCAAGGTGCAGATAGGCCTGTGCAAGGGCAAGAAGCTCTACGACAAGCGCCAGGCCGCCGCCGAGCGCGACGCCGAACGCAGCATACGCCGCAGGCTGGCCGAAAACAACGCCTGAGCCGGGGCCTTGTATAACCCGCGCGGAGTTTGACGCAACGGCGTGAGGGCCTCGGATATCGAAGCTTTTTATCGGCTTTGACGGCCCTCAGCGGCGGTCCGTGTTTTATACGCCGC
Organism: uncultured Clostridia bacterium; assembly: GCA_944386305.1. Classification (GTDB taxonomy): domain Bacteria; phylum Bacillota; class Clostridia; order Oscillospirales; family UBA644; genus CALXAN01. The sequence continues at coordinate 12,935 of CALXAN010000044.1, forward strand.
GTTTTCGGGAGTTATTTTATGCGCCGCGTCGCTTTGGGCTTCGCCGTTTACGGCCAAGATGCGGTCGCTGAATAAATATCGTAAAGAGACCGATTTTATCGAGCGCGCCCGCCGCTGAAAGAGCCGGCAGAAGACAGCCGCGGCGCGCTGTCGGACGACCGTTTGACAATATATAATCAGGCAACAAAATTCTGACAGCGTATCGTCGGGCTGCAGGTTCTGCGCTTTCACAGGGCGTCGCCGCGCTTCGGCGGAGGTCAGACGATATGCTCCCGCACGAGCGGTTTCGACAGGCCGTTTACGCAGCGGCCGAGGCGTTGGCGCGCCGTCGGACAACCGTTTAAGAAGATACAATCAGGCAACAGCGGCGTATCGTTTCTGCGCTTCGGCGGAGTATCGGTTCAGCGTTTCGATGAGATGCAGACGCTCGCCCCGGCAGGGAGACTCCGCGCTTCGGAGGGCTTAGGTTCTGCGTTCTGACAGTCCCAACGTTCCGGTGAAATACAGGGTCTGCTCTCAGGCAGAGTGCCTTGGCAGAGGTTAAATAAGATTTTTCCGCGCAGAGTGGACGGGTCTTTTCAGTTTCGTCGGGCTGCAGGTTCTGCGCTTTACAGAGCGTTGTTACGAGTTGATATAGATATATGCTCCGGCATAAGGCGGGCAGATACAGTTTCGACGGTCTTAGCCGTTTTTTACGGCGGAGGTACGGATAGGGCGCTGAAATACGTCACGCTGTCGGACGACCGTTTAAGAAGATACAATCAGGCAACAGCAGCGCATCGTTTTTCGCTTCGGCGGAATATCGGTTCAGCGTTCCGATGAGACGCAGACGCTCGCCCCGGCAGGGGAGACTCCGCGCTTCGGCGGGCTTAGGTTCTGCGTTCTGACAGCCCCAGCGTTCCGGTGAAATACAGGGTCTGCTCTCAGCGCTTTTTCAGGCTTAGGTTTTGCATTTTTACGTAAAGATGCTGCGCTCAGACGATGCGCTCCCACTTTCGGCGGGCTTGGCCGTTTTTTTATACATCATCGCTTCGGGCTGCTCGTTATGCCCGGTTCGGGAGGTTTGAATGAGAGTTTTGGGCATAGACCCCGGTTACGCCACGGTAGGCTACGGGGCTGTGGACTATGAGGGAAACAAGTTTGTGTGGTCGGAGCACGGCGCGATAATCACTCCCGCCAAGACCCCCTTCGAGGCCAGGCTGGAGCAGCTGTTTGACGAGATGAGCCGGGTCATCGGCTTTTACAAACCCGATACGGTGGCGTTCGAGGAGCTGTTTTTTAACACAAATACAAAAACAGCCATCAAAGTGGCCCAGGGCCGCGGCGTGCTGGTGCTGGCCGCCGTCAAGCAGGGGCTGGAGTGCTTTGAGTACACGCCCCTGCAGATAAAGCAGGCGGTGGTCGGCTACGGCAGGGCCGAAAAGAAGCAGGTCATGCTCATGACCAAGACCCTGCTGGGCCTCAGCGCCATACCTCGGCCCGACGACGCGGCGGACGCCCTGGCAGTGGCTATATGCCACGCGCACACGATAGGCACGTTCAGGCGATGCAGCTATAAATAAGTTTTTTTTTGCGCCGAAGCGCCGATATTAAGGCGTGTGTAAACCGTCCGTACCTGCGCGGCTCCTCTTTCACGGCGGGAACGCCGTGTCAAACGCCTGCGTTATAATAATCGCGCCCCGATACGGCGATAGGTTCTGCTCTCAGGCAGGATACCAGAGGTTTGATATTTGCCTGCATGAACGGCGGGCGGATACAGTTTCGGCGGGCCGTTTACGCAGCGGCCGCGGCGGTGACACACGGCGCTTTGTGTCGCAAAGCGGCGGGACTTATCGAGCAGATCCACAGTTATAGGGGCCGCAATAGGGATATTCCGAGCGGACGCGTCTATACCAAAACAGACAAAAAATAGGGGCTTTCGTCCGAGCGGACGCGTCGTTTGCGGAACTGACGCGGATAAGGATAACGCGGATTGTCCGCGCCATGACAAGAAACAGCTTGTCCTTGTACTCATAAATAATCGGCCCCGCGCCATGCTGAAAAAGGCCACGTCCCGCGCGCGCATGCCGAAAAAGGGCATGGCCCTGCTTAAAGGTATTAAATAATACCGAAAAAAAAGCTTGGCTCGCTTAAAGGTATAAATGCCCTGCCGAAAAGAGGGCCTGTTTAAACGCATAAATAATCGGCCCCGTGCCCATACGGGCGCAGGCCGAGCATCGAGGTAAAAGATATGTACGATTATCTTAACGGCGCGCTTGCCCGCGCGGATACCAAAACCGCGGTCGTCGACTGCGGCGGAGTGGGCTACAAGTGTTCGATTTCGGCCTGGACTTACCGCAGGATATACGACAAGCAGACCGTAAAGCTCTACACATACCTTGCGGTCAAGGAGGATTCCGTGGACCTGTACGGGTTTGCCGACGAGGGCGAGAGGGAGCTTTTTCTGCTGCTGACCACAGTCAGCGGGGTGGGGCCCAAGGTCGCGCTGTCGGTGCTGTCGGAGCTGGAAAGCGGGCAGATAGTCAGCGCGCTGCTGTCGGGCAATTATCAGACCCTGACCTCCGCGCCCGGCGTAGGGCCCAAGATGGCCCAGCGCATGTGCCTGGAGCTCAAGGACAAGATAAAGGGCGTGTCCGTGTCCTCCGCCGACGAGGTTATTGAGCCCGTACCGGCAGACGGCGAGCGGGACGAGGCCGTGCAGGTGCTGCTGGCGCTCGGCTACTCCGCCGCGGACGCAAAATACGCCGTGGGCAAGTGCGCGGCGGACAATACGGAAGACATCGTCAGGCAGGCGCTGCGCATTCTTGCGCCGCGCGCATAACGGAGGGTATGAGCTATGATGGAAGGTTTTGACGAAGAGAGGCTGCTTTCCGCCAAGACGATGCGGTCCGAGCAGCAGTCCGAAACGTCGCTGCGCCCGCACAGGCTGGAGGATTATGTAGGGCAGGAGAGCGTGCGCGAAAATCTGAGCGTGTGCATCGACGCGGCCAAGGCCCGCAAAGAGCCGCTCGACCATATCCTGCTGTACGGCCCTCCAGGCCTGGGCAAGACCACGCTGGCCAACATCATCGCCTCAGAGATGGGCGTTTCCATCCGCGTTACCAGCGGACCCGCGCTCGAAAAGACAGGCGATATCGTCGCTATCCTCACCAATCTGCAGGAGGGCGACGTGCTGTTTATAGACGAGATACACAGGCTCTCTCACACGGTGGAGGAGGTGCTGTATCCCGCTATGGAGGACTTTGAGTTTGATATCATAATAGGCAAAGGTCCCTCGGCGCGCTCCATACGCTTTGACCTGCCCAGGTTCACGCTCATAGGCGCGACTACCCGCTCGGGTCAGCTCGCCGCGCCGTTTAGGGACAGGTTCGGCATACTGTTTAGGCTCGAGCTGTACACCACGGCGGAGCTGGCGCGTATCGTGGCGCGCTCCGCGGGCATACTCAGCCTTGACATCACGCCCGACGGCGCGGCGGAGATAGCTTCCCGCTCCCGCGGCACGCCCCGCATAGCAAACCGTCTGCTCAAGCGCGTGCGCGACTTTGCGCAAATAATGAACGACGGCGTCATAGACAGGCAGACCGCCCGTTCGGCGCTGCAGAGGCTGGACGTGGACGAGCTGGGGCTCGACGGCGTGGACCGGCGCATGCTCGAGGCGATAATACGCAGCTTCAACGGCGGGCCCGTAGGCCTGGAGACCCTGGCCGCGCTCACGGGCGAGGAAGCCGTGACCATCGAGGACGTATACGAGCCGTACCTTATGCAGATAGGCTTTTTGAGCCGCACCCCGCGCGGCCGCTGCGCCACTCCCGCGGCGTATAAGCATATGGGCCTGGAGCATTTGATGAAGAAAAAATAGCGCCTTTTCGACTTCCTTTTATGTATTTAATAAAGAAAAAGCAGCCTCTTTTCGACTCTTTTGCTTCCGCGGAGAATATATCCGATAAAAAGAAATAACGTCTTTTCAGCTCTTTTGCTTCTGCGGCATATATAAATTTGATAAACAAAAAACAGCCTCTTTTCGACTTTATTATACATCTGATAAAAAAAAACAGCGACTTTTCGGCATAAACGCTTCGGCGTTTGTGTGCGGAAAAGCCCGCGTCTGCTTTGCGTTCGGCGAGGCCGTTTTTATCCCTGCGGCGCCGAAGATCGATGCATTTGGTAAAAAGCTTTTCGGCTTTAAACGCTTCGGCATTTGTGCGCGAAAAAAGCCTGCGTCTGCTTGGCGTTCGGCACGGCCGTTTTATTCCTGAGGCGCGGGGGTTTAAGAAAATAAAAATGTCAGGCCCTATATAAATCCCTAACCCTAATATAAAGCCTAAGTTCTGCAGAATGTAAACCTTTAAGAAAACAAAATTTCTCGCTCTAAAAATCCCTAAACTTTATATAAAGTCTTATGTCAATAAAATGTAAACCTTTAATAAAATAAAATTCCTTAAAAAATAAAATTTCAGACCGAATAGTCCCTAACTTTAATATAAAGTCTAAATTCTGCAATATGTAAACCTTTAAAAAAGAAAAATTTCAAGGCAAATAAAAATTCCCTAACCCTAATATAAAGTCTTATGTTCTACAGAATGTAAACCTTTAAGAAAATAAAATTTTAGGCTAAATATAAGCTTAAGTCAGTAGAATGTAAACCTATAAGAAAATAAAATTCCTTAAATTTCAGGCCAAATAAAAATCCCTAACCCTAATATAAAGTCTTATGTTCTGCAAAATGTAAACCTCAAAAAATAAAAATTTCAGACCAAAAAAAATCCCCAAACCTAATATAAAGTCTATGCCCAGTAAAATGTAAACCTTTTAGAAAATAAAATTTCACGCTCTTTTCTGCAAAATGTAAACCCCATTAAATATTAAAATTTCAGGCAATAAAATCCCCAACCCTAACATAAAGTCTAAGTTCTGCAGAATGTAAACCTCAAAAAATAAAAATTTCAGGCCCCAAAAAAAATCCCCAAACTTAATATAAAGCCTTAAGTCCCGCAAAATGTAAACCCATTTAAATATAAAAATTTCAGGCAAAAAAATCCCCAAACCTAATATAAAGTCTATGACCAGTAAAATGTAAACCTTTAAGAAAATAAAATTTCAGACCCTATAAATCCCCAACCCTAACATAAAGTCTAAGTTCTGCAAAATGTAAACCTCAAAAAATAAAAATTTCAGACCCTATAAACCCCTATCCCTAATATAAAGTCTTATGTTCTGCAAATTGTAAACCTCAAAAAATAAAAATTTCAGGCCCCAAAAAAATCCCCAAACTTAATATAAAGCCTATGTCCAGTAAAATGTAAACCCCAAATAAAAATTTAATTTTTGCTTTTTCCAAAATAAAGAACACGATTATCTTCTCCTCAAAAAAGCGGGTTTTAAATTCCGAAAGCAAAAGAAAGCAGGCCGGATTTATCCGGCCTGCTTTGCTGCAGCGTAGTTATTAATGTTTTAATCCTGCGATTCGATTAAAAAATTATGTATTAATCCTGCAATTTAAAAGATTATGTATTAATCCCGAGAATCGATTAAACAAAACGGAGAGGCGTCGGTATCGTATAACTGCCCGTGAATATATTCTAAATTATTATTTAAAACCTCCAAATCGGATTCCGCATCGTGACCGGAGATGTTTTCAAGCGCTTTATTGAGCAGGTCGATTATTCTGTCTATATATTCATACTCGTTTTCCGTGATTTTGCCGTCGTCGTAAATCCCCGTCATGGTAAAAGAATCTATGCTTGCCGGGCCTATAAACGTAGCCCCGATATAACGAAAATCGGAACATGCTTCGCTGTAAATATAGTGATTTGCATGGCATAAATGGTACAGGGTAGAGAACTTGCCGCTTATCACAGACATCATTCGGTTTTGATATTCCGCGTCATCGCTGTCGATAAGATATTGTAAACTCTCCGTTGTATCTCTTAAGCAGCGGGTAATTTCAATAATTGAAGAGGTTTGGACAGAATTAATGACAATATTTTTTTCGGCTATGACGATTAAATTAAAAAGCAGCACCGCTACGACAGCCAATATTATACTGATATAACGTTTCATAAAAATCAACCCCCAGCATGATTTTTGTTTATTATAACATATAAACACTGCTATTGCAACTTTCTTGAACCTCCCATACAAATGGTTCTGACCCCATCTTAACCCTGCTGCAAAGACTTAAACGGGGAAATCCCCATTCTTTATCATGATTACAGCAAAAACCCGCTTTTTTCCGTTCGTCGCCTTATATTAAGCGCGCCGTCATTTTGTCTGAGATACCGAAGAAAGCGCAGACCGCGCGCAGCGCGCGTAAGGGGTAAAGACAAGGTCTTCAAAAAGCGTTGGCCAAATGCTGCGCGCAAGTGCATACGAGGGTGATCCTGCGCTGGGATCAAAAGTAAAAAACGCTGGCCGGAGGCCGCGCGCGGGTGCGTGAGAATGTATCCTGCGCTGGGGTCAGAATGTAAAAAAGCGCCGGCACAGTTTAAGTGCCGCGGGATATTTTCCCGCGTCAATGCGTAAAAAAAATCCCCCCGACCGAGGTCGGGGGGATTCAGGTTTGTTCAGACGGATGCTTTTGCGGGTTTATGCTCTTTTTTGGGACGGCGTACGAGCGTAAAGTCCACTATGAGCGCTATGATATACAGCGCGCAGGTAAAGTACAGCACGTTCTGATAGCCCTGCAGCTCGTTTGCGGAATGCGAGGTTATAAGCTGCGCCACCTGGTTGCCCGTAAGGCCCGCAAACGCCCAGGCCGACAGCGCTATGCCGTGTATGGAGCTTATCGACTTCATGCCGAAGCGGTCGGACAGCAGCGTGGGCAGGTTGGAGAAGCCTCCGCCGTAGCCCGCGTTGACGGCGAACAGCAGTATAACTACCAGTACGGCTATCTTGGACGCTATGCCGTTGAGCACTATTGTCAGGCCGGTGCAGAGCACGGACATGATGAGGATGACCTTGTATATGGTGTTCCTGTCCTTGAGGTGGTCGCCCGCGGCGGAAAAGCCCAGGCGCCCGCCCGCATTGAACACCGCAGTAAGCGAGCCGAGCACGCTGGCGGCGGTCGCCGTCAGGCCTATGTCGGTCAGTATGGTCTTTTCACTGGATATCAGCGCAAGGCCGCAGGTTATGTTTATATAAAACACTATCCATATGCCGATAAACGTGCGGTCTCCGAAAATGCGGAAACGGCCGAAAAATTCCTTTATGCTGGTCTTCTGGTGAGTCTCGACCCAGTCGTCGGGCTTTTTGAGCAGCAGGTGGCCGACGAGCATCATCACAAAGTACACCGCGGCCAGGATGATAAACATCCAATAGACGCCCACGCTGTTGAGCAGCGACTGCATGATGGGGGTGGCTATGGCTTTGGCCGCGCCGAAACCCGCGACCGCCAGGCCCGTGGCCAGGCCCTTCTTGTCCTTAAACCACAGCATCAGCGTCTTTACCGGCGACAGGTAGCCTAGCCCCAGGCCGATGCCCATTATCACGCCATAGCAGATAAATATGCCTACGATAGACTTTAAATATATAAACAGTCCCGTACCCGCCATGCCTACCGAAAAGCATATCGCGGCTATCAGGGACGAACGGTGTATGTTCTTTTCTACGATATTGCCCGCAAACGCGGCCGACATGCCCAGGAAAAATATCGCAATGCTGAACGCCCAGCCCACCGTGGACTGGTCCGCGCCGATATAGTCGGCTATCTCATGGCTGAACGTGGACCAGCAGTACACCGTGCCTATGCTGCAGTGGAGCAGCAGCGCGGGTATGGCGGCCCTTACCCATTTGTTGTTCAAATCAAAACGCCCTCTTTCACATATTTGATTGAGTCGCTTCGCGCCTGCTTGCGGGCGTTCGGCTCTCGTTTGCCGGAGTGCGCGCCCTGCATATATGGGGCGCGGCTGCCGGATATTTCGACAAAATCGAACCGTGAGATATTATATATTATATGTCGGCGCATGTCAAGTGTTTTTCGCACGATTTTTCTCACTTTTCGCACGCCTTCGGCCCTGCGCCGCGCAAACTTTGTATCGCTCATTTCCATGCAATACAAAAAGATTACTCACTGCTCCTCTCTCTCGGAAAAGCCGCGCAATAGTCTTGGCCTGCAGCAATATTGCAAATGGGCTGTAAAATTTGACTTTATAATTTTGGCGTAAATAAATGACTGCTATATAAATTATGCGCGCACGTGCTTTATCGCTTTTTGTATATGATGATCTCTGCGTCGGCGCCGTTTTCGCCGTATTCGCATACGAGCAGGTAGTTCTCGTCGGCAGTGAGTCCGTAGCACCTGTCGCTGTTTTTCTTGCAGATTTGGTTGCCGAGATATATTCTGTCATCGTCCCAAAATTTGATTTTCTGTCCGCCCGGGAGCGTATACTGCAGGTTTACATAAGCGCCGCGCAGCGCATTAAGGTCTGTAACCTCTCCCATGTCCTGGATGCCGAGCGCGTTAAACTCGTCGATTAACCGCTTTTTTAACGCGCAGTGAGCGCCGAAAGATTTGCCGCAGCCCTCAGCTCTGCAGCATTCGGCGATCATGCAGGCGCCGCCGAACGGACGCCCGTCCGTCTCCGTACATCCGCCGCACTCGTTTCTCCATCCGCATTCGCCGCAGTCCAGTCCGCAATATGTCCTCATAAATTCCGCCTCCGTTTTTTTGTCATTTTTTCTTTTAAGCCGCCGTACGGCAGTTTGCGACATAAAACCTTGCCAAACCGCGCGCAGATACGCGCATGAGCTCGCATCAGGGGTTATTGTCCCGCAGTTTGTGACACGAACCTCTGCAAAACTACGCGTGAATACTCGCATACGGTCGCGCCGCGGCATATTGTCCATCGGTTTGCGACACAAAACCCTGCCAAACCGCGCGCAGATACGCGCATGAGCTCGCATCAGTGGTTATTATCCCGCAGTTTATGACATAAACCTTTGCCAAACCGCGCGCGGATGCTCGCATGGGGTCATGTCGGGGCATAATGCCCCGCAGTTTGCGACAAATTTGCCCGTGTGATTTCATTCTCTTGCTTATATTGCCGCGGCGCGGATTTACCCTGCAGCGACTTTTTGCCGCCAGGGATCAGAAAAAGCCGTTTATATTCCCGTGCCGTTTATTAAAGAAAAGAGTCGGATCAATGGTCAGGCGGCCCTTATCCGCAAATGTCTGCCGCCTGTTCCGCCCAGCATTCCGCAGCGCGGAGCATTTGCCGCCCGGTTTTCTCCTGCCCGATTTGAAGCAGTACAAACGCGGTGGAGACAGTCTGCAAACAGTCCTCCCTTAAATTCAGGCGTCAGGATAATCCTGCCGCCCGTTTTTGTTATACCCGTCGCCTTGTTTGCCCGGCGCGGCGCGCCGCTTACGCGCAGCGGGTTTACCGGCATGGATCGCCGCTTACGCGCAGCGGTAAAAATTTCCGCTCTATTATTTTGAAAAGCCGCATTATTGGCCGCGCCGCCGGGCGGCAAACGTTCTGCCTGAGAAAAAAACGCTTCCCCGCATCGTCGGAGGCAGTGAAGCGTTTGGTTATAAGCGGTCCGTCGGGAATTGTCTGCATAGTCCTGACATGGAGCGCCTCGGCGCGATGATTCGGAAATTTTTTGCCTGACGCGCGCCGCTCAGAGATTGTTTACCTTGACCTGGCCCTTTACGACGACCATTTTGATATTGTACTGCCCGTCCAGCACCAGCAGGTCGGCGCGCTTGCCCGGCTCTATCGAGCCTGTCTGCGCGTCGGCGCGTATGGCCCTGGCGGGGTTTATCGTGGCGGACTTGAGCGCCTGCTTAAACGGTATGCCGAAGCTCAGCACGTTCTTGAACTCCTCGTAGACGTTGGACGTCGAGGCGGCTATCGTGCCGTCGGCCAGCAGGGCCTTGCCGTCCTTTACGTATACGGTTTGGCCGCCGAGGTCGTATTCGCCGTCGTGGTGGCCCGCGGCTCTCATGGAGTCGCTTATTATGACCGTGCCGTCCTCGCCCAGCTGTTTAAAGGCTATGCGCAGCGCGGCGGGATGGATGTGGAACCCGTCGCATATCAGCTCCGCGCGCAGGCCCACGCCCGGCCCCTTGTCAAACGCCGCCCCCACTACGCCCGGCTTGCGGTGGGCCAGGCCGCTCTGGGCGTTGTACAGGTGCGTGACGTGCCGCACGCCCCAGTCCATGGCCGCGCAGGCCTCGTCGTAGCCGGCGTCGGTGTGCGCTATGGACACGGGACATATGGGCTGGATCTGTCTGACAAACTCCTCCGCGCCGTCGCATTCGGGCGCGATGTCCACTATCTTTATCACGCCGTTGCTGGCGCGGTAGAGCTTTTTAAACTCCTCTTTGTCGGGGTTGCGCACGTAGGCGGCGTTCTGCGCGCCTTTTTTGGACATGGCGATGTAGGGCCCCTCCATGTTTATGCCGTGTATGTAGGCTCCGTCGACCTTGTTTTTCATGTCGTCGGCGTTGGCAAATATGCGGCTGAGCTCCTCAAACGACAGCGTCATGGACGTGGGGCAGAA
>CALXAN010000045.1 GCA_944386305.1 uncultured Clostridia bacterium
CTTCGTTGATGAGTTTCATTTGCATTTCTCCTATCTTTTTTATATAGATGGCGGTTTCGCGTCGTAAGCGCCCCCGTGCATTCGGCGCTTCGGTTTATCAAAGATGCCGCCCCCTCAGTGTTTGACATCTTAAAGATATATTAAAGACGTCTTTACAGCTGTGCGGTGCTCTGAGTCCGCTGACTGCAGAGCGGCCTGTATGCAGCGGCATATATTTGCGCGCTTCCGCCCTGCAGGTACGGCCGCGCGATACCGTCTGTCCCGTAAACGGAAAGAAGTGTCCGAAATCCCCGATTTTTTAGTTTTATTAAACAAATTATATCATATTCGACAGCCTTTGTAAACGTTTTTTTTGACAAAACAGCGCTAAAAAATATATGCTTTGTACTTGTTTATTTCTGTCATTTATGATATAATGCCTTATGTATAATATACGGCGCGCTCGCGTTTTTCGGTCGCTTTCGCGCGTTGTAGGGCGCGTATGCATGCATTTTTATCGGGCGGGATTGGCGCGCGTTATTTTTTGTTTATCAGAGCTCTGTACGGGGGAGTAATGTCTTATGGTGTCTAAAGAATTTGCCGATTTGGTGCGCAGCCGCAAGAGCTGCCGCAGCTACAGCGACAGGCCGGTGTCGGAAGAGCAGCTTCTGCGGGTCCTTGACGCCGCAAGGCTTGCCCCTTCTTGGAAAAATCGGCAGTGCTGGACTTATGTGGTCGTTTCAGACCCGGATATAAAGCTTCGTATCGGCTGCGCTGTCGGCAACAATCCCGACGCTTCCGCATATCAAAAGGCGCCTTATGTGATAGTCGTATGTGCTGACCCGTCGCTGAGCGGCAATATCGACGGCAAGCAGTATTACATGACGGACTGCGGCATAAGTTTGGAGCATTTTTGCCTGGCCGCTTCCGCAGAGGGGCTTGCTACGTGCTGGGTAGGACTCTTTGAACAGGACGGGGTTCGGCAGGTGCTGTCTGTACCCGAGCATATCGAGATCGTCGCTCTCACGCCGCTGGGATATTCTTTCGGCGGCTTTACGGACAAGCCTCGCAAGCCCATGGAGCAGTTCGCCTGCCTGAACAAATGGGGCGAGCCTTTTGCCCCGCAGAAATAAGCTTTGTAAATATTTGTTTTTTTGCAGTTAATTTTTATCGAACGGGGGTATTGCAGATAAGCAGGGTCAAAAAACAGTTGATTTGTCTGTCGGCGTTCTGCGTTGCCGCCGTGTTGTTTATATTTATGCGCGGAGGGCTGCCGCTTGCGGCGGAAAGTACTTCCGACGGCCTTGTATACGAGGTTTCGGGCGGAGCTGTTACTATTACAGATTATACTGGTTCGGCGTCAGCGCTATCAATTCCGTCCTCAATAGGCGGCGTTCCCGTAACGGCTATCGGAGCGTTTGCATTTGACGGCAGTTCGTCCCTGGTTCGGGTGACGGTTCCGTCGTCAGTCGTTCGGATAGGGGAGGGCGCATTCAGAAACTGTACGTCGCTCGCGGCGGTCTCTATCCCCGTACAGACTACGAGCTTGGGCGCGTATGTGTTTGACGGGTGCCCGTCCGTTGATGTAGCTTGCCGCAAAAATTCTGCGGCGCATTACTATGCGCTTTATTACGGCTTGGCCTTTACATTGTCCGATGCGTCGAGTACGGCTGCGTCCTTTGAGTACGATTATGAGGGCGACTATATAGTTATAGAGAAATATATCGGCACCGGCGGAGCGGTCACGATTCCGTCTACGATAGACGGCGCGCAGGTAAGGTATATAGCCGATTTTGCATTTTCAAACGTCCACAATGTCACATCTGTGACTATCCCCTCCACCGTGCGCCGTATAGGCACGGGCGCGTTTACGCAGTGCTATGATTTGCGCGCCATAAATGTGGATTCGGACAACTACTTCTATACCTCCTCCGACGGGGTGCTGTACAGCCTGGACAAGACCGAGCTCATACAGTATCCGATGGCCAAGTCGGGTACGCTTTTTGCCATCCCTACTCAGGTCAGCAAGATATGCTACGGCGCTTTTCGCGGCAGCTCCCTTACCTCTGTTACCATACCCTCGAACGTGCAGGAGATAGATCATTATGCGTTTGCAGACTGCGCGTCTCTGTCACGATTTACCATTTCTGATTCCACGCTGCACATCGGCCGCGACATACTCGCTGACACGCCGTGGTACGCCGCGCAGAGCAACGGTATAGTGTATGTCGGCAAGGTCGCATATACTATAAAGGGCAGTGTGTCTTCTCCCGAGCTCAGAAGCGATACATTGGCTTTGGCCGCATATCTTTTTGAGGGCAGCTCGTTCTCTTCTTTCAATATCCCGTCAAGCGTCAGGGTTATAGAATACGGCGCGTTTCTCAATTGCACGTCGCTTAAGGAGATATCGCTGCCGTCTTCGCTGCAGTATTTGGAGAGCCACGCTTTCGGCGGGTGCATCATGCTGGATACCGTCAGATTCAACGAGTCTACGTCGGTGATAATGGCGGGCGCTTTCGAGGGGTGCTATCACCCTATGTTTATATGCAGCCCCGGCTCTACGGCCGAGGAATATGCCGAGAAGTACGGCAACCCGCTGCAGGGAGAGCTGCGCGTGCCGGTAGTGAGGATAACCTCCGTGGGCGAGACGAGTATAGGTATAGAATGGGACGCGATAAGCGGCGCTACGGGATACAATGTATATCTTAACGGGCGTAAAATCACGCCCACTCCGCTCAGCACAAATTATGACGTCATAGTCAAGCTTACCAACGGCAGGAGCTATTCCATACAGGTATCCGCCGTCAACGCCGACTCCGAGTCTGCTCTGAGCGTAGCCGTCACGGCTGTCACGGGGTCGGGTTCTGCTGGCAGCGGGGACGTCAATTCGGACGGCAGCGTCAATATTGCCGACGTAATGTATCTGTTCCAGTACCTTTCGGGCGGCAGGAGTTTGTCTGCCTCGCAGCTGGCGGCTTCCGATTATAACGGGGATTCAGAGGTCAATATTGCGGACCTTCTGCTCATTTTCAGGCGCCTTACCACCGGCTGAGTATTTGGGCTGATGTAAGGTGCTTGTGCGGTTGCTCCGTATTTCGGCGGTCTGTTATGCAGCGCGGGTCTGCGTGATATAGAGAGTTGTATATGCTTGTGTATGATGATACGCGGTATACTGCCGCGTATTATTTTTGATATATGTCGAGCACTTCCGCATATTGACATGTGCGAACATGCTGTGGTAAACTTAAAAAAACGGGCGCTGCGGTATAAGAGTTTAGCTTCATGCTGTATATATGCTCGGTTCGGCGGCGGTTTTGTGCGCTGGTCGGTATTACTGCGGAGCAATTTATCTGATTTTTCTAGAGAGTTCTATATATATTAAAATATGGGAAGAGGTTGAAGGAATGAATAAATATGTTGAGCGCGTGATTGATTCCGTGTGTAAAAAAGACGCGGATAAGCCTGAGTTTATCCAGGCGGTAAAAGAGGTCTTTTCTTCGGTAAGCAATGTCGTCGACGCGCATCCGGAATTTGAGAAAGTGGGGCTGCTGGAGCGTCTTGTCGAGCCGGACAGAGCTGTGTCCTTTCGCATAACCTGGGTAGACGATACAGGCAGAACGCGGGTGAACAGGGGTTACAGAGTCCAGTTCAACAATGCGATAGGCCCTTATAAAGGCGGTCTGAGATTTCACCCCAGCGTCAACCCCAGTTTGATGCATTTCCTTGCTTTTGAGCAGACGTATAAGAACGCATTGACCGGCCTCAATCTCGGCGGAGCGAAAGGCGGTTCGGATTTTGACCCCAGGGACAAGAGCAACTGGGAAATCATGCGCTTCTGTCAGGCGTTTATGACCGAATTTTACAGATACATAGGCGATGATACCGACGTCCCGGCGGGGGACATAGGTGTAGGCGGGCGCGAGATAGGCTATCTGTACGGTCAGTATAAGCGCATCACCGGCATAGCCGAAAGGGGAGTGCTTTCGGGCAAGAACCTTTCTTACGGCGGCTCTTTGCTCAGACCCGAGGCGACGGGCTATGGCGCGGTGTATTACCTCAGAGACATGCTCGCGCACGACGGACGCGAGCTTAGGAATAAGACCGTCGTACTGTCAGGGTACGGCAACGTGTCCTGGGGCGTCATACGCAAGCTCGCGGAGCTCGGCGCCGTGCCGCTTACTGTCTCCGGCTCTGCCGGCTATGTATATGACCGGAACGGCATAACCGACCCCGAAAAAATAAATTATATATACGATATGCGCGTCAACGGAGTGGGCAGCCTGAGCGACTATGCCGAAAAGTTCGGGGCTGAGTTTCATGCGGGCCAAAAGCCCTGGGCGGTAAAGGCCGATATAGTTATGCCCTGTGCTACGCAGAACGAAGTCGATATAGACGACGCCAAGCTTATAGTCGCCAACGGTACGAGATACTATGCCGAATGCTCCAATATGCCTACGACCAACGAAGCTGTGGACTACTTGCTTTCCAACGGCGTGACCGTAGGTCCGGCCAAAGCCGTAAATGCGGGCGGCGTGGCGGTTTCGGGCCTTGAAATGGCGCAGAACAGTATGCGTATAGCCTGGTCCGAAGACAAGGTGGACAGCCGCTTGTATGATATAATGCACGGTATTTATACCGCCTCTGTCGCCGCGGCGGAGGAACATGGTATGGGATACAACCTGGTCGCTGGAGCTAATATCGCCGGATTTATGCGTGTGGCCGAGAGCATGTGCGACGAGGGTATATATTGAATCTGCCGCAGTCTTTATATGAATGCGCAGCCGTGAGACGGCGTCGCCTGCAGGGCTGAAAATTGCTCTTGAAAATATGCGGAAAATAGTGTATACTTATACGGTATGAAAATATCGCTTTTCCTATTATGGGAAAGGCGACAGTATATGAAAGGATGTATATATTATGGCTCTTCATTATTCAAAAGAAGTGGAAAATATGTGCGTTGTCGCGAAGGGGCCCAAGCACGATCCCGCTCCGATTCCGGAAGAGGGCAAGTGGGTAGCCTCCAAGCAGATTACCGACATATCCGGCTATACTCACGGCGTAGGCTGGTGTGCGCCGCAGCAGGGGGCATGTAAACTCTCGCTCAACGTCAAAAACGGCGTCATCGAAGAGGCTCTCGTAGAGACGATAGGCTGCTCCGGCATGACCCATTCCGCCGCTATGGCTGCCGAAATTCTGCCCGGCAAGACGGTCCTGGAAGCTCTCAATACCGACTTGGTGTGCGACGCTATCAATACGGCCATGCGCGAGCTGTTTTTGCAGATAGCTTACGGCCGCACGCAGTCCGCGTTTTCCGAAGACGGGCTTGTTATAGGCGCGGGCATGGAAGATTTGGGCAAAGGCGCGCGTTCCATGGTAGGTACGATGTACGGCACGAAGGCCAAGGGCGTCAGGTATCTTGAGATGACCGAGGGCTACTGCACGAGGATGGCTTTGGACGAGGACGACCAGGTGATAGGCTATGAGTTCGTATCTTTGGGCAAGATGACTGATTTTATCAAGAAGGGCATGGAGCCCAACGAGGCTTATGAGAAGTCCAAAGGCACTTACGGCAGATTTGACGAGGCCGTTAAGTATATAGATCCGCGTAAAGAATAAGGAGGACGGGAAAATGGCTACATTTGAAGGCTACGAGAGGCGCGAGGCTAAAATCCTCGGCGTTTTGAAGGAATACGGAATCAATTCCATAGACGAATGCAGAGATATAACGCTGGCCAAGGGCATAGACTGCGAGCAGATAGTGCGCAGCACTCAGCCCATATGCTTCGACAACGCCGTGTGGGCTTACACCGTGGGCGCCGCTATAGCTATAAAGAAAGGCTGCGTCAAGGCCGCCGACGCTGCTTCCGCCATAGGTATCGGCCTGCAGGCGTTCTGTATTCCGGGTTCGGTCGCGGAGAACAGAAAGGTCGGCCTGGGTCACGGCAATTTAGGCGCAATGCTTTTGAGCGAAGACACCGAGTGTTTCTGCTTCCTTGCAGGTCATGAGTCTTTCGCTGCGGCTGAAGGCGCTATAAAAATAGCTCTTAACGCAAACAAAGTACGCAAGAATAAGCTCAGGGTCATACTTAACGGCCTGGGCAAGGACGCCGCATTTATAATATCGAGGATAAACGGCTTTACTTACTGCGAGACGGAATTTGACCCCTATGCCGAGCAGGTAAAGGTCGTTTCGGAAAAGGCGTATTCCAAAGGCCCGAGAGCCGAGGTTAAGTGCTACGGCGCCGACAATGTGCCCGAGGGCGTGGAGATAATGAAGATGGAGAACGTCGGTGTGTCCATAACCGGCAACTCTACTAACCCCACGCGTTTCCAGCACCCCGTGGCGGGCACGTACAAGAAGTGGTGCGTCGAGAACGGCAGAAACTATTTTTCCGTCGCCTCGGGCGGAGGCACTGGCCGTACTCTGCATCCTGACAATATGGCTGCCGGCCCGGCTTCGTACGGTATGACGGATACCATGGGCCGTATGCATTCCGACGCGCAGTTTGCGGGTTCGTCCTCTGTTCCCGCACACGTGGAGATGATGGGCCTTATCGGCATGGGCAACAACCCCATGGTCGGCGCTACCGTCGCGGTGGCTGTCGCGGTCGAAGAGGCAAGCAAATAACTGTTCGGTTTTAGCAAAATTTCAGGCACATCGACTGTCCGTCGGTGTGCCTGTTTTTTTATGGTATTGCTCAGAATTCGTCCGTATTCATATATGATTGCAAGAATGCTCAGACTGCGGTTTGTTTTTTATGCGGGTATACCGTAAATGCCGCGTCGGCTGTGCTGCAGACGCTTATACGTTCGATTTTTTTTATGTTAACCGTGCCGCAGTTCCTCTACGCGAATCGTCGGCTTTAAAGGCGATACGTATAAAGGGTGTGATAAAGTGTATAATCCTCCGCTGGTTTTAGTCGAGCAGTTCGGTTTTACCCGGCTGCGGAATCAGGTGCGAGCGTATATATTTCTCCGCCTGGTCTAAATCGTCAAATTTTTGGTCTAACATACCCGATATCTCTTCGTCGGGCTGCTTGCAGTCGGGAACCATGTACGCGAGCGCGCCTGATGCATGCGCGGCGCGTATGCCGTTGAATGAATCTTCAAACACCGCGCATTCGCGTATGTTGACGCTTATTCGCTGCGCCGCCGTAAGGAATATGTCGGGCATCGGCTTGCCGTTTTTCACTTCGTCTCCGCATACTACGGCCTCAAAGCTGTCTTCAAGCCGGGACATTGACAGATATTTGTCTGCTCTCCATCTCTCGCTGGAAGTGGCTACGGCCGTCTTTATATGCTCGGATTTCAGGAAGCCGAGCAGGTTATACAGCCCTTTTTTGACCTTAAGCCCGTTTTCATATATGTAATCCATGGCTATTTTAAGCCTTTCTTTACGAATGTCATAGAACGGAAAATCCTCGCCGTAGGCCGCCTCAAAGTGTCGGCGCCCGTCTTCCGCATTGAGTCCTATGGCGCCCTCCACCACGTCCCTGGTCACCTCGTAGCCAAACCGTTTTGCAGCTATCGGCCAGGTGATGGTATATACGCTCTCCGTATCGAACATCAGCCCGTCCATGTCAAATATCACGCCGCGCAGCTGCCGTCCGTCAATGATTATCATATGCATTCTCCTTTTTCTTGTCCGAATGATAAGATTATATCATGTTCCGTGCCCTGTTTCAATATATATCGGCTTCTAAAAAAACAGTAGTCTGCGCTGATATTGAAAAATCTGCACGCATGTGCTATAATATTTTGTAATTTACGGAATACATGACGGTGTTGCGCCGCGCTTTGACGGAGGAAAAAGGATAATGCAGGGCATAGAGGCAATAATATTCGATATGGACGGCACGTTGATAGATTCTCTGCGGGATATAGCGGAAAGCATGAACCACGTACTGTCAGACAACGGTATGCGTACGCATACTCTTGCGGAATACAGAAGCTATATAGGCAACGGGGTGTCTATGCTGGTGAGCCGCGCCTGCGGTTACGGGCCGGGCGAGGGATGTTTTGACAAAATCAAGAGAGAGTATTCCGAGTACTATACGGCGCATTCCTCCGTGTATACGGCCCCGTTTGACGGCGTGGATGAAGAGCTGCGGCGACTGCGGAAGCGGTACAAACTGGCGGTACTGTCTAATAAAGGCGACAGGGATATAAGGGCGCTTGTCGACAGGTATTTTGCGGAGATAGGCTTTACGGCTGTCCACGGCCAGTTTGGAGATTTTAAGGTCAAGCCCGATCCCGCGCTGGCCCTTTATACGGCCGAAGAGCTCGGGGTCGAGCCTCGCAAAATATTATTTGTGGGCGATTCACCCGAAGACATAATGACCGGGCGCAACGCGGGCATGCGTACGGCAGGCGTGCTGTGGGGATATCGTGACAGACAGGACCTGCTTGCCGCGGGGTGTACTGATTTCTGCTCTGTGCCTGCGGATATCTCCGCAGTGGCGGAAAGGATGTGTAAGAATGCAGGGCAATAAACTTCAATTCCAGGCGTTTACATATGACCTGACGGATGCGTCGATGCGCAAACAGCTGCTGCGCGCGCGCAGACTCGTCCAAAAACTCAACAGAATAAACGTAAACAATACCAAAAAGAAGAACGCCATATTGTCCGAATTATTCGGAAGCATAGGCCAAAAGGCCGACCTGAACCCTAATTTTTACTGTGATTTCGGTTCGCATATATTTATCGGAAATAATTTTTTCTGCAACTATAACTGTACGATGCTCGATATCGCTACGATACGGATAGGTGACGACTGTCTGTTCGGGCCCAATGTGTCGCTGTATACCGCAGGTCATCCCATAGATCTCAAAGGCCGACTCGACAACATCGGTACCGGCGCGCCCATAACCATAGGCAACGGCGTGTGGATAGGCGGCAGCTGCGTGATAATGGGCGGCGTGACTATAGGAGACAACGCAGTTATCGGCGCGGGAAGCGTAGTGACGCGGGATGTGCCGCCCAATACCGTAGCTGTGGGCAGCCCCGCCAAAGTGATCAGGAGGATAGAAGAAAATGAAGCCTACGATAGAACTAAAGACTTTTGATGAACTTGCACAGTACCGCAGGCGGATTCAGACCCCCGCTTCGGCCGGCAAACAGTCCGGCAAGAAGAAAATTACCCCGGCCTATATACTCAAGAATCCGCTCGCCCCTGCGGCCGCTTTTATAGGCGTGGCGGCTGCGATATTCTGCATAGTATCCGATATGGGCTTTCTGCCCGTGTACGGCGCGGTATGTATAGCGCTGTTCGGAGTAATGTGCGCTTTTATGCCTGCGGGGCGTTCGTTCGTATACAGCCTTGTACTGTTTGCGCTGTATCCGGTCATAGAAATTATTATTGCGCGCGTAAGAACCGGCGCCATGCCGTATGAGGATAAGATGTTCCTTGTCGAGTATGTGCCGTTGATAGTGATTTTGGTCGTGTTGTATATCGTAAGCCTTAAGCTTAAAGATAAGATACGCTCCAGGCCTGTGCAAAGCGTGTTTAAGACCGACGACGGATGGAAGTTTATAGATATGCTGCTGGCCGACGTCAAACCCATGCAGAGTTATCCGAGGCTTGCGCACGCCGTGTGCCGCATAGACCCGCCGCAGCAGGTCAAGACGCTGTCCAATTCTCGGTCGGGTGTAGCAAAGTTCGCTTATTCTTCCAAGCTGCTGCTGTGCGCCAGCAAACTGCGCAATGCCCCGTCACAGGTCATGGAACATTTTATATACGTCCCGCGGGATTACGACGTATCGGGTTTGAATAAGTATTTCGATAAACATTTTAAGGATTACGATATATCCGTTTCCGAAGATCCGGATTGGGATGTATTCCGTCATGATATTCTGCCCTCGGACGAGGAACTGCAGAATATATATAACGAGCGCATGTGCGAGCTGATGACGCGCCGCGGTATGAACCTCGAACAGGTCAGGCGTATATGTTATGTCACGTGCTTCAGCGACGCGGATTCCGCCATGCGCGCTGCAGAGGCCGCCAAAGAAAACGGTTTTTCGATATACAGCAGCAATAATCAGCAGATAAGCCGCCAAACCGCAGAGGACGGCTCGACCGTATATGTGACTGCCCTCGAGCTGGAGTCTTCTACAGGGCTGCAAAAACTCAACGCCAACAGCGCCAAGGTCATGGCGTTTGTCAGGGAATACGGCGGATACCTGCACCATTGGACCCTTATCAGAGACGGCCGAGGCCGAAGGGGCTGATATATCAAAATTAGGTTTTTTGGTTCGCTTTTTTGATACGGTACTTGAAATCGGCGCAAAATTGGTATATAATGCATATTGTTCAGGTATAAGAAAAATATAGAAATGAAAGGCTGGCAATGCAATGAATTATAACAAGAAAAGTATCGAAGATATCGACGTCACCGGCAAGCGTGTCCTGGTAAGGTGCGACTTTAACGTGCCGCTGGACGCCGATCTTAATATAACCGACGAGACAAGAATAAAGGGCGCGCTGCCGACTATACAGTATCTTGTAGACCACAAGGCCAAAGTTATACTCTGCTCGCACCTGGGCCGTCCGAAGAACGGACCCGAGGCCAAATTCTCTCTTAAGCCTGTGGCAAAGAGACTGTCCGAGCTGCTGGACACCAAGGTGGAAATGGCGCAGGACGTCATCGGCTCCGACGCTAAAGCAAAGGCTGCCGCCCTGCAGGATGGATGCGTATTGGTGCTGGAGAACGTGCGTTTCCATAAGGAAGAGGAGAAGAACGACCCCGAGTTTGCCAAGCAGCTGGCGTCTATGGCCGATATATATGTAAACGATGCGTTCGGCACTGCGCACAGAGCACATGCGTCCACCGAAGGCGTGAGCCATTATCTGCCCAGCGTCTGCGGCTATTTGATACAGAAAGAGATACAGATAATGGGCAAGGCGCTCGAAAATCCCGCCAGGCCTTTTGTCGCCATACTCGGCGGCGCGAAGGTTTCCGATAAGATAGGAGTTATAAACAATCTCATAGATAAGGTTGACACTCTTATCATCGGCGGAGGTATGGCGTATACGTTCTTTAAAGCTCAGGGCAATCAGATAGGCACGTCGCTGTGCGAGGGCGACAAACTCGACCTTGCGCTCCAGCTCATAGACAAGGCGCATGAGAAAGGCGTCAATTTCCTGCTCCCGGTAGACAACGTAATAGCAAGGGAGTACAAAGAGGACGCCGTGAATATGGTTATATATTCCGACTCCATACCTGACGGCTGGATGGGCCTCGATATAGGAGAAAAGACCCGCGAGCTCTACAGCAAGAGCATAAAGGGCGCAGGCACGGTCATTTGGAATGGGCCTATGGGTGTGAGCGAGTGGCCAAATTTTGCTGCGGGAACCGAGGAAGTCGCCAGGGCTATCGCTGACAGCGGAGCGGTATCCATTGTCGGCGGCGGAGACAGCGCCGCGGCGGTTGCAAGGCCCGGCTACGGAGATAACATGACCCATGTGTCTACGGGCGGCGGCGCTTCACTGGAGTTTCTTGAAGGCAAGGAGCTGCCGGGCATAGCCTGCCTTGAGGATAAATAAGACAATATGTTTTTATGCCGGCGCAGAACCGCGCCGAACCCCTGCCGAAGGCTGAGGCGTGCCTTTGCGCACGCCGGCCGCGGCGTATGAAAGGAATATTTTGTACATGAATACAGCTAAGAGAAAGACCGTTATAGCCGGTAACTGGAAGATGAACAAGACCCCGTCGCAGACCGCCGAGTTTATAAAGCAGCTCGTACCTGCCGCGGCAGACGCCGCTTGCGAGGTAGTGGTGGCCGTCCCGTTCGTATGCCTGCCCGCCGCAGTGCAAGCCGTTAAGGGCTCTGCTATAAAAGTTGCGGCGCAGAACGTGCATTTCGAAGATCAGGGCGCGTATACCGGCGAGGTCAGTGCGGACATGCTCCTTGATCTCGGCGTAGAGTACGTTATCATTGGGCACAGTGAGCGCCGTCAATATTTTGCGGAGACCGACCAAACAGTTAATAAGAAGGTGCTTAAAGCTCTGCAAAAAGGTCTCAGGCCGATAATCTGCGTAGGCGAGTCTCTGGAGCAGAGAGAGGCCGGGGTGACCGAAGAGTTTGTAGCCATGCAGACTAAAGAGGCGCTGCTGGGCGTGCCGGCTGCCGATATAGACAAGGTTATCATAGCATATGAACCCATATGGGCTATCGGCACGGGCAGAACGGCTACGGCCGATCAGGCAGACGAGGTTAACGGCCTTATAAGGCGTACTGTGGCCGGACTTTACGGCGAGGCTGCCGCTGAGGCCATGACTGTACAGTACGGCGGGTCTATGAATGCCAAGAACGCCGCGGAACTCCTCGGTAAAGATAATGTGGACGGGGGTCTTATAGGCGGCGCGTCGCTTAAAGCGGACGATTTCCGCGTGATAATCGAGGCGGCAAGGCAGTAATAATAAAAATATTTATTTACAGACCTCTGCCGCGGCAGAGGTCTGTAGCGCATAGTATCGTAAAGGAGAGGATAGTTTATGGACGAAAAGGGCGGCATTTCGGTTCAGACCGAACACATATTCCCTGTTATTAAAAGATGGCTGTATTCGGACAAGGACATTTTTCTGCGCGAGATAGTGTCCAATGCCTGCGACGCGGTGACAAAGCTGAAGCATTTGTCTTCGATAGGTCAGGCCGAGGGGATAGGCTCGGACTTTGCCGTTTATGTACGTGTGGACAGAGATGCGGGCACGATAACCGTAAGCGATAACGGCATAGGCATGAGCGCTGAAGAGGTCAAGAAATATATAAATCAGATCGCTTTGTCCGGTGCTTTGGATTTTATTGAAAAATACGAGGGGAACAACGAGGCTTCGAACAGCGGAATCATAGGCCATTTCGGGCTCGGGTTTTATTCGGCGTTTATGGTGGCCGATACTGTACAGATAGACACCAAGTCGTATACCGATGCGCCTGCAGTGCTGTGGAAGGGTACCGATGAGGGCGATTATGAAATGACCGATTCGGCCAAAACCGACAGGGGTACGGATATAATAATGCATATCGCTGAGGATTCAAAAGAATATCTCGACAAGGACAGAGTTAATCGTATACTGGAAAAGTACTGTGCGTTTATGCCCGTGCCCGTTTTTTATGAATACCGTGCGGCTGACGCCAAAGATGAGGCGGAAAAGCCCCGTCAGATAAACGATACCGAACCGCTGTGGTATAAAAGACCTTCGGACTGTACCGACGAGGAATACAACGAGCTGTACCGCAAATTGTTCAACGACTACAGGGATCCTCTGTTCCATATACATATCAATGCCGACTATCCACTTAATTTTAAAGGCATACTGTATTTTCCGCGCCTCGGCCATGAATACGAAAGCCTCGAGGGTCAGGTAAAGCTGTACTATAACCGCGTATTTGTTGCCGACAATATCAAGGAGGTTATTCCCGAATATTTGCTGATGCTCAAGGGCGTGCTGGACTGCCCGGAGCTGCCGCTTAACGTGTCGAGGAGCTATTTGCAGAACAGCGGCTATGTGCAGAAAATATCCCAGCATATCGTCAAGAAAGTCTGCGACAAGCTGGTGTCTCTGAACGATACGCAGCCTGATAAGTACAAGCAGTTTTGGGACGATATAAAGGCGTTTGTCGAATATGCGTGTATCAGGGACAGGAAGTTCTACGACAGGGTCAAAGACGCAGTTCTGTTCAAGACCGTGGACGGAGAATATCTCACTCTCAAGGAGTATGCCGACAGAACGCCCGAAGCGGAGCAGGACGGTGTGCTGCGCGTGTACTATGCGTCAAATGTCACTCAGCAGACCGTTTATATCAATATGTTTAAGAATGAGGGGATGACGGTACTTGTCCTCGACAACCTAATAGACAATAACTTTATCACCATGCTCGAGAGCATAGACAATAAAGTAAAGTTCCTGCGTATAGACTCCAATGCCGACGCGCTGAAGAAGCCTGAGGAACATCCGGAAGACGATGAGGGGCTGAAAAAACTGTTTGCAGACGTCTCGGGAAATGATAAGCTCAAAGTTGAGGTTTCCTGCTTAAAGGACGAAAAGATCCCTGCGCTTCTCAATATCTCGGAGGAGAGCAGGCGCTTTGCCGAAATGTTGAAGCTGTACGGCGGACCGCAGGCGAAGGATCACGAGTTTGAAGAAGACGCGACGCTTATGCTCAACTCGTCCAACAAGCTCATTGGCCGGCTGCGCGACGACTGCGCCTCGGGTCAGCCTTCGGATATCGACGTGGCCATCGCCAGGCAGATATATACATTAAGCCTGCTCGGTCAGCGCAGGCTGAGCGCAGAAGAGCTCAGCGCGTTTCTTAACGACAGCTTCGGCCTGCTCGAAAGACTTTAGTCTATATGGATTTTAAGCCTCCCGTGCGGATAATCCCACACGGGAGGCTTCCTTTTGATTTTTGTGCATGCAGCGTTTACTTTTGCAGTACGCCTGATTTTTTTTACTTTAGACACTTTGATTATTGCTTGCGTTTTTTTCTCTTCCTTGAGCGACGGCGGTCTTCTTCCTCTTTACTTGCCTCGTACTGTTCGGATACGTCTTGCTCGGGTACGGACGGGACAAGGCTTTCGACAATCTTTCCGGTTACCTCGCCCTGTGTGTTCATGTAGAAAAATCCCATGACGCTGAATACCACCGCGCCTATGAAGTTGACGCCCAGGTCTTTCATTGTGTCTCTGAGACCTATGTCCAAATATCCTCCGAGTTCCAAGCTCTGCCCGTTCACGGTCACGTCGGTGATGTCCTTAAGCGCGATTGGAATATTGCTGTTTGTCGGATCAAGGCTTACGGAGTATATTTCGTGTATCACTGTGTCTTTCTGCATGTCTGAGTGCAGCAGCATATCCGAGCCGAATTCCACAAACTCCCACAGTACACCGATAGTCATGGAAAAACAAAATGCTACCACGGCCATGAACAGGGGAGACATGTTTACTTTGACGTTTTTCTCGCGGTTGAGTATTTCTACCAGCGAGAAGCCTATGGCCGCGCACAGGAACCCGTTTATTGTATGCATCATGGTGTCCCAGCCGTTCAGCCTGACGTAGAAGCAGCCTATTTCTCCCAGTATCTCCGCCGAAAAAAATGAAAAGCAGTACGATTATTTCCAATGTTGACGGCAGCTCTATGCGCAGGGTTCTTTTGACGAGCGAGGGCAGACAGAACAGCACGAGGGTGAGCAGGCACAGTGCCACGTTTTCATAATTGTGCAGGAAAATGGCCCTGATCATTATCAGCAGCACAAGCATCCTCAGCACCCAGTATACGATAAATGTCTTTTTGTGCTCCCTGTATAATAGTTTGAGATTGCTGTGTTTTTTAGTCGTTTTCTCTTTACCCATGTATGCCTCCTTATGCTGCTTCAATGTCCGTGAGACGAATCTGCGGCGTCGGATAGTGCGTCCGAGCGCCGAACATAACCTTTATGTTGTAGTATCGGTTAAAGGGTGATGCGTATAAAAGATTATGCGTTGTATACCTTTGCCAAATATTGACCGGTGTAGGATTTTTCGCATTTTATTATATCTTTGGGCGTGCCCTGAGCCACTATCGTTCCGCCGCCGTCACCGCCCTCGGGCCCGAGATCTATGATATGGTCCGCGACCTTTATCACGTCTAAATTATGCTCTATCACTACTACGGTGTTGCCCTTGTCCACCAGCGCCTGGAGCACGTCTATGAGCTTGTGGACGTCCGCGGAATGCTGGCCGGTGGTGGGTTCGTCGAGAATATACATGGTCTTGCCCGTAGACCTGCGGGCCAGTTCTGTGGCCAGCTTTACGCGCTGCGCCTCGCCGCCCGACAGCGTTGTCGACGATTGGCCCAGCTTTATGTAGCCCAGTCCTACGTCGCTGAGCGTGCTGAGTTTGCGGTAGACTGACGGTATATTGCGGAAAAACGCCAGGCTCTCGTCTACCGTCATGTCGAGTACTTCGTATATGTTTTTGCCGTTGAATTTGACGTCCAGCGTTTCCCTGTTGTATCTTTTGCCTCCGCAGACGTCGCACGGCACGTATACGTCGGGCAGGAAATGCATCTCTATCTTGACTATTCCGTCTCCGGAGCAGGCTTCGCAGCGGCCGCCGGCGATATTGAAAGAGAACCGGCCGGGACCGAAGCCTTTGGCCCTTGCGTCCGCGGTAGCGGCGAACAGTTCCCTGATATCTCCGAATACCCCGGTGTACGTCGCGGGATTGGATCTCGGCGTGCGCCCTATGGGGCTTTGGTGTATTACCACGACCTTGTCAAGATTTTCTATGCCGTCTATCCCGTCGCATTTGCCGGGTATGACTCTTGCCCGGTTGAGCTCTGCGGACAGGGTCTTGCTCAGCACCTCGTTTACAAGGCTGGATTTGCCCGAACCGGATACTCCCGTGACCGCGTTAAACAGCCCGAGCGGTATCTCGACGTCTATATTCTTCAGGTTGTTTTCCCTTGCTCCTCTTATAAGCAGTCTCTGACCCGTAGGCTTTCGCGGCTTTTGCGGCACGGGTATGCGTTTGCGCCCGGACAAATACTGGCCGGTTATCGAGTTCTCGCATGCCATTATGTCCTCTGCCGTGCCCGTAGCTACTATGTATCCGCCGTTCACGCCCGCACCGGGACCTACGTCGACGATATAATCCGCCGCGCGCATAGTATCTTCGTCATGCTCTACTACTATCAGCGTATTGCCCATGTCCCTGAGATGTCTGAGGGTAGCTATGAGTTTGTCATTGTCCCTTTGGTGCAGGCCGATGCTGGGCTCGTCGAGTATGTACAGCACGCCCATCAGCGAGGAGCCTATCTGAGTCGCCAGCCTGATTCTTTGCGCCTCGCCGCCCGACAGCGTGCCCGCCGAGCGGAACAGCGTCAAATATTCGAGCCCGACGCTGCGCAGAAAAGAAAGCCTCGAGTGTATCTCCTTTATTATTTGATCCGCTATTACGGCGTCTTTTGCGGACAGGCTGAGATTGTCTATGAAGTCTATGGCTTCAGATACGGATTTGCGGCAGAAGTCCATTATATTTATACCGCCTACCGTGACCGCAAGCGCGATCGGCTTCAATCTGTCTGCATGGCATTCGGGACACGGCTTTGACGACATCAGAGCCTCGAGCTCGGCTTTTACAGCCTCACTGGATGACTGTCTGTAGCGCCGTTCAAGGCAGGTTATTATTCCCTCGGTCGTTTGACTGCCGTACAAAAGTTCGTGAACAGCTTCTTTCGGCATTTTACTGAACGGGGTAGAGAGCGCCGCTCCGTATTTTTTCAATATCGCTGAATATTGACGTATGTAGTAGGAGTTGGACGATATGTTTCCAAACCCCGAGGCGTTTATCGCTCCGTCAAGTATGCTCAGATCCTTGTTAGGCACCACCAGGTCGGGGTCTATAGACATAAGATATCCCAGCCCGGAGCACGTGCTGCACGCGCCCGTAGGATTGTTGAACGAGAACAGCCTCGGCGTAAGCTCTTCCACGCCTATACCGTGCTCGGGGCAGGAATATCTCTGTGAAAACAGGTATTCATCCCCGTCGGGTATGGCGGCGATTATAAGGCCTTTGGATATTTTTGAGGTTATTTCGCACGAGTCGGTCAGGCGTCTCTGCGCTTCGGGACGTATGACGAGCCTGTCTACTACTATTTCTATATCGTGCTTCTTGTTTTTGTCTAATTCTATGTTTTCGCTCAGGTCGTACATTATCCCGTCTACTCTGACCCTTGCGTAGCCGCTGCGTCTGTAATCGTTGAATAGCTTTTGATATTCGCCCTTTCTTCCCCTTATCACGGGCGCGAGTATCTGCACTTTCGTCCCCTCGGGCAGGGCCATGATTTTGTCTACGATCTGGTCGAGTGCCTGGCGCTTTATTTCCCGTCCGCATACGGGGCAGTGCGGTATGCCTACTCTTGCGTATAACAGGCGCAGATAGTCGTATATTTCGGTTATTGTGCCTACGGTGGACCGCGGGTTCTTGGACGTGGTTTTTTGATCTATGGCTATGGCGGGGGACAGGCCGTCTATGTAGTCTACGTCGGGTTTGTCCATTTGGCCCAAAAACTGCCTTGCGTACGACGACAGCGATTCCACATACCTGCGCTGCCCCTCCGCGAAGATCGTATCGAACGCCAGCGACGACTTGCCCGAACCCGACAGGCCCGTAAATACGATGAATTTGTCCCTGGGTATCTCAAGATCGATATTTTTCAGATTATTCTCTCTTGCGCCCTTTATATATATGCTGTTTTTCACGGTGTTATCCTCGCTGTTTTTTTATTTCTCTTATGCGGTCTCTCAATTTTGCCGCAGTTTCAAAATCAAGCTGCTTTGACGCCTGTTTCATCTGCTGGGTCAGGCGTTCGATGAGCTTGTCCGCCTCCATGCCGCTGACCGGCTTGTCTGCGGCAGCAGCGCTTTCGTCTTCTGCGAAAGATTCGGAAATCAGGCTTATATTTTGTATCGGTTTAATGATGGTCTTAGGTACGATGCCGTGGACTCTGTTGTATTCCATCTGTATATTTCTGCGGCGTTCGGTTTCTTTTATCGCGTTTTCCATAGAAGGGGTGACCGAATCGGCGTACATTATGACCATTCCGTTGGCGTTCCTTGCGGCGCGGCCGATTATCTGTATAAGCGACGTCTCGTTGCGCAGGAATCCCTCTTTATCCGCGTCAAGCACGGCTATCAGCGATACTTCAGGCAGATCCAGCCCCTCACGGAGAAGATTTATGCCTACCAGTACGTCAAATTCGCCCCTGCGCAGATCGCGCAGCGTCTCTATGCGGTCCATCGTCTCCGTCTCATGATGCATATATCTTACCCTGACGCCCATATCCTGCAGATATTCCGTCAGCGATTCAGCCATGCGCTTGGTGAGCGTGACTACCAGCACTCTTTCGTTGCGTTCCGTCCGCATCTTTATCTGTGACAGCAGGTCGTCTATCTGTCCGGCCGACGGCTTGACCACTACCTGCGGGTCTACCAGCCCCGTAGGACGTATCAGCTGTTCCACTATCTGCGCGGAATGCTCGCGTTCATACGGGCCGGGCGTAGCGGATACGTATATGACCTGGTTTATCTTGGACACAAATTCGTCAAAGAACAGGGGCCTGTTGTCGTACGCCGACGGCAGTCTGAACCCAAAGTCTACCAGCGAGGTCTTCCTGGCCCTGTCTCCTCCGCTCATGCCCCTGACCTGGGGCAGGGTGACGTGGCTCTCGTCTATTATCATCAAATAATCTTTTGGGAAATAATCCAGCAGCGTATACGGCGTGGAGCCCGGCGCGCGCCCTGCCAAGACCCTCGAATAGTTTTCTACGCCCTTGCAGTATCCTGCCGCGCGCAGAAATTCTACGTCGTACATCGTGCGTTCGCGTATGCGCTGGGCCTCTATGAGCTTGCCCTCGGATATGAAGAACTGCTCACGCTCCTCCATCTCGGCAATGATATCGTTTATTGCACGCTTTATATTTTCTTCGGTAGTCACGTAATGTATGGCGGGAAAGATTACGCAGTATCCCAGGCTCCTCAGCATTTCGCCCGTAACGGGGTTTATCTCCGTTATGCGGTCTACCTCGTCTCCGAACAGCTCGATGCGTATGATGCGGTCTTCGGAGGCTGAGGGGAAAACTTCTATTATATCCCCGTGTACTCTGAACATGCCTCGGGCCAAATCTATGTCGTTGCGGCTGTAGCGTATGCGTATCAGGGCCTTTATGAGTTCGTCGCGGTCGACGGTCATTCCTACGCGTACGTTTACGGTCATATTATGGTATTCCTCGGGGTCTCCCAGCGTATATATACAGGAGACGCTGGCCACGATTATCACGTCACGCCGCTCAAACAGCGCAGAGGTAGCCGAATGCCTCAGCCGGTCTATCTCGTCGTTTATGCTCATGTCCTTTTCTATATAGGTGTCGGTATGCGCTATATATGCCTCCGGCTGATAGTAGTCGTAGTAGCTGACGAAATATTCTACCGCGTTATTTGGGAAAAACTCTTTGAATTCGCTGCACAGCTGGGCTGCCAAAGTCTTGTTATGTGCCAGGACGAGTGTCGGTCTGTTTACTTTGGCTATGATATTGGCCATGGTAAAGGTCTTGCCCGAGCCCGTTACGCCGAGCAGGGTCTGCTCTCTGAGCCCGGATAATATCCCGTCCGAAAGCTTCTCTATCGCCTGGGGCTGGTCGCCCGTAGGTTTATACGGCGCGATTAATTCAAAATGATCCATAGAGAACTCTCCCGCAAAAAAACTTCTGATGTGCCGCGGACTGAAAAAACAGCCGCTGTATATCCCGTACAGCCCGGCATGTATGCCCAAAGTGCGAGCATACTCCGCGTGCGGCGCTGCTGCCCGGGGCCGCAATGAAATGTATAATAATATTGTATTATAACATATTCAGCCGTAAAAATAAATACATAAATCATCAAATTTTTCATAGAGGAGCCGCTATATTATAGTTTTTAATGCAGATATTGGCAAAAAAAACGTCACTAAAAGCTAGGTCCGATATCGGGGGCATAACGTCCGCTTCGGGGGATTGACAAATTTTATATATGCGATATATAATAAATAACTAGCTGAGTGAGTTTTTTTGCAGCGATGCGCCGGATGTCTTGATAATTCTACCGTCGGTGCAGAGAGAGGCTGCGGGTATTAATTTGAATTGAGACGAGGGGAACGTATGCAGGATTTAAAACGTCTTATAGGGTATTTAGGGCCGTATAAGAAGGACCTGATATTCGGTACTCTGCTCGTGACGGTGGAGACGGCGTTCGAGCTTGCTATCCCCATGCTGATGGCGGATCTTATAGATGTCGGGGTAAAGAATTCAGATATGTCCTATATCCTGCATAAGGGCGTGCTTATGGGGATCTGTGCGCTGCTTGCGCTTATAACGGGGCTGCTTTACGCCCGATACGCGGCAAGGGCGGCTTACGGCTGGGGCGCTCAATTGAGGCGGGCTCAGTATGAGCGCGTGCAGGATTATGCGTTTACAAATCTCGACCGTTTCGAGACCTCTTCGCTCATCACGCGCATAACTACAGACGTTACGGTATTGCAGAACGCCATAAACGGCGGTTTTCGCCCGATGGTGCGAGGTCCTGTGCTTTTGATTATGGGCGTCGCCCTGTCTTTTTGGATGAATCCTATTTTGGCCCTGGTGTTCGTTATATGCGCCCCGATATTGGGCGCGGTGCTTTTTTGGATAATAAGGAAAATCTCGCCTATGTACCGCCGTCTGCAGAAAGTGGTAGACAATCTTAACAACACGGTACAGGAGGGGCTTGTCGCTATCAGGGCCGTCAAGGCCTTTGTACGCGGCGAGTATGAGGAGGAAAAATTCAACAGCGTCAACGAAGAACTTACTCAAACAAGCCAAATTACTTTCAGTCATGCGGTGCTCAATATGCCGGCGTTTCAGCTCATACTGTACAGCGCCATAATTTTCATCATGTGGTTCGGCGGCGGTATGATACTCGACGGGACGCTTACGGTCGGGGATCTTACGGGCTTTTTGAGCTATGTCTTTCAGATCATGAACGCAATGATGATGATCTCCAATGTTTTTCTCCTGCTTACCCGTTCGCTTGCCAGCGCGCACCGTATAGCCGAAGTCTTAGACGAGCCGATCGCGCTGAGCTCTCCCGAAGACGGGCTTAGGGAGGTACCCGACGGAGACGTGACGTTCGACAATGTATCGTTTAAATACGACGTGTCCGCCGGTCACTATGCGCTGTACAATGTGAATTTGGATATCCGCGCAGGCCAAACGGTAGGCATTTTGGGAGGTACGGGCTCTGCAAAGAGCACGCTGGTACAGCTGATCCCCAGGCTGTACGACGCTACCGAAGGAGTAGTAAGGGTAGGCGGCCGTGATGTAAAGGATTATGATCTGCACGCGCTGCGCGACGCAGTCGGCATAGTCCTGCAGAAGAACGTTCTTTTTTCGGGAACGGTACGTGAAAATCTGCTGTGGGGCGACCCCGATGCCGATGATCAGACGCTTTGGGAGGCCTGCCGCGCCGCCTGCGCGGACGAATTTCTGCGCCGTATGCCTAAGGGGCTGGATACCGTGCTGGAGCAGGGCGGCGTCAATCTTTCGGGAGGTCAAAAGCAGCGGCTTTGTATCGCCAGGACGCTGCTGAAGCGCCCCAAGATACTCATATTCGACGATTCTACCAGCGCGGTGGATACGGCGATCGAGAGCGATATACGTCGTTCCCTGGCCGATATGAAGAATGTGACCAAAATAATTATAGCCCAGCGCCTGACGTCACTCATGCATACGGACAGCATAATAGTTATGGATGACGGCGGAGTACATGCGCAGGGTACCCATGAATACCTGCTTGAGCACGACGATATATACCGGGAAATATATGAATCTCAGACTAAAAGGGGGCGCGACGATGGCGGCAAGACAGCTGACTGACAAAAAGCCTAAAAATATGTCATATACCTGGCGCAGGCTGATGTTCTATCTCGGGCGCCATCGTTTCATGCTCCTTGCCGTGGCGGCTCTTGTTTGTATAAGCGCGGCGGCGAGCCTGGTGGGCAACTATATGGTCCGCCCCATAGTCAACGATTTGGCCTCCGGAAGAGCCGGGGACCTTGTAAGAGGGGTCGTTTTTACCGCGGCGGTTTACGGCGTC
This sequence comes from uncultured Clostridia bacterium, assembly GCA_944386305.1. Taxonomy (GTDB): domain Bacteria; phylum Bacillota; class Clostridia; order Oscillospirales; family UBA644; genus CALXAN01. Next base: position 22,628 of record CALXAN010000045.1, read on the forward strand.
GGGGTTGCGGCTTGTTACGGATACATGCAGCTGATGGTCAAAGCCGCTCAAAAGATATTGTTCGATATTCGAAGGGATTTGTTTGCTCATATTCAGACTTTGCCGCTGCGCTTTTTCGATACGCGCAAGCACGGAGATGTGATGAGCTATTTTACAAACGATGTGGACACGATATCCGACGCGCTCAACAACAGTTTCGCCATGACAATACAGAGCTTTATACAGATGGTCGGGACGCTGCTGATACTGTTCGTGCTGTGCTGGCAGCTTTCGCTTATAGTCACGGCGTGTTATGCGGCGATGTTCTTGTATATCCGCTTCAGCGCGCGCAGGAGCAAGGCGTATTATACCAAGCAGCAGTCAAGCCTCGGAGATTTGGACGGCTATGTGGAGGAAATGGTCAACGGCCAAAAGGTCGTAAAGGTGTTCAATCACGAACGCAGTAACCTTGAAACCTTCGACGCTAAAAACGAGCGCCTGCGCCTGGCCGGTACGGGCGCGCAGGCGTTTGCCGCCACAATGGTGCCGGCCGTAGTCACTATATCTTACATTAATTACGCCATTGTCGCCGTGCTCGGAGGAATAATGGCGATGAACGGTATGATAGATATAGGCAGCCTGGCAAGTTATTTGGTCTTTGTTCGCCAGGCCGCCGCGCCGATAAATCAGTTTACGCAGCAGAGCAATTTTCTTTTATCCGCGCTTGCGGGCGCCGAGCGCGTGTTTGAGGTAATGGATATTCCCTCTGAGGTCGACGACGGCCGCATAACGCTGGCCGAATACAGCGATGCTGACGGGGGCAAACGCTGGGAATGGCAGACTCCCGACGGCGGGCACGTACCTCTGAGAGGAGACGTCAGGTTCTACGATGTTGATTTCGGCTATGATGATGAACATATCATTCTGCGGCATATCAGCCTGTACGCCAAGCCGGGGCAGAAGATAGCCTTTGTCGGCTCTACGGGCGCGGGCAAAACGACGATTACCAACCTTATCAATCGTTTCTACGACGTTCAGGGCGGCAGGGTCGTCTACGACGGCTTCGACGTCAGGGATATCAAAAAGGACGCGCTGCGCCGTTCTTTGGGCGTCGTGCTGCAGGACACGCATCTGTTTACCGGTACGATAGCTGAGAATATACGTTTCGGTAAACTTGACGCTACTCCCGAACAGATACGCCATGCGGCCAAGATAGCCAACGCCGATTCCTTTATCCGCCGTTTGCCTCGCGGATATGATACGATGATAACTTCCGACGGCGCAAGTCTGTCCCAAGGACAGCGTCAGCTGCTTGCGATTGCGAGGGCTGCGGTCGCAGATCCGCCCGTGCTCATACTTGACGAAGCGACTTCGTCTGTAGATACGCGCACAGAGGCGCTCATCGAGAAGGGGATGGACCGATTGATGGAGGGCAGGACCGTATTTGTCATCGCTCATCGCCTCAGCACAGTGCGCAATGCCGACGCAATAATGGTGCTGGACCACGGGCAAATAGTCGAGCGCGGCAGTCATGACGACCTGATAGCTCAAAAGGGCATGTATTACCGCCTCTGCAACGGTATGCTCGAACTCAGCTGAACATATAAGCTTTTTTGCCGCATCCGGCCGTATACGGCCGGGAGCCGCCGTGTGTTTGTCGTGTACGGTAAGCGGCGCCGCAGGAGATTTTTTTCCTGCGGCGCCGCTTTGTAAGACAATGCAGAAGGTTCATCATGGTTTAAGTTAAGAAATACGTTTTCGTATGGTCTTAGTTCTGCGCCTTTTTGTGAGGTGCAGTTTATTCTGTCAGTCTGAGGAATATTTTTCATGTTTTTAGTATTCGGAGGAGAGCATGCTGCGTTTTGATCCGTAAAAATACGGACGCTGCGATTATAACGGCGGTATCTTCCTCATTAGGCAATATTTCTTTTAAGTTCGCCGTTAAAATTGAATGCTTTACGATTTAAAAACTTATAGAATGATTTTTCATGTATATTGGCTTTCCGAGCTATGCATGTTTCAGAAAGCATTTGCTGCGTTTTGTAATTTATTTGCAAAAAAGATTTGGTTGAATGATGCGCAGAGGTCATAGCCAAGTTCGACAATTAAGAATTAAATCTGAAGCGTTACGCTGCAGAAAGACAGTGAAATCGGCGCAAAATATAGATGAAGGCCGAATGCAGCTCCGTTATCATCTTTTTTTTGAAAATCAAAGCGTACCTTTCGTCTGATTTTAATATGTCGGCAATGCTCTTTCGCATGGACTTCTCGAGTGAAAAAAATGGATGAGCAGCAGATGCCTTGTATACATGATAAGCCGATGAGTGTCCTAAAAGAAAATCGGCCGAAAATAATACAAATTCCGCGGCGATTTCGAAATAGATAGTTTTTGCATTACAAAAAAATAACGCTGAACCCATTGGGTTCAGCGTTGCGATGGTGCGGGTAGCAGGGATCGAACCTGTACGCTTTTAAGCACAAGATCCTAAATCTTGCGTGTCTGCCAGTTCCACCATACCCGCATATACAGAACATGACTGTCATATTCTATCATGACTTTCGCGTTTTGTCAACGCTGCACACTGCCTTTTGGGTTTATCGTGTTTTTTTGTCTCGGGTGCTTGACAACGCCTTTTGTTTGTGCTAAAATGTATTTGGGTTAGCTTAAGGTAACTCGAGCGGATACCGTATTGGCGTCCGTTTATTTCTAATTCTTTAGTTAGCATATGCTAACTAAATGTTTTCCGATCCTGTGACCGCAGATGATCAGGCGGCTGAGTATTGGTATGAATGGTTTATTTTTATGAGGATAGAGCGTAAAGATAGGAGTTTTCTATGAATGTCGTTATCGTAGGCGGAAATGAGTGTATGGAGTGCAAATATAAGTCTATGTGCAGTCGATTCGGATGCAGGGCCAAGGTGTTTACCAAGGAAAAGGGCGCCGTAGGCAAAAAAATGGGTTATCCGGATTTACTCATATTGTTTACGGATACAGTTTCGCATAAAATGATAATAAGCGCGGTAAAGGAGGCCAAGCGCTGCAATATTCCCATAGCCAGGGTTCACGCCAGCAGTCTGAGCGCCTTGCAGAAAGTACTTGCCGAACGCTGTCCTGCGTAATACGCAGGCAAATATAAGATAAGGAAAATCGTATGGGCAAGGTAGCAGTTGTATTTTGGAGCGGTACGGGCAACACCGAGATGATGGCGGGTAAGGTAGCGCAGGGCGCTGTCGAAGCGGGAGCGGAGGTTCGGAGTTTTACAGTCTCGGAGTTTGGGGCTGATATATTTAAGCTGGCGGAAGATAGACACAACATGGTTTTAAGCTGCGCGCGTACCGCCTTAAAATTTTAGTCCGTAAAGGATTAACTGCGTTTTATGCCTTGTCTGCACAAAAATCCGCTCGCTTAAAACTTCATCGAAAAACGGCCCACGGATTTTCGCCTTATGAGATACCGCTGCAAAGTAACCTTTTTTCATTTTGTTTGACTCCTGTAGCTTGGAGAATTTGACGCGGTTGCGTTCGGCTGTCCGTCAATGGGAGATGAGCAGCTTGAGGAGAGTGAATTCGAACCCATGTTCGCCGCTTGCGAACCTTTTTTGAAAGGTAAAAAAAATCGCCTTATTTCGTACGGCTGGGGCGACGGCGAATGGATGCGCGCTTGGGAACAGGCTTGTATATCTGCCGGCGCCGTTTTGGGCTGTGACAGCGTAATATGCTGCCAAACACCCGATGAGGACGCTCTCAGACAATGCGCCGCGCTCGGCGCTGCTCTTGCATAAAAATTTAGACGGGCGTCGTATAGCGACGGTTCTGCAGCACTATACGTTCAAAGGGTTTGACGGCAGATCCATCGGTTTACGGCGGATCTGTCTGTCCATATCTTAGGAGGCGGCAATGGGGTTGAATTCTTTTTTGGGTCTTATGATACCTTTTGCAGGTACATGCGCAGGTGCTGCCTGCGTGTTCTTCATGCGCGGAGCTATGTCTTTGTCCGTTCAAAGGGCGCTTACAGGTTTTGCTGGCGGGGTAATGGTGGCCGCGTCTGTGTGGAGTCTGATAATCCCCTCCATAGAACAGTCCGAGAGTATGGGGGACTGGTCGTTTGTCCCTGCGGCGGCAGGCTTTTGGCTGGGTATAATAGTACTGTTTGCTCTCGATAAGCTGATACCTCACCTGCATCCCGACAGCTCGGTCCCCGAAGGCCCGAAAAGCCGCTTGAAACGTACGACCATGCTTGTGCTCGCCGTGGCGCTGCATAACATACCCGAGGGTATGGCCGTAGGGGCTGTATATGCAGGATATTTGGCGGGGGAAGGGCAAATGTCCGCAGCTGGGGCGCTGGCGCTGTCAGTAGGCATAGCCATACAGAATTTTCCGGAGGGGGCTATCGTATCCATGCCTCTCCGCGCCGAAAATGTGCGAAAGGGGCGCTCGTTTTTATACGGAGTTTTATCCGGGGCTTTGGAGCCTGCGGCAGCTTTGGCTACGGTCCTTTTGGCGTCTGTGGTTGTGCCTGTATTGCCGTATCTTCTCAGCTTTGCGGCGGGTGCGATGATATATGTGGTTGTCGAGGAGCTGATGCCGGAGATGTCGAAAGGGGTGCATTCAAATATAGGGACAATATTTTTCGCCGTAGGATTCTCTGTGATGATGATATTGGACGTGGCTTTAGGCTGACTGTATATGTGATTGTTTTCAAATATAAAATAGAGGCGGTCTTTCTCTTTGCTCGAGGGTCCGTCTCTTTGCGCGTATATTATAAAAAGTTCCATCATATATAAGTGCGGCTGCTGCTCGTGTATTTATACAGAATCGGCACAAAAAGAATCTTTTATGCATATGCTGTAACGAAAGCGTAGAAGACGTTTTCATTTGTTATGCATAACTTAAAAGGGGGATATATACAGTGCTGATTTATAAATGCAGCGATGCTTTCAAGCTTTTTCGCTGTCCGCCTCCTTCGGGATGCTGCGATCCTTGCTGCTGCGGTCCTACGGGTCCTACCGGCCCGAGAGGCCCTCAGGGAAGGATCGGATTTGACGGTCCTACGGGTCCGACAGGTCCTACCGGAGCCACCGGAGCCACCGGTCCTGCCGGCTCTACGGGAGTAGGCGTAACAGGTCCTACCGGTCCTACAGGCGCTACAGGTCCTGCCGGTCCTACGGGTCCCACGGGTCCTGCGGGAGAGGGCTTAAACGACGTGTTCCCGTTTGACGCAGGAACGACGTACTTTGCAGGCGACCTGGTATCATATATGGGTAATATATACAGGGCTGTTGTAAATGATCCGACCGGTACACCCGGCAGTTCGGCTGATTTTAGCCTTGTTACCGTTACCGGTCCTACCGGCGCTACAGGTCCTACCGGTCCTATAGGAACAATAGGCGCTACCGGACCTTCAGGTCCTACGGGCGCAACCGGCGCATCCGGATCTACGGGTGCAACTGGTGCTACAGGTCCTACCGGCCCGACCGGCGCAGCCGGCGCAACAGGCGCAACAGGTCCTACCGGTCCTACTGGAACGGGCGCAACAGGTCCTACCGGCCCGACCGGCGCAGCCGGCGCA
>CALXAN010000046.1 GCA_944386305.1 uncultured Clostridia bacterium
ATCCCCGCCTTTACTATATTAAACAGTATGATGAACCCCAGCAGCGCCGCCACGTCTCCGACGGGCCAGCCCGTAAAAAGGGGCGTTATGACGAGGTTTGCGGGTATCATCACCAGCGCCATGGCGGCCGTGCCGCAGATGAGCGCGACCGCCGCGCCTTTCATGCTCTTGTGCCGCTTGTATATCATGCCCGCGGTAAAGGCGTAGACGGAAGTGGCTATAATGTGCATTATTATGCCGTATATTCCGCTGGCGGCGCTCACGGTAAAGCCCTGTATCAGCGACACCACCACCGTCATTATTATGCCGGCCAGCGGCCCGAGCAGAAAAGAGCCCATGAGTATGGAGATGTCCGCCGGGTCGTATTCCAGGAACGGGACGGCGGGAAAAATGGGAAAGTGGATGAACGACACCAGCACTATGCTGACTGCCGCAAGTACGGCCGAAAAGGTTATTCGTACCGTGCGATCGGAAAGGTTTTTCATATGCATATCCTCCATGCCGCAGCGCGGCGTTTTATGTCGGGGCGTTTATTTCTCTCCGTCCGCCGCGCGGAAAACAGGGATAAAAAAACGCCCCCGAAGGATATCAGGGACGTAAAAAAAGACATTGTTGCGGCCGCCTGGCCGTGCAGAAATACATCTTTCATCCGGACTGTACCGTCGGTATCGGAAAACGCCGATTCATGTCTTTTGACTCGTGGACTGCTTACCACCGATAGGGAATTTCACCCATCCCTGAAGTATTCTTCGTTATTATTATATTACCTCTTGCCCGATATGTCAATACCCTTTAACCCCGCGCCGTTCGCCTTTAAGGTTTTGTATATCTTCCGCGCAGCCGCGGTCCTCTCTGCCGAGCGCCGCGGAATGAACTCGATCGAGGTTTGTGGCTGCTCAATACAGGCAGTGTCCGGATGAACGTCGGTCGAACACTGCGGCGGCATTATGCGCCCGTTTATCGGCCGTTTTGCTGAAGTCAAAACGGGCGGTTGTTCGTCGCTTATTCTTCAGCAGCAGGCTGCCGCGCGCCTGTTTATCCGGCGTGCAGTACGGCCTGCATCAAGAGCAAAGAGGACCGAGACAGCGCCGCGAGCACCGTTACGGCAAAAAAGTGCAGGCTCTTTACACGATGAATAAAATTTGGTATAATAAACAAATAATGCTGTGAGGCCTCCGCGACGGCGGAGCTTAATAATTAACCACAAACGAAGAGGAGCGCAATGATAGATAAGCTTGAAAATATAGCGCGCAGATACGAGCAGATAAACGCCTCGCTGGCGGACCCCGACGTGACGTCGGACCAGGCGCGGTTCAGGGATCTGATGCGCGAGTATAAGAATCTGACCCCGATAGTGGAGAAATATGAGGAGTACCGCAGGGCGTGCGATTCGGCCGCGCAGGCCAGGGAACTGCTCGGCTCGGAGCAGGACGCGGAGCTGCGGGAGCTGGCCGAAGAGGAATATGCCGAAAATACGGATAAGGCCGAGAGCCTCAAAGAGCAGATAAAAATACTCCTTCTGCCCTCCGACCCCAACGACGACCGAAGCGTAATCATGGAGATACGAGCCGGCGCGGGCGGGGAAGAGGCGGCGCTGTTCGCGCATTCGCTGCACAGGATGTATACGATGTACGCCGAGGCCAGGGGCTTTAAAACCGAGGTGCTGTCGGTCAATGAGACCGAGCTGGGCGGAGTAATTGATTTAAGCTTTGCTGTCGAGGGACATGGCGCGTACTGCCGGCCGAGGTTTGAGAGCGGCGTGCACCGCGTGCAGCGCGTGCCCGAGACCGAGTCCCAGGGCCGCATACAGACCTCGACGGCCACTGTAGCCGTCCTGCCCGAGGTCGACGAGGTGGACGTAGATATAAATCCCGCCGATTTGATTATCGAAACTCATCGTTCGGGCGGCGCGGGCGGCCAGCACGTAAACAAGACCGAGTCCGCCATAAGGATAATCCATGTGCCTACGGGCACGGTGGTCGACTGCCAGGACGAGCGCAGCCAGTACAAGAACAAGGACAAGGCCATGAAAATACTCAGGTCAAAGATATTTGAGCGCAAGCAGGCCGAACAGCAGCAGCAGCTCGCCGACGAGCGGCGCAGCCAGGTGGGCAGCGGGGACAGAAGCGAGCGCATACGCACCTATAATTTCCCCCAGGGCAGGGTGACCGACCACCGCATAGGCCTGACATTGTATAAACTGCCTCAGATAATGGACGGGGATTTGGACGAGCTCATAGACGCGCTGGTCACCACGGATCAGGCCGAAAAGCTGGCCCGCGCCGAGGATTGAGCGCGCAGATGCGGTATAATGGTATGTCATTGCGGGTGCCGTTTTTACATTTGTTTTTGACCAAATATAACAGCAGGGGATAACGATATGGATGCTTTGCAAGCGCCCCGCTCTCGGCGGGCATGGGTGATAAAGTTCATTAAGAGATTAGCCTGCGTGGTATTGTGCGCGCTGGTGTTTACCGCGCTGACGGCCGTTCTGCCGTGTCCGCCGTTCATCCTCAGGGATGCGGAGGACCTTTCGCCGTTTAGGATAGGGTTCCCTTTGTCGTTTGTCGAGCAGGTCCCCGACAGCGCTTCTTTGGAGCAGCTTACTCAGCAGGACGTCAGCAAGTCGTTTGTGCTGCCGCGTTATGATAAATACGACACATATTTCGACGTCGGCCGCGCCCTGGGCTGCCTGGCGATAAATACCGCCGTGTTCGGCGCGGTGTATCTGTTCTTTCGTTTTATGAAAAAGACCGCCAAGCGGGCGCTTGCCTGCCTTGCGCTCGGGTTGGCGGTCACGGTCGCGAGCGCGGTGCTTCCCGTCGCGCCGGGCACGTTTACGGAGGACGATTTGTATCCCATGGAGTTTGGATTTACGGTCAAATTCGTAGAGCAGACTCCGAGTATCGACACTACCTGGCCCGAGCTCGATACGTACCTTGCTCAGAACTACATAGCCCCCAACTATTCCCAATACGCCACGCATATAGACGTCGGACGGGCGTTTCTGTGCCTGGGGCTGAATACACTCATAATAGCGGCAGCCGCTGTGGTTATCGGCTTTTTTGTCACCCTTGCGCGCAGAGGCAGGGCGGAGACCGCACAGATATATCTGAGGCCGTTTAGACAGCTGCGCGATTATTTTGATAAAAAATCGGCCCGAAAACACCGCAAGACCCTTGACAAAGCTGAAAAATAGTGTATAATAATATAGCAAGTCGTTAAAACTTGCTTATATAGCGGAATTGTGTAACGGTAGCACGACAGACTCTGACTCTGTTTGTTGGGGTTCGAATCCCTATTCCGCTGCCAGCGTGACGCTGGACCCATACATTCGGGTTCAGCGTTATTTTTTATACACGGCAAAACCTATTCTCGACGTATTCTTTGTTGCGTTATTGCACGCCGCCGCAAGCTGCATATCACTTGCGTCGGCTTTTCTTACAAAAGTCGCCGACGCGCTCATTCCGCTGCCTGCCCTCTTGCGGTGCCCGGCTTCGTCCGCGGCGGATAAATGGCCGCTTGCCGACCGCTGTGCTTTCTCGCTGTATTCCGCGCCGCGGGCGCTCAGCCGTACCGCCGCCGAAATGCCGGAAATATCTTTTTTTTGTGGCTTAGACAAGTCGGAGCGTGTTGCGATAGTTACGATTTTATTTAATTTATAAAATAATCAGTTAGCCGCTTCATTGTTTATTTACCGAAAAAAAGTCGCGTTCACATCGGCTAACGGTTCGTAAACGCGCCGTTTCGCGCCGATAGGTTCACTGCCGACCTTTTTGAGGCTGTTAGGGTTCAAAGCTGACTGTTACATGTCTGCGCCGTCGGAGCGCTTCCGATTTTTTTGCCGCAGTTTTTCATGTTCTTTCCGTCAGTGTCGGTTCGTCGTTCAGCCTTGCATTAATTATTTATCGCAAATCAGCTCAACGCTTACAATCTCGGGCCTGTTATTGAGCCGTATAGGGATGATGCTGTTTCCGATTCCTCTGCTTACAATCATGGTTGTATTATTTTCGGAGTACATTCCGGCGTCATATTTGGGAAACAGCCCTTGGTCGGGCGCTATTACTCCGCCGATAAACGGTAATCGAAATTGTCCCCCATGTGCGTGACCGCTCAGTACCAGGTCAATATCTTCTGCCGCGTAGATTTCGAAAGCTTCCGGCCTATGCGAGAGCAGCACGCAGTAGGTATCCGACAGGTTCAGGTTCTTGAGTTTGACCTCTATCACACTTTTCTGAACAGATGCATCCCGTTCCGTAAATTCGGGGTCGTCTATGCCTGCAAGCTGTATTGTTTCACCGTCTTTTGTCAGCTGTACTGCCCGGTCATGAAGAATAACGACGGATTCATCGAGCAATATTTTTTCTAATTCTTGATATTGCTCACCCATCCATGCCTCGTGATTCCCGGTTACGTAGTAGCAGGGGGCTATTTTAACAAGATTGTTTATAAATTTAGCGGCTGTTTCGATATCGGCTTTATCGGAATCTACTAAGTCCCCGGTTAATGCAATAATGTTCGGTTTCTCTTTTTCTATCAGGTTTAATAACCGGCTGTTGTTTTTTCCGAATTCTGCATTGTGCAAATCGGATACGACAACGATTTTATAGTGATTAAATGATGCAGGGAGCCTGTCGCTCGCAACTGTACAGCGGCTGATGCCGACGGTTGCGTTTCCCCAAACAATCCATATTGCCAGCATAATTGATATCGCCGTTATAGAAAGTAATATCATTTTTTTTCTGTTTAGCATAAATATATCACCGTTTTTTCTGTTGATGACTCATATCCGTAAGCGCGTCTGTTATTTTGGGCAGATTCCCCGCCTTTTTGAATATTTATAATACAGTAAATAGGGACACAGGCTTAAGGCTGTTCTGCGGACGGCGAAAAGCGATTATTTATATTACTGCCGAAAAAGGAGATAAAAGAAAATGACCTGCAAAATAAGGAAGTGGGAGCCTGCGGACGCAAAGCCTCTGTCTGCGGCGATTTGCAATAAAAAAGTACAGGATAATCTTCGGGACGGGCTGCCTTATCCGTATACCGAGCGGGACGGGGCGGAGTTTATCGCCGCAATGCTCTCCGCAGACGAAAATGATATCTTTTCCTTTGCGATTACGGCGGAAGGCAAGGTTGTAGGCAGCATAAGCGCCTCCCGTCAGCAGAATATACATCGGCAGACCGCCGAGCTGGGATATTATATCGCGGAGGAATACTGGGGAAAGGGCATAGCGACCCAGGCGGTCGGGCAGATATGCAGGTATGTTTTTGACAAAAGCGATATTATACGCATTTATGCCCAACCCTTTGCGCACAATGCGGCTTCGTGCCGCGTACTCGAAAAGGCGGGGTTTAAGTATGAGGGAACGCTAAGAAACAACGCCGTGAAGAACGGCAGAGTCCTGGACATGAAGATGTATTCGCTGCTGAAAACCGAAATATAACCAAACCTGCGCCTCCGAACAAAGCGTCTTTTCGGAGGCGTTTCCTTTTGTTTTCTGCTCAGCCCCTTGCTGACCGCTCCGTTTTGTATCCGCATAATAGCAGCAGGGGCCGACACGCTCTTTTTCTGCTGTTGTTTCAGCTTCTGTTTATCGCAGACGGGTGCGTCACGTTTCGGCGCGCAGCCTTTAAGGACGGACGATTCGGCTGTCGCATAAGTGCGACTGCGCTGCTTCGGCCGGCTTTAAAGTGAAAAAAACAGCGTCAGCGGCTCTGCCGGCGGCTGTCATGCAAATACGGCCATAAGCAGCGTGCCGCATGTCATCGCTCCCAGCCCGATTGCCGCCCTGCGGCTCGGTTTTTCCTTAAAGACCAGGTACGAAAATGCAACCGTAATCAGCAGGCTCATTTTGTCTATGCAAATCACTGCGCTGACCGTTCCGTTTTGTATCGCATAATAGTAACAGAGCCACGACGCTCCCGTAGCTATGCCCGACAGAATGATAAAAACAGCTTCTCTTCCGTCGATAGCTTTGAGCTTCGGCAGCTTGCCTTTTGCACAGACTATCAGCCATGCCATCAGCAGTACCACTGCAGTACGTATTGCCGTGCCGACGTTGGACTCCACTCCGCTTATTCCTATTTTGGCAAGGATTGTCGTGAGCGCTGCAAAAACCGCGGAGCCCGCCGCATAGGGGATATACAGCCGGCTCTTTGTACCGCCTGATTCGGCTTTTCTGTCTACGGTCATATATATGCCTGCTCCGAGCAGCGCGGTCCCCGCCAGCTTTACGGCCAAATGTTCGGTTTCATTAAAGCAGACTACGGCAAGCAGCACTGACAGAACAGCGCTGGACTTATCGATAGGCACGACCTTGTTTACATCCCCAATGGACAGGGCTTTGAAATAGCATATCCAGGACGCGCCCGTCGTCAGACCGGAAAGCACGAGGAATATATATGACCGCGGCGGGATCTGCGCTATCGTATCGGCCGACCCCGCCACGAAAACCATGAGCCAGGAAAAGACGAGCACTACCGCCGTGCGCAGCGCTGTGGCCACGTCCGAATCCGTCTTTTTGATGCCGCACTTTGCAAGTATGGTGCTCAGCGCCGCAAAAACCGCGGATAAAACCGCCGCCGTCAACCACATTCTATCACCCCGCGCTGCGTTTATTTATAATGTTCTTAATTTTTCCCGCCTCAGAGGCGGCTTTTTCGCGCAGACACAGCCGCCGATTATATGCCGCTGCCTCTGCGCCCCCGCCGCCCGCCTCCCTGGGCTGCAATGACTGTATTTGAGGCTTTTGCGTCATGTGCTTTACTTTGGGAGCGTCTGCTATTCATAACCGATTTTCGGCTTTGTATTTCCGCTCTGTTTTCGGCCTTGGACTTATCAGTTCTCGGCCTTGTACTTTTCGCCCCAGTTCTGCATGGCGTCGAGGATAGGCTTTAAGCTCCTGCCCAAGTCCGTCAGCGAATACTCGACCCTGGGCGGTACCTCTGCATACACGCGCCTGAGTACAAGGCCGCCCTCTTCCATGTCTCGCAGCTGGGCGGTCAGCACTTTTTGGGACACGCTGCCGATAGACCTCTTCAGCTCTCCGAAGCGTTTTGTGCCGGGCATCAGATCGCGCAATATGAGTACCTTCCATTTGTCTCCTATAAGAGTAAGCGTCGTTTCTACCGGGCAGGCCGGCAGTGTTTTGGCTGTTTTCTGTTCGCTCATATACGTAACCCTCCGTATTTATGGTTTCCAGGAGAAACTTTACGCTTTATTATACCGTATATCCCTATTTTAGTCAATGCTTCATAAATTCTTTGATTTTTTTTCTGTAGTTATATTGGCCCTAAAAAAAGCCCGAAACTCCGCATTTGTATAGGCCGGAGGGAGCCGAACCCAATATGGTTTTAAGCGGCTGATTTGGTGCGCGTACTGCGTTAGAATTTTAATCCGAAAAGGATAAACTGCGTTTTATGCTTTGTCTGCACAAAAATCCGCTCGTTTAAAGCACCCCGAAAACTGTGCGTTCTTTTGTTTTTGCAGGTATATCCACCTTTGCAGATTTATGGGTATCTTTGTAAGTCTGCGAGACATACGTCAAAGATGACGAAGCACATTTTTTTCGGCATATTTTGTTCGACTCCCGCCGGCCTAACCGTCCGATTGTTACTTCAGGGTTACTACGGCACAATATTGTGCGTACTTTACAAAACGGCTGAGGGCTCGTATAATTGAGTCAAGAGCTGAGCAGACCGGCCGGCTGCGGAGAGCTGACATTGATATTGGGAGGCATTGACCATGAACAAAAATACGTTTACGACTGTAAAACTCAACAAAGGCGAGATGAATATCTACGATTTCGGCGGCGTAAAGCTGCACGCTTACAAGACCAATGATTTCATTGACGACGAGGTCTTTGTCGTAGAAAAAAACGGGAAGGCCGTCATTATCGAGTCGCCCTGCTTCTTTGACAACATCAGGGAGCTTGAGGAATACCTCAGCGACGTTGAGGTAGAGGGTATGCTTATCGCTTACCACGGGGCGGGCGCGTCCTTTTTGCCGCAGGTGCCGAGATATGCGACGCAAAATGCGGTAGAGTATTCTGCAAACGGCGGCGGCAAGGCTTTGATAGATAATTTCACGAAAGCGTTCGGAGATATTTTCGATAAATCTGTTCACAAGATTACCGACGTCATTAAAGAGGGTAAAGTAACCATCGGCGGAATTGACTTTGTAATCAAGCAGACCGCCGAGGCCTTTGATATCCAAATCCCCGAAATCAACGCCGTCTATACCCATATGCTCGGTCACGACTGTCACTCCATTGTCGCGGGCGCGGCGCACGCCGACAGTATCGCAGCAGAGCTGAAAGGATATATCGCCAAGGGCTATGATCTGATACTGACCTCTCACTATACCCCCGAAGATTTAAAGGACGCTCAGACAAAAATCGACTATCTTGAAAATCTGAAAAAGATAGCCGCGGCCTGCGCGGACGCCGACAGCTTCAAGACGGAGGTGCAGAAGCAGTACCCCGCATACAGCGGCCAAAACTACCTGGATATGACGGCGGGCTATTTCTACGCATAAAGCTGCCGGGCGTGCGACAAAATATGCCTAAAATGCGCCGTTGCGGCGGTATGCATAACGTACGCCCACAGGCCTGCAAGCTCAGGAATTTCTGTGTTCGATTCGGCCCGTTTATTTTTTGCCTCGAGTTGCCGCCGCTTTTTTGTGCGTGCGGTTTTAAGCGATTTTTGTGCGGACGAGGCGTAAAACGCAGTTAATCCTTTCCGATTAAAGAGTATTTTAACGCGGTACGCGCGCCGAATTCGGCCGCTTAGGAGCATGTTGTTCGATATAGGTCGCGGGAAGTACGGGGCGGTAAAAGTTTTTATCAATATACGCTGCTGCCGTGAGCTTGGGCCGGCTGTCGTTCTTGCGTCAGAGCGCAGGGAGATAAAGTACAAAAGATTGCAGGGGCGGCTTTAGGCTCGGCGGACGGGTATAAAACTGTTTAACCCGCTCGGCCGAAAGTACTCAGGACTTCGGCGAATATCATGAGGGGCTGCCGTTTGCGGCGGCCCCCGGTTTGCCGTTTACAGGCGGTGTTTTATATGGATACAAAAGAAGTTTTTGAATATTTGACGCGGCGTATCCATTCCGTGGTCGCCGCGACTGCGGACGAGGACGGTCTGCCCGTGACCTGCGTCGTGGATATCATGGACGCGGACGACGACGGGCTGTACTTTCTCACTGCGGCAGGGAAAGGCTTTTATAACAGGCTTCAAAGAGGCGGATATTTGGCTCTGAGCGGCATGAGCGGCCGTGACACCCTGTCCCGTACGGCGGTCTCCGTCCGCGGCAAAGTCCGCCAGCTCGGCTCGGGGCCTCTGCCGCGCCTGCTGCAGAAGAACCCGTATATGCTGCAAATCTATCCTACTGCGCAGTCGCGGCGCGCCCTGACGGTCTTTCAGATGTATCAGGGGCAGGGAGAATTGTTTGATCTTTCGCGCAGGCCGATAGAGCGTTTTTCTTTCACTTTCGGCGGCGAGCCGCCGCCGAACGAGGGGTATTTCATCACTCAGTCCTGCTCGGGCTGCCGCATATGCGCGTCCGTATGTCCGCAGGAGTGCATAGACTTTTCGTCGCTTCCGGCGCGGATACTGCAGCAGCACTGCCTGCATTGCGGGAACTGTATGCAGGTATGTCCTCACGGAGCGGTCGTAAGGAGGGGTATATGATGACTCAGGCGCAGCGCAGGCTTTATTTGATAGAGGCTCTCTTAAAGGAGCGGGGCGGGGACGGTTTGCAGATACCCTGCAGTGAGGCGGAGCAGGCCGGGCTTCTGCGCGCGCTGCTCAATGTTCGGCCGCCGATACCCGCGGGCCGTGAGTTTCTGCAGGTCCAGGACGAGTACCTGCAGGAGCTTATACGCGGCTTGGGCGTGACTGACATAGACGCGCTGGCGCCAGTGCGGGACGGAATATATCTGTGGCAGGGAGATATAACCACGCTTAAGGTCGACGCGATAGTAAACGCCGCCAACAGCGCGCTGCTGGGCTGTTTTCATCCCCTGCACGGCTGTATCGACAACATTATACATTCACGCAGCGGCGTACAGCTGAGGCTTTATTGCCGCGAGCTGATGGACGCGCAGGGGCATGAAGAGCCGACCGGGAGCGCCAAAATTACCCCCGCGTTCAACCTGCCCTGCAAGTATATTCTCCATACGGTAGGCCCCGTAATACACGGGCCCGTAAGCGAGCGGGATTGCGCTCTGCTGGCTTCCTGTTACCGTTCATGTCTGAAATTGGCCGCGGAGAACGGCTGCCGCAGCATTGCGTTTTGCTGTATTTCTACAGGCGAGTTCCGTTTCCCCGGCGAGCGCGCCGCCGAAACGGCGGTTCGGACAGTGCGCGATTTTCTGCGCGGCGGCCGAGGCGGTATGCGAGTGGTCTTCGACGTGTTTAAGGATAAGGATTTCAGTATTTATAAAAAGCTATTGGGGGTATGAATATGTTGAAGATTTCCGGTCAGGCGCGGCGCGATATCGCCGAGCTTCGGCAGGTGCTTGACCGCGCAGAGGCCGTGCTCGTCGGCGCGGGCGCGGGGCTGAGCGCCTCGGCGGGCTTTTCCTACGGAGGGGAGCGTTTTAGACGGTATTTTTCCGACTTTGAGGCAAAGTACGGCTTTCACGACATGTATTCGGGCGGGTTTTATCCTTTTGCGACGCTGCAAGAAAAGTGGGCCTACTGGAGCCGTTTCATCTTCCTCAACCGCTACAGCGACCCCCCGAAGCCCGTGTATCGGGACCTGCGGGAACTGATAGAGGATAAAGATTACTTTGTGCTGACGACCAATGTGGACCACTGCTTTCAAAAGGCCGGGTTTGACAAGCAGCGCCTGTTCTATACCCAGGGTGATTACGGTCTGTGGCAGTGCTCGGTGCCCTGCCACAGCAAGACCTATGACAACGAAGAAATTGTGCGCAAAATGGTGCAGGCTCAGGGCTTTTCCGTGTCCCCAAACGGGCTGGAGCCTCCGCCCGACGGCGTCCCGAAGATGACCGTTCCCTCCGAACTGGTGCCCCGCTGCCCGAAATGCGGCGCGCCCATGACGATGAATCTGCGGGCCGACGCTACCTTTGCGGAGGACGAGGGCTGGCACGAGGCTGCCGCACGCTACGGGCGCTTTGTCGGGCGGCACGGCGCGGGCCGCGTGCTGTATCTGGAGCTCGGCGTGGGCATGAATACCCCCGTTATCATCAAATACCCCTTTTGGCGCATGGCTATGCATAACTCGGAGTCGAGCTATGCGTGCATAAACCTTTCGGACGCCTACGCGCCGCCGCAGATACTGGGCCGCAGCGTTTGTATAGATTCCGATATAGGCGGCGTGATTTCGGCGCTCAAACATTGACTATCAGAGCGATACAATGCCGCAGGGGAGCGGACCTTTGACGGAACGGGGGCGTTTTCGGCCGTCGGATTTATTTAATTCGCCGCATTACTCCGCGCAGCCGCGGGAGAACGTGCGTTC
>CALXAN010000047.1 GCA_944386305.1 uncultured Clostridia bacterium
GATGAACAAGTTGCGTTTGTCGAAAACTGGATTAACAATTTACCTCGAAAAATCTTCAATTACCACTCTGCTGATTTTATTTTTAATTCTGTCCTATTTGATATTGCAATTTAGACGAAAAATATGCATACTTCCATATTAAAACTTTATACATATAAACTTAATATAGAGACAGCAGCTTAAAACTGCAAATTGCGCTTATATACACTAAATCTGCGTGAAACGCGGACGGAGATATCTCTTCTCCGTCCGCATATATATAGGATTATGCGATGAGCATAACGTATCTTCTCTGCCGCTTTTATTTCTCGGGAACGACATAATCGTCTTGCAGATTTTCATCGATATAGTCGGCGTCGGCGTCAGTATCGTCGTCTTTACCCGAAACTATCTGACTTGCAGTAGATCTTGCGAGCCCCTGCATAAAGCCGCCTAAAGACACAGACGTGACATCTCCGGCAACTATCTTGTCGTCGACCACGAGCAGATTGGCCTGCACGTCAGCCGCAGTCCCGTCCTCGGTCACATAGTTAGTGACACTGTAAGTATAACGGGTAGCCTGCATGCCTTTAAAATCCGACAGATCCATACCCTGAGTCTTTTGCAGTTCATTATACGTCTCATACGTGGAGTCGAACGAGGTGGGGATAACTACGTCCGTTACCTCTATCGGTTCATCGACTATGTCCCAGCCGAACTCTTCCAGGAAAGTAACCCGCTCTTCGTTGGTCTTGCCAGAATAAGAGACCTTTGCTCCCGCGGGCACGTCATCGCCCGAAGGAATAGAGACTATGATTATCAGCGCAAGGCAAGAAAAAATTAGAGCGAATGTAAGAAGTTTAGCCTTTGTGATTTTGGTTGAAAATATCATCATACTGATCTCTCCGTCCGTTTTAGCTTTTATATTCAATTTATATTAGACGTCCTATAAAAATATACGAGCCCAAACAGACATTATTTTTATTTTTTATGATATCGGGACTTGATTTTTAATAAAAAATGTGATATTATATACAGGCGGCCGAGAAATACGGCCGATTTATGCGCCGGTAGCTCAGCTGGATAGAGTGTTTGGCTACGAACCAAAAGGTCGGGGGTTCGAGTCCCTTTCGGCGCACCATGCCGCCGCAAGCGAACATTGCTTGCGGCGGCGTTTTTATTATGTTGAAGCGCTGCGGCTACGGCATCGGAGCATTAACCCCAAAGCCGGCTGAGGCTGTCAGCTCTGCAGGACATATTCAAAAAAAGCGCCGCACCGGCGCGTGATTATTATTTAGAGGTACGAACATATGAGAATACTTATAGCGTCCGACATCCACGGCTCTGCATATTTCTGCGAAAAGATGA
Source organism: uncultured Clostridia bacterium (assembly GCA_944386305.1). Taxonomy (GTDB): domain Bacteria; phylum Bacillota; class Clostridia; order Oscillospirales; family UBA644; genus CALXAN01. Next base: position 1,348 of record CALXAN010000047.1, read on the forward strand.
TTAAAGCATTTCAAACCGAAAAGCCCGATACGCTTCTGCTGCTCGGCGATATACTCTACCACGGACCGAGAAACGACCTTCCGCGCGGCTATTCTCCAAAAGAAGTGATAGGGATGCTTAATCCTATCGCGGACAGGATCGTTTGCGTAAGGGGGAACTGCGATGCGGAAGTAGACCAAATGGTGCTGGACTTTTCGCTGAGCGAACCGTATAAGATTATAGAAGCGGACGGGCTAAAGCTTTTTGCCACGCACGGCCATCTGTATAATGCGGACAACCCTCCGGATATTGCGAACAACTATATATTACTCAACGGCCATACTCATATCCCCGCCTGCGAACAGCACGGGGACTATATGTATATCAATCCGGGATCTGTTTCTATCCCCAAGAACGGGTCGGAGCACTCCTATATCATGCTTAACGACGGGCTGTTTATATGGAAAGACCTTGACGGTGCCGAATATATGCGTTTCAAAGCCTAACGCAGACATGGGCATGACGTTGCAGCAAAACGTACCGATACATAAAACGCCGAACCCATGAGCATCATATATCTCATATACACGCAAAAACGGGCGATATTTTTGTCAAACTTGCAATGGCAGCGCGCATATGATATAATAACTACTACGCTCAAATACTGTCGGCCCGCGTCGAAACAAATGCCGCCGGCTGAGAGCGGGATATATTCATGAAAGAGAAACGCGACATGAAAAAAACTATCATTGCCATACTTACGATATTGACACTGATCACCGGCGTCTGCTCATGCAGCGCCACTGATCCCGTCATACCGCAAGGAGACGAAACCCAAACACATGAGCCTCCGTACGAACAGCCTCAGACATCTTATTACGAACCTGACCCCGAGCCTGAAATAGCCGTAAGCGGCAATGCGGAGGTAAGCATAGACGGAGGCGTGCTCTGCGCTGTTCCGTCAGATGAAGAATATATAAAAGACGTCACCGTAGACGGGACGAGAGTTTGGCTCTCAAACGGCAGGTACAACCTGGGCAAATATTCCGACGAGACGCAAATAAGCGTTACCTGCGCGCCGATTCCCGAAGGTATAGACAAACAGGACATTTACTGTATCGTCTTATCGGTATACGATTCGAGCAGAAATGCATTCAGCCTTACATGGCATACGCAGAACGAAGAAATGCCTACCGTGAAAATAAGGAAGAAAAACACCGTCGGTGAAAACGTTATAACCGCATACTGCGACAAGACGGATACCGATTACGTCAACCGTGCAGTAGCATACGACCTGGAATATTCCACAACATATATCTATACGATATGCGACGCTGAGGGAAGAGCAAAACACACCGCAGCGTTCACTACTCCCGATCCATCGGCTGAAGCAGTGACTATGCTGCACGTATCCGACACTCAGGATGAGCAGTTCAACGGACGAGTATGGTCAAAACTGATGGACTCCGCATATTCGAACGCGAAAAATATAGATATGATACTGCATACCGGCGACATGGTGCAGTACGGCGGAGAAGAGGAGCAATGGCGTCAGATGCTCGGCAGCGTACGCAAGTATATAACGACCGTACCTCTCACATTGACTTCCGGGAATCATTCATATTGGAATAATTACAAAAAAGGCGTATCCAACATAGACGTTAGCCACACTACCGTCAAGCTACCGCCGCAGGACACTGCAAACGGAATATATTATTCTTACGACTGGGCCGACATACATTACGTCGTACTGTCCTCCGGAGACTCGGAACGCGACGGTATCGGACAGCAGCAGCTGCAGTGGCTGGAGCAGGACCTGTCACAAACCGACAAGAAATGGAAAATAGTAATGATACACAATCCACTGTATTCCAGCGGCACATATGGGTCCGACAGCACCGAAAACAGAGTTGCACTCAGCATGAGACAAACGCTGGGCGCTATATTGGACAAATACGGGGTCGACCTCGTCCTGCAGGGACACGACCACGTATACAGCCTGTCAAAGCCGATATCATCGGACCAAATTCCGCAGCAATGTCAAATTCGCAAGCAGACGGTCAACGGAGTTGAGACGGAATATTTCGTCAACCCATCGTCACCCGTTTATCTGCTTTCCGGCACGGCGGGAACTCAGAACCGCGAGGTATACGCCGAACACGATCCGCAGCTCTATCAGCAGACAGATTCGGTTCCGCAAAACACAGCGACATACTCTATCATTCAAATAGAAGCCGACAAGCTGACGGCCGTATACTATGAGTACAACTATGAGACCGACGTATGTACGCCAGTGTACGGCTGGGGCATAGACAAAACCGCAGATTAGAGCATTTTTGCCAAGCTTTTGCTCTCTGCTGCGCTTTTATTATCTCATGCATAAAATAACCCATCCGCCTTAAAACGGATGGGTTTATTACGTATAAACTCGGCCTACCTGGCCTCGCAAAGTTCCTTGGTATCCCTGGCTATCATCAGCTCTTCGTTGGTAGGTATAACAAGGACCTTGACTTTAGAATCGGGGGTAGTGATGTCATACTCATCAGAGGTTCTGAACGCCTTGGAATTCTTCTCCTCATCTATAGTTACGCCGAGGAACGCCAGCTTTTCTCCGACCCTGGACCTGTAATGAGGATTATTCTCCCCTATTCCGCCGCAGAAAACGATAGCGTCCACCCCGCCCATGGCCGCGGCAAAACCGCCTACATACTTAGTTATCTGATGACAAAGCATAGACTCTATAAGCTGGCAACGCTTATCTCCCGCTCTCGAACCCTGCTCTATGTCGCGGTTATCGCTCGTCTTGCCTCCCGTAAGCCCGAGAATACCGGACTTCTTGTTCATAACAGTGTCGATTTCCTTTGCGCTGAGATGTTCCTTTTCCATTATAAACGGTATAATAGCGGGATCGATAGAACCGCATCTCGTGCCCATAAGCAGACCCTCAAGAGGCGTAAGCCCCATAGTGGTATCAAAGCTCTTGCCCTGCTTTACCGCGGTTATGGAAGAGCCGTTGCCGAGATGGCAGGTCACCACATTGATCTCCTCAGGCTTTTTGCCGAGCATGGCTGCGGCGCGCAGGGAAACATATCTGTGGGAAGTGCCATGGAAGCCGTAGCGTCTGATACCGTACTTTTCGTAATATTCATAAGGCAGCGCATACATATACGCATAATCAGGCATAGTCTGGTGGAATCCCGTATCGAAAACGGCGACTTGGGGAACGTTTTCGCCCATTATCTTGCGGCAGGCCTCTATGCCCATAAGATTGGCAGGGTTATGCAGGGGCCCAAAAATGAAGCATTCCTTGATGGAATCTATAACCGCCTTATCCACAATGACCGAACCGCAGAACTTCTCTCCGCCGTGCAGTACCCTATGCCCCACGGCGTCAATCTCGGACATGGACTTGATGCATCCGATTTTTTCGTCTGTAAGAGCGTTGACAATGAGCTTTACGGCGTCGGCATGGCTGTCCATCTGCACTTCCGTACGATATTCATCCTTGCCCATAGCCTTGTGTTTAAAATTTCCACCGGCGATACCTATACGGTCGCACATGCCCTTTGCCATAACATCTTCGTTATCCATATCAAACAGCTGATACTTTACAGAAGAACTGCCCGCATTGATAACAAGAATTTTCACAAAACATCCACCCCATATTATAATTTTTTCGACTTTTCCTTAACTGCTGTTTCACCATACGAACCAATAAAAAAACCGCAGACGGCAGACTGACTTAAAAAATGCCGCTACAGCATAATTATTCAGCACTCCATTTTTTATTATACCATGATTATACAATAAATGTCAATATCAGACGGAGAAATCTGCGCATCGTTTTTCGGCCCTGGCAGCAAATCTGCGCCCTTTACAAACCAAAAACACTCTCCCCTGATAAACGGGGAGAGTGCGCTGTCTATTTCTTATTTTTTGAACTTATATACCTTGCCATCGCCAACAGCTGAGCTTTATCCTCATCAGAAAAATTACGACTTTCGTCATACATGGCGCAGGCAAAATCGTCAAGCCTCACTGCCGTCTCCTGTTCGGAAGACAATCCAAGCAGCTCCCACACCTTTATTCCATAGAGCTTGCACAGCTTATTGATCACATCTGCGGGAATCTTTTCTATATCACCCGACTCATACCTGTACAACGTAGCGCGGGAAATTCCTAAAGCCGAGGCGGCCGAATCTGCAGAAATCTTGCGCTCCTTGCGTATTTCTCTTATTTTTTTTCCTATAGTATCCATATAAAAGTCACTCTCCCCAGATCATAAAGAAAACCGTGTGCTCATTATCCGATATGCATGAACGTATTTATATATTACAGCGATATATAAATACATCGCAAAATACGTCGAAAATAATTATCGAACAAACAACTGCCATATGAAAGCCTGGAAAGATCGCCGAAAAATCTTCTATATGCAAATCCCTCGCTCAATCCTCCGGCAACGCTTCATAAAGCTCCGGAAAGTGAGCGAAACTGCTTCCTGCCGCGCAGGAAGAAACTCTCACCCCTTAAGTTACAGCTCGACAAAATAACACCCAAATTGAGCTTATTTTCACTTCGTATTATAACACAATAATTCTGAAAATGCAACAGCCAAAGTAAATTTTACGTTTTCGGATTGTTAAGGAGACGTGCAAGATCTGTCGAAGGATCTACGACTGCAGTACTGAACATATGATAAATAACGCTTCCCGGTTTTGCTCCGGGCGGTTTTTTAACATTTTTCACCTGAGTATAATCAACGGAAACTTTTTTAGAATCTTTAGCCCCGCTGTAAGTTGCGGCTATTACCGCCGCTTCCGTAAACGTGGAATCGGGCGGGACCGCGCCGTCGCATTTTATTATGACATGGCTGCCGGGATAATCCTTGACATGAAACCACCAGTCATTTTTATCCGCCTGGCGGAATGTCAGTTCATCGTTTTGTATATTGTTCTTGCCGGATAAAATCACAAAACCGTCCGTAGATATAAAACGCATGGGTACGGACGTTCGCGAACTTTTTGAACGACGGGAAGAGACGGTTTGAGTCTTTATATATCCCTGCTGAGAGAGCTCACTGCGAATGTCGTTTATATCCGCTATACACACACAGTTACGCAGTGCTTCCCTGACGCTGTCAAGATATTCAAGCTCCTCTCTCGAAGCGGAGAGCTGTTCTGTCAGAACCGCTATGGCGGTTTTGGATTTTTTATACAGTTTGTAGTAGCGCTGGGCATTTTGCACGGGAGTAAGACGTTTATCAAGCCCGATCCTGACAGTGCGGACGGGATCGCAGGTATAGTCGGGCAAATCGACAGAATCCTCGTTTATAGGTATAGAATGAAGATTAGACATAATTATATCCGCATAGGTCTTTGAGGAAAGGCTGCGCGTATAACGCTCCATATCGCCGGTCTGTGCCTCTATTTTACGGCTCAGACGCGAGATATTGGTTTGTATAAGCTTATTTATATCCGAAGTCATTCGCCTGATATGCTCAGCGGCGGCTCGTTCGGCATAGAACGCCTCAACGGCCCGACTGGGGCTGTCGAAAAACTTCTTTGTATACGTCTGACCATATTGCATAATATCGGTACAATAAAACTCGGCCGGCCCGTCACCGTATAACACGACCGGGTTGTATTCCGAATTTTCAATAATAGATGCAGTTTTGTCCAGCTCGCGTATCAAAGCCGCGCGCATATCGTCCGTAAGCTGAGAACAAGGATAATCGCACCTGCCGCTGACCCGATACGATATCTCCCTGCACACAAGAGGCGAAAGCCCGACAAAAGAACCGCAGAGATACCGCTCAAGCCCCTCCTGCCCCGCATAACTCTCACAGCCGGCGCGACCGCGCAGAAAATCCGACTTACCCTGCGAAGGCGGCAGAATATACTTCATGCCCGGAAGCAGCGGCCTTTTGCCCGTCGTCAAATCCGATTGGCGTATTTGGCCCAGGATATGCCCGTCGCCCGAGGTAAGGAATATATTGGCGCACCGGCCCATAATCTCTATAATAATATTCCTCTGCGTCTGCTCGCGCATCTCCGTGCGGCAGTCGAAACGCATGACAAGCACGCGCTCGAGCCCGGGCTGTTCGGCGCAGATGAGACGCGCTCCTGTCAGATGTTTGCGCAGCAGCATACAGAAATTCGGCGGCACGTCTAAATTTTCATAAGAACGGCTGCTGAAACACACTCTCGGAGCAGAGGGGTCCGCAGACAGCAGCAGCTTCATATTGCACCCCTGATGCGTCTGAGCATCATACGCCCTCAAAAACAGCAGTACCTCGTCCTTCTCGGGCTGAGCAATCTTATCCACACGCGAACCCGCAGCGCAGCGATTGATTTCATCGCAAACGGCTCTCAGCATTATTCCGTCTATAGGCATAGGGATCTCTCCTGATTTCAAATAATATTTACCGGGTCATTTTGTCCCGAAACTATGAACTCTACATCTTCGAATTTATCGGCCATTCGACGTGCAAGCTCGGCAATCACGGGATTTTCCGTGGCAAAATGGCCCAGCTCTATGAGATTTATGCCCATATGCACAGCGTCTGCAAAATCGTGATACTTAGCCTCTCCCGTAACCAAAGTATCACACCCTGCAGCAACGGCCCGAGGCATATATTCAGCGCCCGCGCCGCCTATAACGGCAATTTTATCGACATTTGACACGGGGTCGGAAAATCTTGCCGCAGGAGAGTTAAGGCTGTGTTTGAGCTTTTCGGCATATGCCCTGGCGTCCATCGGCTTACAGATACGCCCTATGCGGCCGCAGGCATGTCCCTCCTCGTCGTACAGCTCGGATATATCACCTTCTACGCCGCAAATACGTATCAGCACGTCGTTGACGCCGCCCGGAGCATAATCCAAGTTCGTATGGCAGCACAGAGCGCATATGCCGTATTTTGCGAGCAGGTACGCGGGAGAACCATCGCACAGATTCGATATCGGATTGAAAATTACCGGATGATGGGATATGATGACGTCGGCGGACTTATCTTTAGCCTCCTGCACCGTCCCTGCGGTAATATCCAAAGCAAGCAGCGCCCTGCCGCATTCATGCCGTGCGTCTCCTACAAGAATACCCACATTATCCCTGCTCCATTTGACGTCGAACGGAGCAAAAGAATTTACGAAATTATACAGTTCTCTTACCGTCACACTCATGTACGATACCTCTCAATTCCTCATACAAAGCCTCATATTTGTTAAGAATATCAATCTGAGGACAAACGCTTTTTTTGATCCCGCCGATAGCCTTTTCAAAAACGGACAGCATATAAGCGTGATACGCAGCCACATCGGCCTCGCCCATGCGCCGCCTCAGCGCAGGCGAAAAAAACAGGTCGACCGTACGGTACTCCACGCGCCTGCCTGTATATTCTGCACAAATCACGCAATAAAACTTCCCCTGAGACTCCGAGCAAACGCGCTCGTCAACGATCTCAAAACCGTTGCAATACAGATACCTTCGCAAATCGTCCCTTGCTGTCATAGGCTGCAATATCAGACGCTTATCCCCGGAACATATGCACGAAGACGCGCGCTGCAATATACCGCATATGGTCTGCCCGCCCATGCCCGCGATTACATAATCATCGCAGTCAGGCACACCCTGCATACCGTCGGCACGCAGCAGAGTAATACGGTCGTCGCCGGGAAGGCAGCGCCTGATACAGGCCGCCGCATTATCGAGCGGACCCTGACGTATATCGCAGGCATAGACATGTGAGGCCAGGCCATTTTGAATCAAATATATGGGCAGATAAGCATGATCCGTGCCTATATCCGCCACAATGCTCCCGCGCCTGACAAACTCCGCGGCGCAAAGAAGCCGAGCAGAAATACTGACAGACATAAACAAACCTCTTCCGTTTAAACCGGGGACGAACTTAAAAGTCCGTCCCCGTGCTCAAGTATTAAAATTTATTCTATAGCCTCATTTAGAGAATCCATCAGCTTGTCTACGTCTATCTCATGCACGGCGCAGGCCTCTTCTATGGTTTCAGCCCTTGCGCAGGGGCAGCTGATGCAATGCATACCGCTGGCGGTAAAGATTTCTCCGAGCTCGGGGTAAAGTTCCAGCACCCTGCCTATCGTCATATCCTTGTGAAGCTTCATCATGGACGCATCCTCCTTTTATTTGCCGAGATTGGGCAGGCTCGCCGCGGCGATAGACTGTCCGACGCGACGGCTTGACTCATCGGGAATATGCAGTTGTATTTTTTCCGCCAAATCGGGAAATTCCTCACGGAGGACCTCGCTGGACTTGGCCAAAACGATATCTCCGCCCTTACCCGAGGTAACGCGGCCGAGTATGAGTACGTGCCTGATATCATAGAACAATGCGTAATAGGCTATCGCATATCCGAAATATACGCCTATCGTCTCAAATATCTTAGCCGCGCGTTCATCTCCCTGCTCGTGCAGTTTCTGCACGACTTTGAGTTTTTCAGCAGGAGAAAGCGCAGCGTCCAGCTCTATACCCGCGGCAGGAGCAAGTTTTATAACTGCGTCCTGCGAAAAATATTTGACCCCGCAGCCGTAATCGCCCGACCACTCGTCAACCATGGCGTTCTCGCAGTAATCTACGGGAACAAACGCCAGCTCATTGAGCCAGCCGGTGATATTGCCGTCGGAGTCGACGTATCCGCCGGCCTCGCTGGTGCCCATCGCTATGCCGAGGACCGCTCCGTCGTCAAGATCCATAGCGCCGGCAAGAGCCGTGACGTCGCCGTCGTTTGCGACCTCGACGGGCACGTCGCCCATTTCTTTGGCTATGTCAATGTACATATCCTTTACATATTTGTCAAACTTGTCCTCGGGAACCTTGAGGAAAAGCGACGCGACCATGATCCTGTTGTCCACATACACGCCCGCGGAGCTTATGCCTATTGCGTCTACCCTCGGCATATGCGAAGCCGCAGACTTCATAGCCGCAAGTATGCCGTCGTGATGATACTGAGGGTCCTCATTGGTCTTGGGGAACCATACGACCTCTTCGGAATACACGGCCTGGCCGTCTATGACGGCAGATACCTTGCGGTCGCTTCCGCCGGCGTCAAAGCCGATACGGCAGCCGTCAAGATGACGGCCTACGGGATCGGACGCCTCGCGGGTCTGAGGCGCTTTGTCGTAAGATACGACCTCAACCTCAAAAGGCCGCTCGTATACCCGGCTCATAAAATCCGCATCGAACGCGCGCGTTCCATCGGGAGTATAGGCAGACTTGAGCCTTTCCCCGACGAGCGCGGAACCGGCTATTATAATCTTATACCCTCCGCGCACCCACAGCAGGGATTTGGCCAGTCTCTCTATGAACTTGAAGTTTTCCTCGTCCTTACCGACGCCGTCCTTGAAAATCTTTGTCTTGAATGTGGATACATAACCCTTGTTTCTTTCAATAGAAACGGCTATATCCTGACCGCCGGCTTTTGCGACCTCCGCCTCAAAATCTCTGTAGACGACAGACATCGGAAGAAACTGTTCGTCAAGAATTGCTTTGACCTTCATGTTTTTACCTCATCATTTAAATTATTTTGTTACCGTTATCTTCTTCAGACCTCTCGGTGCGTCGGGGTTGCGGCCCTTAACGGACGTAAGATTGCAGGCGAACAACTGAGCAAATGCAGCGAAAGCAAATGCGGCAAGCATGTCCGACCCCTTGCAGTCCGGGATTTGGAAGCCCAAAGTACCCTCTTTTATAAGATCGGCATCGTCGGAAACCACGAACAGGTCTGCTCCGACACCCTGCAGCTTTTTGACCATCTCCATAGAATCAGCCTTAGCCGGGCCGTCAGACATATACAAAAACACAGGCATTCCCTCGCTCACCATGGCGAAAGGTCCGTGATGGAAGTCGGATATCGGATACGCCTTGGCGCGCACGTAGTTCGTCTCCTGAATCTTAAGCGTTGCTTCAAGAGCAAGAGGATAATTTATACCCCTGGAAAGGATGAAGCATTCGTCCATAAACCTATAACGAACGGCTATGCGGGCGATCTCGTCGTTTTTGTCCAAAACTTTCTGCACGAGCGCAGGCACGCCCTTGAGCTCCTCGAGCAGATCCTGCCTGCCGGCCCACATGCATGCCAAATGCGCCATAAGATAAAGCTGGGTGCCAAACGTCTTGGTAGCCGCCACGGACGATTCGAGCCCCGCGTCGCAGTACAGGTGATAATCCGCACTTTCCGCCAAGGCAGAGCCGAGAGTGTTTGTGACGGATACAGTAACGGCTCCGCAGGCCTTTGCCTGATTGAGCACGGCGAGCACGTCGGCAGCAGCTCCGGACTGAGATATGCCTATAACAAGCATGTTTTTATAATCAATCTTGCCGCCGTAAAGAGTCACTACAGAGCAGGCCGACAGGCCGACAGGGACTCCGACGAGGCTTTCTATAAGATATTTACCGTAGATGCCCGCATGGTCGGACGTGCCGCGAGCGGCAACAACGACGTTGGAGACATTTTTTTCTTTCAACGTCTTTACAAGAGATTCAAGCGTCTCTCTGTTAAAATTAATGCATTCCTCCAAAGCGCGGGGTTGCTCAAAGATTTCTTTCTGCATAAGAGTCATAACAGACCACTCCTTGATTTATATATATTTATTTTTAAACATCCATAAACGCTCACTGAGTCTCAGCAGACTCCTCGGAGGAAGCCCCCGCGCCGTATATATGAGGCGTAGCCGACGGCGTATGCACCGTACAGAGACAATTGGCGTATCGGCTCTTAGACGACGACGGTATACCCGGATATGTGCCGGCAGCGTAGCTGCCGTAATATACGGGCAGCACAGGATCATTATACAGCACCATGTCCGCCGTCAATCTCGGGCACATATATTCGGCGTCCG
>CALXAN010000048.1 GCA_944386305.1 uncultured Clostridia bacterium
CCGCGCTGTGCGTGCTGGTGCTGATACTGTTCCATTTTCCGTGCGCCACGTCGTGTCAAACCCTGTATAAAGAGACTAAGAGTTTTAAATGGACCGCCGCGGCGTTCCTGCTGCCGCTTCTTACGGGTTTGAGCCTATGCGCCCTGATTCATCTGTGTTTCTTTATTTTCGCTTAGTCGCGCGTCCTTGCCCGGCTCATAGCGCAAGGGTCAGCAGAAAGTCTCTTCGCGGCCTGCCGTGTAAACAAAATAAGCGCCGTCGGCCCGGGTCAAACCGGGCCGACGGCAAAACATTTTTCATAAGCTGACGCACTGTATTGGCGTATAGAAAGTGCAGTATTTAAGCGTATAAAAGTTAGCTTATAAAAGAACTTATTCAGCGTTATAAGCTGTGCCTATTGGCAGCGTTTAAGCTGATTTTCAGAATATATGATAAGAGACCGTAACTGCGGCAAAGACTATAGACACTACCGACAGCAGCTTGATAAGTATGTTTATGGCAGGGCCCGACGCGTCTTTAAACGGGTCTCCGACGGTATCTCCCACAACGGAAGCCTTGTGCTGGTCGCTGCCCTTTCCTCCATGCATGCCGCTCTCTATATGTTTCTTGGCGTTGTCCCACGCTCCGCCTGCATTGGACATGAATATGGCCAGCAAAAAGCCCGATACCGTAGCCCCCGCCAGCAGACCCACTACGCCTTTGTAACCCAGTACGACGCCTATGATTATGGGCGTTATTACGCTCACGAGCGTGGGCAGCACCATCTCTTTGAGGCTTGCATTTGTGCACAGGCCTACGCATTTCTCATAGTCAGGGTCGGCGTTCCCTCCTATAAGACCTTTTATTTCTCGGAACTGTCTGCGCACTTCCTTTACTATGGACTGTGCGGCGCGGCCCACGCTCTGCATGGTCAGAGCCGCAAATACAAAGGGTAGACATGCCCCGATGAACAGGCCCGACAATACTATGGGGTCTGTGAGGTCAAACGTAAGGTCAAGGCTCTGCGAGCCCGACACTTCCTGTATCTTGTTTATATACGACGCTATCAGCGCCAGCGCCGTAAGCGCGGCCGAGCCTATCGCGAAGCCCTTGCCCGTTGCGGCGGTGGTATTGCCGAGTGCGTCGAGCGCGTCCGTGCGCTGCCTTACCTCGGGTTCAAGTCCGGCCATTTCCGCTATGCCGCCCGCATTGTCCGCCACGGGGCCGTATGCGTCGGTAGCCAGGGTTATGCCGAGCGTGGACAGCATGCCTACGGCCGCAAGCGCTATGCTGTACAGCCCCTGAGCCGAGTCTGAAGCCCCTCCGACGAAATACGCGACCAATATGCACACGCATATTATCAGTATCGGCAGCACGGTGGACAGCATGCCGAGGCTCAGTCCTCCTATTATTATGGTCGCCGAGCCCGTCTCGGACGTGGCGGCCAGGCGCCTGGTCGGCTTATATGTATCGGAGGTAAAATATTCGGTGGATTGGCCTATCAGCACTCCCGCTACAAGCCCTGCCAGGATAGCTACCCACAGCCTCCAGTGTGAAAAGTCCCCTATGCCGTCGCCTATTACAAGGTTCACTATCGGCAGCGACAGGACCGCTATTGCAGCCGCGCTGAAGTTTGTGCCGCGGCCGAGCGCGTGCAGCAGCGACTTCTGAGTAGCATTTTCTTTTGTTCTGACAAATACCGTGCCTATTATGGACAGTATTATGCCCGCCGCTGCTATTATCATGGGCAGCGCCATCGCCCTGAAGCCCTCTGATGAGAACGCCACGAATCCGAGCGCCGAAGCCGAAACGACCGATCCGACGTACGATTCGTATAAATCTGCGCCCATGCCCGCCACATCGCCCACATTGTCACCTACGTTGTCGGCTATCGCGGCAGGATTTCGGGGATCGTCCTCGGGTATGCCCGCCTCTACTTTGCCTACCAGGTCTGCGCCCACGTCCGCCGCTTTTGTAAATATTCCGCCGCCGACGCGCGCGAATAATGCCATGGACGAAGCGCCCATGCTGAAAGTGAGCATTGTGCTCGATATTTCCGCCGCGTCGAGCTCAAAGACGAACCGGAGCAGTGTGTACCATATCGATATGTCCAGCAGCCCCAAACCCACTACCGTAAAGCCCATGACCGAGCCTGCGCTGAAAGCGATCCTCAGCCCGCGGTTGAGTCCCGAACGGCAGGCGTTGGCCGTCCTGGCGTTCGCGGCTGTCGCCGTCTTCATGCCTATAAAGCCCGCCAAACCCGAAAAAAATCCGCCCGTAAGAAATGCGAACGGCACATACGGACTGAGCAGGTGTCCCCCGACGTCGCCCTTAAATACGAACGCCATAAGACACAGGACTATGAACATAACTGCGAAAAACACGCCTACTACCGAATATTGCCTCTTTAAATACGCATTTGCCCCACGGCGTATCGAGGAGGAGATCTTCTTCATCAGATCCGTGCCCTCGTCGTATTTGCGTAATCTTAGCGCCGTCAATGCGGCGTAGATCAGCGCGGCGGCAGCCCCCGTGAATGTCGCGGCGATGATATACTTTTCCATGCGAGCATCCCCTTGTTTTTTTTTACATATGATAAGATATATTTTACAATGTTTGGTATAAATTGTCAAGGCTCTGAGCGGACATGCAGTGAAATTAAGCTGCGGATTTACGCGTGGTTCCGGGCTTGGCGATATTGTAATTTTTTTTATACTGAAAGCGTGATATTAAGCTGCGGTATTTGATATCGTGATTTTTTTCTTTGTGCAGAAACGGCGTTATCGGTCAGCGCCTCACGCGATTTTTGGGAGTGTTCGACTGCAGGGATATGGGGGTGCATAAGTAGGCCCCCGGGGCCGGATATGGGCCTCGGGGGCTGCGGATTAAAACCGTACCCGAAAGAAAGTCACGGATTTATGCCGTATACGAGTCTTGGGTGCTTAATCTATTTTATTTTTACTTTATATATCGCCTTTGTTATTTTGCCGGACTTGCCGTCCTGTGCTACCATGGGCATATGCGCGTCGCCGGGGAAGCATGCGCAGAAATAACCGGGCCTGAGCTTTATGACCGCTTCCGCCTGGCCTTTGAGCAGGAAGTAATCTCCTTCCGCGTCGTATTCGGTCGTGGCCTGTATCGCGTCTATGTTGGCTATGTTTACGGTCTCTTCGCCCCTGACGTCTACGTGTATGTCTATATACTCTCTGTGTGCCTCGTATGAGGTCTGCTCTTCCGCGACGGTGTCCGCGTCTATGAGGAAGTTATAGTACACGTCGTCGCCGTCCACGTCATTGCGTCCTTTTACGCTGGCGGAAAAGTCGTTGGACTTTATGTGCCCCAGCGCCTTGTCGAGATTATCGCTCAGGCCCATGTACAGGTCTGCGTTGGATATCTTGTCGTATATCATTGTATGTATCCCTCCCTTTCTATGCACTCTTACAGCTCGATGAGCGTGCTCATGGTCATATACTGTCCCTGCTCGGCAAGCCAGTGGCTCATTATTATATTGCCGTTTTTGAGCCTTATTGCGCCGGGCTGGCCGAATTTGAGGAACGAAAAGATTTCGGCAGCCTTGAGGTCTTTTACGACAGGCGTGTTGGGCGCCCATATAAGCAGCTCTTCCTGTATATTCCACTTTCCGTCCGAAAGGTCTACTATATATCCGTATATGCCGGGTCTGTCGGTGTCGCGTCTTTTGGCGTGCAGAGCCAGCAGCTTTTCGCCTCCTATGGCGCAGACTGAGGACGCCTGGCCCATTATGCCCGTGTCCATAGGTTTGCTGAAAGTTTTGGCGTTGTCGTAGGATATGGTGTAGTGGTTGGTCATTCTCTGCCCGGTCTTGACGTTCTCGTTCCAGCCTATTACGACTATCGCGCCGCTGTCAAGCTGGCAGCATCTCTGCTCGTAGCACGTCACGCAGTCGCCCTCGAACTCCATGCATACCGTGTCGTCGTTCCATGTACGGCCCTGGTCGGACGAATGCAGCATCCTGCCGCACAGCCTGCTCGACATATTGCCCTCCCAGTCGGGGAAACCCGTGATAGGGCTTATCCAGTCTCCGTTTTTCAGCACCGTTATGGGAGCGGAGGCCTCGGTGTGATGGCCCCATGCGTTGGGTACTTCTTCGTGCTTCGACCATGTTTTTCCGCCGTCTTCGGACCTGGTTATGTATACTCGGTCGTCTATCAGACCTCCGGTCTGAGGGTTGCCTATGGGCAGCTCCGGATTCGGCCTGTCATATTCGTAGCCTATGCCTACCAATCTGCTGCCGCCTAAAGAAGTGACCTTGCAGCAATCGGTAATCGGCACTTTTTCCGCAGATTTGTCAAACATCTGATAAGGGCCGTCCCAGATTTTTGCACCGTCCCGGCTGAATGAAACGTAGCTTGTGCCGTCTACGCTTTCAAAGGCTTCTCCTATCTGGTATGAGGCGACGAGCGTGCCGTCGCCGAGCTCCGCGATATTCGGGAACGCTGCCTGACGCGAGCGAAGCTGGGGAAGCGGATTGTCATAGATTATTGATGACGAGATGACTTTCATTGCAAACCCTCCGTTGTCTTTATAAAAAAAATTACCCGTACGCCCGGCATGAGCGATGCGCCCATGCCGCCAAAATCCGTTCGCTATGCCGAGCTCAAGACGCGGCGTACATCTCAGGATATACCGCCGATATTATATCACCAATGTGTCCAAAAGTCAACGTATTACAACAGGTTTTGTAACTACGGAAAATTGCGTGTCTTTAAAATATTTTGCCGTCGAGGTGTAGTCGAGGCTCAGCCCGGTCGTCAACGCCTCGGACACGGCCTGCGGCGCTTGGCAGAGGCCTTGGTTTGGGTAGAATATGTTTTCGAAACATTCTATCGTATATATCAGCATAGTCTTTATCCTCTCCGTTCGCCCTGAGCCGCGTCGGCGTCTATGAGTTCGTTGAGCTTGTCTATAGCCGCGCTCAGCCCGCCCAGCGAGTCTATCAGCCCCTCTTTTACCGCGCTTTCTCCGTCGAGGACCGTGCCTATATCGGTTACCATATCTCCCGTACTCGTCATCAGCTGCCTGAGCCGCTCTGCGGATATCTTGGAGTTGTCCGCTATAAAGCGAATTATCCTTTCCTGCATTCTGTCAAAGTACGCAAACGTCTGCGGAACCCCTACTATCATTCCGTTGAGCCTGACCGGATGCACGGTCATCGTGGCCGACGGGGCTATGAAGGAATACCTGGCGCTCACTGCCAGCGGTACGCCTATAGAGTGCCCTCCGCCGAGTATCAGAGATACTACGGGCTTGCGCATACTGCTCAGCATTTCCGCTATCGCCAGTCCTGCCTCCACGTCTCCTCCCACGGTATTGAGCAGGACCAGCAGGCCTTTGACCTGCGGAGATTCCTCCACGGCCACGAGCGCGGGGAGTACATGCTCGTACTTCGTCGTCTTGGTTTGAGACGGCAGTATATAATGTCCCTCTACCTGTCCTATCACTGTCAGACAGTGTATACGGTCCAGCTCTACCGCGCCGTCGCGGTTTTCGCCGTCCGCCTGCGGCGCGTTTTCTTCTGCCGGACGCGCGTTTTCTTCCTCTGTGTCTATGTCGTTGTTTTCGTCATTGTTCATAAAAAAATCACCCGCGCTTATTTTCTCCGCAGCGTTCTTTTTTATTCAATGCGGCTGATTTCCTGCACGCGCCGGTGTTTAAAAATTTTGCAAAGGCGGCCGATGCGCGGGAGAATGACAGCTCAACGTAGAACAGCTCTTCGAGGACACAGAGAGGGGCGGCTGTGTACTTCAAAAGTTTCTTATCTACTTTTTAATGGTCGTTGTCCTTAAAAACTGTATGTAGTCCTTCATTTTTTTTATATAGTAAAATACGTCCCCGCGCAAAATGCTCATGTACGGTAAGGAAGCAAGCAACCGAAAACAAGAGATAGACCGCCAGCACTACACTATTCCGAACCAAAGACCAAAAGATAAGCATTGTGGGAAAATCTAAACTTTTGGATTTTCCT
>CALXAN010000049.1 GCA_944386305.1 uncultured Clostridia bacterium
GGCGCGGAGACCGATGTAATAAACCAGGGCGAACAGGCCGCGCTGATACTTGACAAGACCCCGTTCTATGCCGAGTCGGGCGGACAGGTGGCGGACAGGGGCGTCATAAGAGGCGAGGGCTCGGTATTTGAAGTGACCGACTGCCAAAAAGCCAACGGAGTATACATTCATACAGGCGCCGTCACTCAGGGAAGCTTCTGCGCGGGCGACAGCGTCGAGGCGGACGTAGACGAAAAATTCAGGCGCGCTGTCATGCTCAACCATTCGGCCGCGCATCTGCTGCAGGCGGCGCTCAAAAAGGTGCTGGGCCCGCACGTCGCTCAGGCGGGCTCGTATGTAGACGACCGGCGCGTGAGGTTTGACTTTACGCACTTTGAGGCCCTGAGCGCAGAACAAACCGAGCAGGCAGAGCAGCTCGTAAACGAGTATATCGCCTCCATGACCGACGTGCAGACGAGCCAAATGTCGCTGCAGGAGGCCAAGGAGAGCGGGGCGACCGCCCTGTTCGGAGAGAAATACGGCCAAATCGTGCGTGTGGTAAAGATGGGCGATATATCCAGCGAGCTGTGCGGAGGCACGCATGTGAGCAACACCGCGCAGATAGGGCTGTTTAAGATAATATCCGAGTCGGGCGTCGCGGCGGGAGTCAGGCGTATAGAGGCCGTCACGGGCGACAACATACTCGCCCTGCTCAGGGACAGAGAGGCCGTCATAGCTTCCGTGTCGGGCATAATGAAGACCAATGAAAAAGACCTTGCGGCAAAGGCCGAAGCCATGCTGGCGGACAACAAAGCGCTGCAAAGGCGCGTGTCGGAGCTCAACGGCAGGCTCGCCGCCGCAGAACTGGAGAATATAGTCAAGAACGCAGCTGTAATAAACGGCAAAACGGTCGTGACCGCACAGGTGGACGCTCCCGCCGACGAGCTGCGGGCCATGTGCGATATACTCAGGGACAAATACCCCGATATCGTGGCCCTGCTGGCCTCGGTAAACGACGGCAAAGTAGCCTTCGCGGCCGCCTGCGGCAAAAACGCGGTAGCCGCCGGCGCGCATGCCGGCAAACTCGTCAAGACCGCCGCAGCCATATGCGGGGGCGGAGGCGGAGGACGGCCCGACAGCGCGACCGCGGGCGGACGCGACGCATCGGCGCTCGACAAGGCGTTCGAGGCAGTACGGTCCGAGCTGTAAACCTCACACGGCCACTACAGCTACAAGTAATTACGGCTATATAGCCGCGCAAACAATTATATCATTATATAAAATAGTCGTAATACGGTGGATCGCGGCGCATACGATAAAGAATCGCCGTCTTGCAGTCTGCCGCGCGCACACCCGGCGCAAATACAGCTCAAAAAAATGCGGCAAAGCCTTTTTGCCCGTGCCTTGAGCAAATGCTTGACTCAAAAAAATCAACGGTGCGTAAGCGCGGAGTTCTCAGCAGAAGTACCGCCGCTGAAGAGAATTTCGGTTAATAAAAAGGCCTCCGCAATGAACGCGGTTACATATTGCATCTTCGGGTGCACAGCGGTTTTAAGAGATATATGAGCTTTCGGCCGGGATACGCGGGTTGCCGCTGAGGCGGGAATTTGCGCTTTTTTACACTACGCGCGGCTTGAGGTTGTTTGCTATTTCTTGAGCGGCGCGGTCCCGCGGACAGGCGTGTGTTTAGATCTTTAATATAATAGAGGATTTGTTTGGCCGGATTTACCGCTCGAATAAACAGTCAAATATTTCATGCCGCTTTAATGGTATGAAAAATTGTCTTTTTTTTAATGCCGTGAATATAAATGGTAAAATCTGGCATAATATTATAATGAGGCCGCGTGGGATAAACGGCGCCCGACGCGGGACTCAGGAAAGAGAGAATAAAATGGACTGCGTTTTCTGTTCTATCGCGGCGGGAGATATCCCGTCTGCAAAAGTATACGAGGACGAGCATGTCCTGGCGTTTAAAGACATAAACCCGCAAGCGCCGGTACATATAGTGTTTATACCTAAAAAGCACGTCATGTCCTCGCTGGACGACTACGACTACGCGCTGCACGCGGACGTGATAGCCCGCATTTTTGCCGCGATAGCGTCGGTGGCAAGGGATTTAGGCCTGACGAGCGGCTACAGGATCATAAACAACTGCGGCAAAGACGCGGGCCAAACGGTGCGGCACCTGCACTTCCATCTGCTCGCAGGCGCAGACATGGGCGAAAAGCTGCTCTGACAGGCAAAAAACAACGGACAGTCCATATCTCGGAAGACGAAAGACCCTCGCGTTCCCCTCTGCCGGGGGGACGGCGACGCGCCGTTCGGAAAGGAGTATGACAATGAAACATACCGGACGAATAAAGCTTATACTATCGGCCGTATTGATGTTTTCGGCCTGCTTTGTCTGCCTCGTATGCTCATCCGTGACCAGGACCTCTGCGGAAAGCACGCGCACCCTGGCACTCGGAGACATAGACGGCAACGGCAGCATAACCACAGCCGACGCGCGCATGATATTGGAAGCGGTGATGAATACCCGCGTGCTCGACGCCGCGCAGATGAAGGCGGCAGACTACAACTCAGACGGCAAAGTAGACGCCTCCGATGCCAGGCTGGTGCTGCGCAAGGCAGTGGGCATTAGCGACTCGGTACAGGCCAGCGACAGCGAGACGTTCCGAGCGGTATGGATAGCGTTAGCTTCGGGAGACTTCCCGTCCAAGCAGGGCATGAGCGAAGCGGCGCTGAAAGCCGAGATAGACGGGATAGTGAAAAACGTCAAAGACATGGGGCTTAACGCCATAGTGCTGCAGGTGCGGGCATATGCCGACGCTATTTACGAGTCTTCAATTTTCCCCTCTTCATACACGATAACGGGGACTCAGGGCAAAGAGCTCCCCTTCGATATACTCGACTATTTCATAAAGTCGGCGCATTCTCAGGGTATAGAACTCCACGCCTGGATAAACCCCTACCGCGTCACCTCCACCTCCCACTCCACCGCCAACCTGTCCAAAGACAATCCTGCCCTGACTCACCCGGAACTGACGGTCAAGCACTTTGACGCCGACGGCTCACCCGCGGGAATCATGTTCAACCCCGGCCTGCCCGAATCCAGGCAGCTGATACTGGACGGGATAATGGAAATAGTCAACAACTACGACGTAGACGGCATCCATATGGACGACTACTTCTATCCGTACACCAACGCTTCGGGCTTCGAAGACTCCGACGCATACGCAAAATACGGCAACGGCATGTCCCTGGCCGACTGGCGCAGGAACAATGTGGATATACTGGTACAGTCCATACACGACGCGATAAAGACCGCAAACCCCGACATAAAATTCGGTATAAGCCCGTTCGGGGTATGGGCCAAGAAGTCTTCGTCCACGCCCGAGGGCACGGACGGTTTGGGCTGGCCGCTGCAATCGTATTCTGACATATACGCCGACTCAAGAAAATGGGTGGTAAACAACTGGGTAGACTATATATGCCCCCAGCTGTACTGGCACATAGACTATTCCACCGCCCCGTTCAAAACCCTTACCGACTGGTGGGACGACCTGTGCGCACAAGCGGGAGTAGACCTGTATGTGGGCATAGCCGCGTACAAGGGTTCTACCAGCGACGCATATAAGGACGGCACGGAGATACGCAATCAGCTTGAATATTTGGCTCAGTCAACAGACGCATGCAAAGGCGTGGTGTTCTTCTCCTACCGCAGCCTTACGGGCAATATGGGAGACATACAGTCTACCCTGCAGGACAACTACGGCAAATATGTAAGCCCTGAGATAGACTATCCCTCCACCTCGGCCGTAGGCCAGGCATATAAACTTACGGAAGACAGCCTGGTCTGCCTGCAGCTGGGCAACAGCGACGCATACGGACCTACAGAGCACTGCATGAGCGCCAAGAACATGTATGAAACCGTGCTTTCGACGACCGACGGCTACAGCCTTATGTCAAACGGCTTTTATGTGCCGACGGAGAGCATATCCAAAACCTCCGAAATAAAGTATCTGACGGTTCTGCAGAGCCTGAGCTGGAATCTTACGCCCAAGCGCACGGAGTTCATCGTCCCGTGCAGCCAGAACGTGAGCTTCACCATGTGGATGGGCACCGATCAGGCGGAGCTGACTCTGTACAACCTGTATTCTACCAATATAAACCTGCCCTCTCTGCCGGACAATCCGCTGTTCTCGTCCGTCACGACAGAAAAGATAGACGGCTCGACGGTCAAAATATGCTTTAAATACAAGCAGAAGTACCACATATTCGGATATACGGCCGAATTTATAAACGGACGGCTCGTGATAAGCTTTAAGAACCCCGTGTCGCTGAGAGGGTCGGACCAGCCGCTGTACGGCATAAAGATATCCCTCGACCCCGGGCACAGCAATACGGTAGGCGCGGTAGGAACGGTGGGCGGAAAGACTTACAGAGAGACCGACCTGACGCTCGACCTTGCCCACAGGGTCAAACAGAAGCTTGAGGACATGGGCGCTATAGTGCGCCTGACCCACAACGGAGAGCGCGACAAGTCGCTGTACGATATCATTCCCGAATACATAGCCTGGGAACCTGATATAAACGTCTCCATACACTTCAACTCCTCTACCTCCTCGTCAGCGTCGGGCAACGAAGTATGGTGGTGCTACAACAACAGCAACCTGCTGGCGCAGGTGCTCTGCCCCGAATTCTGCGAGACGACGGGCATAGTATCCAAGGGTCCGAAATGCGGCTATTACCTCGTATCCAAGCTGTGGCAGTTTCCCTCTGTACTGTTCGAAACGTTTTTTATATCCAATCAGAGCGAATTGAGCTGGTACGTATCGGGAGAAGCGGCAAAGAACGAGTGCGCCGACGGTATCGTAAACGGCATAGTAGAATATTTCAGCCAGCAGTCATAACACCCCGCTCTGTATTATAACTAAACAAAATTATCGCAGCCGCGAACCGGGGGCCCGGTTCGCGGCAAATTTTTTTGCAAAAAAACAAAATGCCAAAAGACAACCCGCACGCAGAACCTTAAAGACAACCCGCGCGCAGAACCTTAAAGACAACCCGCACGCAGAACCTTAAAGTTTAAAAATCGATTTAAGAAACGCTAAACGGTGTCAGCGCCTGAAGCAATCAGGCCGATAGATAATCGGGCGTTAAAAGCATATTTGCCGCCCGGTTTGCACTTACGGCCAGTGCCGCAGCCGTGCGCAGAAATACGGGCGTATCCGAGGCCCGGAGGACAGCCGCCGTCTGCGCGCGGCTTTTCTGCTTAAGCTGTCGGCATACACAACATGGGTCTGCTGATTTCTGCGCGTACCGCATTTTAATCCAAAAGGATCAGCTGCGTTTTATGCCTTGTCCGCACAAAAATCCACACGCTTAAAACGAAAAGAACTCCGGATTTTTACCTCTGCAGGCTTACAGGGTTTGTTTCCTTTGCAGGCTTGCGGGATGTACGTTAAAGATACCGAAGCACATTTTTTCTGCATGTTTTGTCCGACTCCCGAAAGATTATACGACGCTCTTTTTTGCATAAAAAAAACATGTTCGGTCAATCATATATATGATGTCAACGCGACATATCCGCGGGCAGATTTGTCCGCGGATATTTTTTTTACGGAGGGCGACCCGCATGAAAGTAAGTCCGATATTGACTGAAAACATGGAATTTTTTTCACACAGGATAAACATGTCCAACAACTTCGACGTAATAAAACGGCGCTTTGATATGGCCGACAGGGAGTCGTGCGTGTTTTTCTGCGACGGATTCGTACAGGAAGACACGGTCAGCAAGCTATTTGAAAGTCTCTCTAAATTTAAAGGTATGAAGTGCCCCGAATCTGCCGACGAGTTTGTGCGTCAGGTCATAGTGTTCGGAGACGTGAGCGTATCGGACGACTTTGACAACATAACCTTGGCCCTGCTGTGCGGGAGCGTGGTGATGTTTATTGACAGATATGAATCGGCGGTTCTGATAGACTTCCGCAGCTACGGAGTACAGCGGAGCACGGCCGAGCCGAGCCGCGAAAACGTGGCGCGCGGAGCAAGGGACGCATTTGTAGAGAGAGCCCTGACCAACGTGACCCTGCTCAGGCGCAGGCTGCGCTCAGCCGCTTTCAGTTCGGAAGTCTTTCAGGTAGGCAGCACGACCAAGACCGACGTGGTGGTGTGCTATCTTGCGGACAGAGTGGACCGACCGCTGCTCAAAAACGTGCGCAAAAATATCGCCGCTCTCAAAATAGACAATCTGTCCATGTCCCAGCAGACCCTGTCCAACAAGCTCATGGGCGGCAGGATAATAAACCCGTTTCCTAAATTCCGCTACACCGAGCGTCCGGACGTCGCAGTATCTCAGATACTCAGGGGCGACGTAATAATAGTGGTGGACAATTCGCCTCAGGTCATTATGCTGCCCGTATCCTTTTTCGACGTCATGGAAGAGCCCAATGACTACTATTTCCCGTCCGTTACCGGTACGTACCTGCGCCTGATAAGGTACCTGACCGCCCTGCTGTCGGTATATCTCACGCCCGTATGGCTCGCCGCACTGTCCACGCCCGATATTTTGCCTGAACGCCTGTCCTTCATACTGGTCAAACACCCGGCCTCGATACCGCTTATACTGCAGCTGCTGATACTGGAAGTGCTGATAGACGGCTTTAAGCTCGCCTCGCTCAACACTCCCGCCCTGATGACCACCACGCTCAGCGTTTTGGGCGCAATAGTGATAGGCAACGTCTCCGTCTCCGTAGGCTGGTTCTGCGCGGAAAGCGTGCTGTACATGGGCATAATCGCTTTGGCAAACTTCAGTCTGCCCAGCTATGAGATGAGCTATGCGTTCAAGTTCAGCCGCATCACTATGCTGATACTCACCTGGTTTATAGGCTGGTGGGGCATATTGCTGGGTACGGTGATAATGTTCGCGGCAATGCTATTTAACAAAACGCTGGCCGGCTACAAATTCCTGTACCCGCTCATACCCTTCAACGCCAAAGAACTCAAGCGCCTGACGCTCAAGCTTTTCCGAGGCGAATAAAAAAACGGCCCGCATGCAGTTATGCATGCGGGCCGTCAACATATCCAGTCTCCATTAAATATAATCGCAGGCGGCAGTAGCGTTATCACCCATTATACACAGCCGCCTCGCACGGACAAGGCCGCAATACATACATGACCCCACACGCAAAAGAACTAAGCCGAAAGCAGCGTCCTTATCATGCATAGCTACCGTAAGCCTCTCCGAATCAATGAGCGTGACTATGCCCTGCCGAACGCGCAGCTTTGCCAATTTTTAAATTTTAAAGCCTATAACCCTTTTATATGCACATCGTTATTTTCGCATACCTTAAAGCTCAAAAAATACGAAGCCTTGCTTATATATCATTACACCGACAAATTATATAATATCTACAAACCAAAGCGGCTGCGGACGGTCTTAAAGCACAAAATGACGGAAATATTACAATCCTTAAATTTATGTGATATTGACAAAATATATTTACATTTATGTAAATATATGCAATAATATATATGTGATAAACATCTCACAATCGTCTCGCTCAATAAGCCCGAGCGTATAATAAAAGGGGATGATACCAATGGTTCAGCAAGAGGAGCACCAAACCTGATTACAAAACAGGAGATGGGTACGATGGTGATGTAAGACCGCGTCAGAAATAAAATAAAAATAGAAAGGACGATTCAAAAAAAATGAATGTAAAGAAAGTTCTGTGTATTGTTCTGCTCGCGGCCGTCGTTTTGGCCGTGCCCATATCCTCATCGGCTGCGGATACGCAAATTGTTACAGGCAAAGTATATCTTATCAAATCTGATTCAACAAACTACTACGTGAGCACAAGAGGAGCAAAAACCGAAGGAGCTGCGGTTTATGTAGACAAGACCAAAGCCGGCAACTACCGAGTGGGCTATGACCCCAAGCAGCTGTGGTATTCACCGTATCCTTCCACCGGCGCAAGATCTTTACGCTCCCAGGGAGCAAGAATGTATTTGGACACCAGAGGCCGTTTAGAAATAGACGATACATGCGTATTTTATGAATCGCAGGCAAGCGGCGTAGCCGACGACGGCGTTACCATAGGAACGACATTATCGCGCTACATGTATTACAATCCCACAACTCTCCAAGTCATGTTCGGCACTGGCAAGAAACCCGTTTGGTACCTTATGCCTGCGTACTCGCTGGATTACCCTACAACCAACTTCGGCACGGACTATATTGCAGACGATGCTTTTAAAACAAAATTTCCTGAAGGGCAATGCACGTGGTACGTCGCGGGCCGCGTACAGGAAAAGTTAGGGATAACATTGGACTTCACGCAAGACAGCGGAAACGACGCGGTACATTGGTATGACAGGGTATGCAATCCGGGTATAGTCAAATCTAATACGCCGAGAGCCAATTCCATCGCCGTATTCGGAAGTTCAGGCTCAAGAGGTCATGTAGTTTTTGTGGAATATGTAGAAGACGGATATGTGTATTTCAGCGAGGCCAATTGCGCGCCGTCGAACAACGGACGCTTCGACATAGGAGAGGACGGAATACTTAAAAGGCAAACCATAGCGCAATTTGAAACACGGAGCGTAACAGGTCCGTTAAAGGGGTACATTTGGCTTGACCTTGCTACGATAAGTTATTAATATGAGGAGGATTAAACATGAAAACAAAATATAAAGTCATAATCGCCGTATGCTGCGTGCTTTTAGTGGGCTGTATCACAGCGGCGGTAATATTGCTTATGCCCGACAGAACCACCGCGGACGACGGAGAAAAATTTAATCCCGAAGACGTGGATAAATTTACCGTAGAGGATAAGTATAAGGACGTACTCGCAGAGATTAAGGCTGAGATGCCCGACTACTATATGCCTGAATTAAGCATTACTAAAGACACTATACAATCAATGGCTTATTCCTCTAGAGACTACAGCATAACAGAGGACAGTATTGCAGGCAGACCACTGTTTGACGGGCATCTATACGCTGACTGGGAAACAAACGGATTCGATGAAACGAAACTCATGTCACTTCATATAAAAGATGCAATCACCTTGCAATATAGGCGCTATCTTTGCGAACAATATTTGAGCAACGAATATGCCGACAATCAGGAGGTAAAAACATGGCTCGCATATAGGATAAACGAGCTTTCAAGAATGAGCTATGATACAAGAGACGCCATATATGACAATATGCCCGGCTTTACGGGTGGCGGCGGCGAAGACTTAAAACCTGAGTATCGTTAACCCAATAGCTGCGCGCGGCCGCCTATCATGAAATAAAGACCAAGGCGGCCGCGGGCCGTTCCTCCAAAGAGGGTGAGAAAATGAAAACAAAATATAAAGTCATAATCGCCGTATGCGCAGTACTTTTGGCAGGCTGTATCACGGCGGCGGTAATACTGCTTATGCCCAATAAAACCACCGCGGACGACGGAGAAGAGTTTAATCCCGCAGCTGTGGATAAATTCACCGTAGAGGATAAGTATAAGGACGTGCTTGCGGAGATTAAGGCCGAAATGCCCGACTACTATATGCCTGAATTAAGCATTACTAAAGATACTATACAGTCGATGGCATATTCCATCAGAGACTACAGCATAACCGAAGACAGTATTGCGGGCATGCAGCTGTTTGACGGGCATTTGTTTGCAGACTGGGAAACAAACGGGTTTGACGAAAGCACTCTTATGGCACTGTATATCAAAGAAGCTATCGCTCTGCAGTACAGACGTTATCTCTGCGAACAATATTTAAGCAAGGAATATGCCGACAATCAGGAGGTAAAAACATGGCTTGCATATAGGATAGACGAGCTTTCAAGAATGAGCTATGATATAAGAGACGCCACATATGACAATCAACCGCCATATACAGGCATAGGCGGAGAGCCCGGCGGCTGGCCCGAGACCACCGAGCCGTTTGTTCCCGAGACGGTCATACCTGTGACGCCCATGCCCGAAACGGCTATGTCTGAAGAATAAGCTGACTTTAGGATATAGTTAAGCTCTACTCAGCACAAGCCATTTAATCTATATTATTCGACAATGTTAATACCCTGCCCGCGGCTTTTATACAATATCTACAAACCTAGGCGGCCGCAAGCGTCCTTAAAGAATAAAATGACAGAAACCTTAACAATTCTTAAATTTCTTACAATATTTACAAAATATATTTACATTAGGAAATATATGCAATAATATATGTGATAAACGCCTCACAAAAGCTCAGGCCGCAGTGTGAACCCGAGCGTATAATAAAAGGGGATGATACCAATGGTTCAGGAACACCAAACCTAATTACAAAACGGGAGGTGAGTCCGATGGTGATGTAAGACCGCAGCAGAAATAAAATACAGAAAGAAAGGACGATTCAAAAAATGAATGTAAAGAAAGTTCTGTGTATTGTTCTGCTCGCGGCCGTCGTTTTGGCCGTGCCCATATCCTCATCGGCTGCGGATACACAATTTGTACCTGGAAAAGTGTATCTTATCAAATCAGACTCAACAAACTACT
>CALXAN010000050.1 GCA_944386305.1 uncultured Clostridia bacterium
GATGAACGTATAACCGATGTAAAGCTGACCTTTACGCCTCAGGACATCGGAGACGACGGCATAGTCATAAGGCGCGGCAAGAAAAAGTTCGTCAAGGTCGTACTGGCCGCGCAATGATTTACCTCTCCCCTTTCGGGAAATATAATGTTTAAGTATGGAAAAGCGGACAGGCGCCCCAAACTATCGGACGCCTGTCCGCTGAATAATATATCAGGAAGAATAGTACAGCAGCTTATAAAAATACGGATATGAGGACATGTAGGCATCCAGCGTCCGCCTTGACGAAGACGCAGGATCGTTTATAAGAAAGCCGGACGAAGTAAGCGGAAACGATCCCTCATAGCCCGTGATGACCACCCAGTGCTGAGTGCCGTTGGTTTTTTTGCAGCCAAACACGACAGGCTTGCCCTCAAGCAGAGCATTATACGCAATCTGCAAGTAATCGTCGGTCCCCACGATAATATTATACCCCGACGGCCAATAAATATCGGCATCGTCGCTGAAGGAGTAGGTTTTGGCCACTTGCAGAGGCGTGATCTGAGTACCGGTGCGATAACTGTCTGCCATGGCCACGCAGGACAGAGCGCAGCCTACCTTGCCGATGGTATATGAAGTATTGCTTATGGTCTGCGAGGCCCAGCGGGAATCTCCCTGTAAGTAATGAGGCACATCGAGCTTGATGGATATCTCCGGCTCTGCCTGAGTAGGTTCGGCCGGAGCCGAGGGCTTTTCGGGTTCTTTCGGTTTTTCAGAGACCGTGATGTTTTCCTCTTCAGGAACTGTTTGCAGGTCATCCTGCTCTTCAGAGACAGCTTCAGCAGCAGCGCTAAGCGCGGACTGGATCTGCTCCCCCGTTACAAAAGCGGCATCAGTTATCTGCGGTCCAAGCAGCTGCTCCGCTTCGACCCAGCCTACCTGCCCCTCATAAAGCAGACACGTCCACTCCCCCGCCCCGTCTACCACATTAGACTGGCCGTATGCGGGAACTATACACACAACAGGCGTATCGGCTGACGGCGAGCTTCTCAAGCCTACGTCA
This sequence comes from uncultured Clostridia bacterium, assembly GCA_944386305.1. Classification (GTDB taxonomy): domain Bacteria; phylum Bacillota; class Clostridia; order Oscillospirales; family UBA644; genus CALXAN01. Next base: position 1,040 of record CALXAN010000050.1, read on the forward strand.
AAGGTCAGCTGCATTTGTTCGGGAAAGTTATCTTCCGTCAGTTTATCCTCTGCCTCAGATGTACTCTCGGCGGCATATACCAAGAGCCGCTCACCATTGTTTTCGTCGACATTGATTTCGTCGAATTTCATCAAAACAAGACTCAGCGCCGCTATACATACGGCAATGAATGCCGACAGCTTCAATTTCATATTACGACCTCCTTATTATGTCATTGCGCAAAGCGGTTCTTATAACCGTCAATGGCTATAACCCCTGCGCCGAAATGAGTAGTCCCCGAAACAATTATAGCACGATGCGGATATGTTGTTTAGAGGACTATTCATTCCAGCTGTACACATATATGCCAAATATGTAAAAAAAAGGGGCGAAATATTGATTTCATCACATTCGCATGCTATAATAACGGAGGCAGGCTGATAAAGCCTTTCATGGCTCTGCCAAAGGCGGACTATATCCATTTATACGTAAAGGAAACAGACGATGTCTAAATTTTTTAAAAAAAAATATTCATGGGCAGCCGTATTTTCAGCCGTATTAACACTGTTTACGGTATTCGTGCTTTTAGATACATTCGTAATATCCAAAGCGGGAGACCTTGACGGGACAAAATCGGACAATGCGGGCGTATACGACCCCCAAACGATTCAAAAGCCTACAGGAACATTTACCGAAAACTCGTATGAAGACGAAAACATCAGCGTCACCCTGACTCAAAAGCGCAAATACGAAACCGAAATTTATATCGCAGATATAAAAATAAAAGACGTAAGCTATCTAAAGACCGCGTTCGCAAAAGACACGTACGGACGCAACATAACAAGCAGAACCTCAGACATGGCGGAGGAAAACAACGCTATAATAGCCATAAACGGAGATTATTACGGCTTCAGAGACTATGGGTATGTGGTGCGTAACGGAGTGTATTACCGCGGCGTAAAATCACAAGAAAAAGACGCAGAGACATTAGCAATATTTGAAGACGGAACATTTAAGATTTTTTCCGATACGGATATCTCCTGCGATGAGATATATGCCGACGGGGCGGTGCAGGTATTCTCGTTCGGCCCGGGATTGATAAATAACGGAGAAATAAGCGTCGTTGAGGGAGAAGAAGTAGGAAAAGCGCTGGCAAGCAATCCGCGTACGGCCATCGGCATGCTCAATGACGAAGATGGCATGCTGCACTACGTTTTTCTCGTATCAGACGGGCGCACGGACGAAAGCAAGGGACTGTCGCTTTATCAGCTCGCGCAGGTTATGGACGAAATCGGATGCGAATACGCCTACAATCTCGACGGCGGAGGTTCAGCGACCATGTGGTTCAACGGCAGAGTAGTCAATGTGACTACCGACGGCAAATCATTCCGCGAAAGGAAGGTAAGCGATATTGTCTACATCGGATATTAAAAAATCTTTGACGGAATCCGCGGCAAAACGGCGCATTTTTACATATGTCGTCATATCAGTGCTGTGTCTGATATTCGGCATGGTTTACGAGGCCTTCAGCCACCATGTATATACCGCATATATGACGTGCATGTTTTTATTCCCGCTTATCGGCGGGGCCGGAGTTTACGCGCTGTTAGAACTGCTTAAAGCGCCCAGCCCGGACAGATTTGCGATAAACGCATATAACTCGGCTATAGCCGCATTTACGGTAGGCAGCACGTTAAAGGGCGTGTTTATTATAGCGGGCACAAACTCCGACTTTTGGCCCGTCTTTTGGATAGCGGGAGGAATATTGGCGCTCGCTGCGGTGGTCAGATATATATACACAGCCGCACATGCGAGCAGAAGAAAACAAAAAAATATATAAATCTTTGCTATCTTCAAACTTAGCAAAATCGGGATTTGTGAATAAGGTTAAATAAATTGAAAATATTTTTATGAAAATATAGTTTCAAAGAATTAACAATGATCTTATGTTTTACACAAATACAAAAAGGCCATATATGCGCCGTCGGCGCATATATGGCCTTTTTATTAATGAGCGCAGCTCATTATTTTATCAATGAAGTAAAATTACTGAACTCACCCGAAAGGTACCGCGACTGAAGCATTGATATATTATTGACAAACAGCAGGTCCACCGGCGCGTCTGCGGGTATCAGATCCTTAATATTTCCGGTATAATAACGATAATCGACTACATACACCTTGCTGTAGTCATCCGCAAGAAACGGAACGAGAGCATTACCGTAGGACTCTTTGACAACAATGCAGCATGAACCGTCGGTAACGTCGGTATTGGTTATCTCCACAAAAGGCTCGTCCGCAGCGGCAAAGGTGCTGTATTTGCTGTTTGCGGGATAGTCCGTAACGTCAAAAATAATTTTCCAGTCATACACATTGCCGTTTTTATCCGTAAATTTGGTAGAAATAGCCGAATTGTGCACAGGATAGTACGCTATGACGACATCCGGTGTTTTAGCAAGCTCAGAGCTGTGGGAAGACGAATAAAACGAGCCGAGAAAGCCGTCAAAAGACACTGTGTCATACTCCTCTATAGCGGGAGCCTGTCCACCCTTAACGGATCTGAGCTCACTGTATGCGTAATATGCGCCCAGCGCCGTCCAATGGTGATCTGTGCGGAAATATATATACTCGTCGCGATGCTTCATGAGATTATCATAGACATCCACCGACACTACGCTGTCGTCGAGCATGGCATAAGACTTCTTTATCGACTGCGGCTGATCGGAGGAATTAACCTTATCAAAAAGCGCGTCCGGCAGAGTAACGGCTATGCTCGTAGGCACGATCATATTGTAAACCGTTACGTTATCGGGCATTTTTTGTGCTACTGCGTTGATATTTTCGTTATATTTGCTTACGTAGTTCTCATTGTAGGTATAGCACTCAAAGCATGCGTTACCACAGCGGATAAGGGTTTTGAGGTCCTCAAACTCCCCGTTCTGTTCTATAATCGGATAACCGGTAGCGGGCGCGGGCGTTTCGGGCGTCTGAGGCAGATCGTCTTCAGCGTCCGTATCATTGCCCGAGGGAACGGAAATGTCTGCGGAATCGTCGGAGAATCCGGCCAAATCGGCCAAAGCCTCGGACACGACCTCATTGGCACTGTCATAATCGGGAGATACGCATACAATGACGCAGCTGCCGGACATGCGATTCACCGCATTGCGAAGCTTCACCGCCTCTTCGGGCGCGTATTTCTCATATTCGGAAGTCATATCGTATATATAAGACGTAAGGACCGAACCCAGCGACTTTGCCGCATTGACATCCTCACAGACAAACACCGCCGTCATATCGGCAGATGCGTCGGAGGAGTAGAATGCAAAGTTCTCCGGGATATCCGTTCCGAGTATATTTGCCGCGTAATCCCTGTCCCTGGACACAAGCGCCTGGGTATAGCCTGCACCGCTGATTATGCCTTTCGCAATATTTTCGGCGGAAACGTCGGATAATGTCGTATCATCTTTGCATGCGCTCACGGCAACGGCACAAACCAGCGCGACGGCAAGACATATCACACGCTTAAATATATAAGATATCTTATTCATACAGATTTACTCCTTTCATTGGGCCTACAGCCGCGCAAATGCAGACTAAAAACCATATGCACCCGCGTATAGGCAAGACATAATATTATTATACGGTATCGGCGGTGCATATATGCCGCAGCGCCGCGAATTATTACAGATTTATAACTTGGAAGAGTCAAGCGCCTTATAGTTATTTTTCAGCCAAATTCTGTCGATCTTTCCGTTTCTGCCGCATGGCATTCTATCTATTTTTACCACAAGGTCCGGCAGCATATACGCAGGCAGGCGCAGCTTCAGACGCTCACGGACAGCCGCCCCGACAGAATCACTGCCCTGATATATCAGCACCAGCCTATCGGCCGCAGCGTCGTATATGCAGCCGCACGCCTCTACCCCCGGCACAGAACCCGCGACGGACTCTACCTCCCCGGGCTCTATACGGTAGCCTCCGTGCTTTATCTGCCAGTCGCGCCGCGCTACGTATATGAGCTCTCCCGCAGCGTTATATTTTACCAGGTCTCCCGTGCGGTACACATACTCGGGATATTCGCTGCAAAAGGGATTGCGCACAAAAGACTGGGCCGTTTTCTGCGGGTCGTTGTAGTACCCGAGCGCCACAAACGGGCCTCGTACATACAGCTCGCCCTCCCTATTGGGCTCGCGGACGATATCGCCGTCCTGGCCGACGACCATGACCTGGCAGTTGTCGCACGCGCGGCCTATAGGTATCGGCTCGTCGTCGGCAAACTCGCGGTCAATGACATAATAAGTACATATGTCGGTAGTTTCAGTAGGCCCAAATAAATTGGCAAACAGGGCGCCGGGCAGATTTTTTATCCAATAGTTGAGCTGTCTTGCAGGCATGACCTCGCCCGCGAACAGCACGCGCTTAAGATAAGGCAAGCTTACACGGTCGAATACCCGCATATTTGCCAGCTTGCACAGGACAGAAGGAACCCAATAAATGGTATCCACCCTCCGCTCGGTGAGGAACTCAAAAAGCCTGTCGGGAAAAGAAAAAAGCTGTTTGGGAACTATATGCAGCGTAGACGCGCGGCACAGCGTGGCATATATATCAGTCACGGACATACTGAAATCAAACGGGGTCTGATTAGCCAATACCGTAGCGTCAGAAATGCCGAACGTATCCGTGAACCAGCTGATATACGATATAACGTTGCGATGAGTTACGACTACTCCCTTAGGGATACCTGCAGCTCCGGACGTAAACAATACGTACAGCGGATCGGACTCCGTCATGCGAGCCCTGACCCGAGTCAAAAGCTCGATATCGGCCGCGTGCTCCTGGGCGTCTTCAATAAGCAGTATCGGGCCGCTGAATCCTATCTTGCGGGCCATGGCCTCATGGGCGCGGTCAGTTATGACTGCGGCAGGAGCGAGATTATCAAATATTATATTTATCCTTTCCAGCGGCATATGCGAATCTATTATAGTATAAATATTCCCGCTGTATACCACGCCTAAAAACGCAGCAACTGAATCTGTATTTTTGCCGAATAATACAGCTATAGGCGCGCCGTTAAAATATGTATTCTTACATATATATGACCCTATACGCTCCGCGAGCTGACGCAGGCGGGCATATGTCAAACACGATGCGTTATCTGAAAATGCGATTTTTTCGGGATACCTGTCCGCCGACACCTCAAGATATTCCAAAACATTTTTCATCTTTCACCCTCCTGACAAAAGACCGGTATATCCACCGTAACGCCAAACACGTCGCCGGACTTGTCCCACGTAAAGCAGCAGTTCATCTCCGAAGCCGTTTTTGCACAGGCAAGCAGGCCTATACCGGAACTCTTGCACCTATCAGCATGGATATCGACCGCATTGGCAATGACTATACGTATGCAGGAATCGGCTTCACATACACGTATCGACACGGGTTCGGACTTATAGGCATATTTTTCAATATTGCTGAAAATATTGTCAAATATGCATTTCAGCCTCACCGCGTCCACAGAAATCATCCTGCCCTCAGCAATAACGTTCTCGATTACAAACCGAAACCCATTGTCGGACAGCAGCACCGTGTGCTCCGCCACAAGCTGACCGATAAGCAAAGCAGCATCGTAAACTTCGGTAGGCACGTTTTTTTCAGGATGGGCAAATACGTAGAAATATTCAAAGAGGTTATTAGACAATTTCCTCAATTGCTCCGCATTACCTATCGCTATATCGAGGAATCGGTCCCTTTCGGCTTCGTCGGTATATTCCTTTTCCTTTATCAAATTGAGATATCCAGTAAGGGCAGTGAGAGGGTTGCGTATATCGTGCGCCATGTAAGTTATCAGGTCTTTATTGGCTCTCCACACCTCTTGCTCACGCTCAAGCCGATTTATTATTTCACGGCGCATACTGTCTATATCTCTGCCGAGCTCGGCAAGCTCATCTTTGCCGCTGACAGTAACGGGAGCATTGATATCCCGCGTCTCTATCTGCTTCACCTCTTTTGCAAGCTTGGAGATACGAGTGGATATCCTGCCCGCGTAACTCAGTACAATCAACAAAAACAGTACCAAAGACAACAGCAGAGCCGCTGTCTTAGACAGACGCAGAATAAATTCCTCCGAGAAATCAATAATCGTAACGGTATATGACCCGTCGGCAAAAGCTACCTGCATCGTATCGGACGGATCAAGTATATATTGATAAGTCGGCTCGCCGGGAACAGAGGTATAAACGGAATCCATTGCCGCATGATTTTGAGAATATACAGGTTCGTTTGCATATACGCCGAACTCATACAGGATATCCATGCCGTCGTATACTGCTAAATAGATATGCCTTCTGCCGCGCACCCAGCCCGAAACGTCTTTCGTATCCGAAACTTTGAGTTTGTGTTCCTGCACATATTCGCGGAATTCTGCAAAGTTTTCCTCATTTCTCGCGTCTATTCGATCTTGGGACATATAGACGGAATACACATATTTATTGCTGATCTGGCTTAGAAAAAAATAAATGAGAAGCGAAAATAAAAACGAGACGACTATCACTACAAAAAGCCTTATGCGGAGCGAAGATACCGAAAACTTCTTTTTCAAATTAATCAATCCGATACCCCTTTCCGTACACCGTACGTATCAATACAGGGCAATCCAAATCAGATTCTATTTTCTGCCGCAGCCTGAGCACATGCACCATGACCGTATTAGCAGATGAAGGCATATATTTGTCATGCCATACATTTTCATACAGTTCACGCAGCGACCATGCCCTGCCCCTGTTGGACATCAAAAAATCGAATATTTCGTATTCCTTCTGAGACAGCTTTACGGCAGCGCCGCTCCTTTTAACAAGTTTACGTACAGGGTCAAGAACAACACCGTCCGCGGGCGTATTGAGTTCGGAGTCCTCAAAATCTGAAGAATCATAAACTCGATATCTCCGTATCAGAGAACGCACCTTTCTCAGTAAATCCGAGGGAGTAAAAGGCTTTGACAAAAAATCGTCGCCCCCGCAGTCATACGCCTCCTCCTTATCAAATTCTCCGGTCTTAGCCGTAAGGAACAAAACCGGTGCTGAAGAAAACGTCCTCAGCTTGCCGCACGCATCGGTACCCGACATACAGGGCATCATGATATCCATTATTACAAGGTCTATGTCCGGATTCCTGGTCATGACGGAGACTGCTTCATCGCCGCTGCCTGCCTCAAACACCGTGTATCCGCGTTTTTCGAGCAATATGCGTATAAGCATACGAATATCCGCTTCGTCATCGACAGTGAGTATCTTATTATTCATTAACGCCGCCTCCCCGAATATATACTAAAAAGCGCGTTCGGGAATATCTATAAAGCCGCCCAAACCGATACAAAAATCGCACACAGGGAAAACTTTCACTGCATGTCCAAATTATAGCATATATACAGGCAAAAATCTACAACAAAAAAAATATTTAAGGTTTGTTAAGATTCTTACAGACGGCCGCAAACGGACCCGATATTACTGTATCTGCATACTTCCGTCCTGCAAAGGCGAAAAAGGGCTTGCGCGCGCCGAAGAATGAGTTTCTTTGGGCGCCCGCAGGCATGTGAGGTTATCGATGAACTGCAGAAGTACTATAAATTATAACGGCAAATCATTCATTGGGCAATATTATTACTTTTATGCCCTGTCCGCTTTCCGCTACGGCAAAAGCCTCTTCCCACCTATCTATCGGGAACTTATGAGTAATTACGGCGGAGGTATTCAGCTTGCCCTGACTCATGAGCTTTATGGCCGTCTCCCAATTCTGCCACCTGTGGCCGAACGTACCGAATATACGTATCTGCTTTGAGGTAAAGGCGGAATAAGGAACCTCTAAATCAGGCTTTGTAAGGCCTATCTGCACCATGCTTCCCATTTTTTTAAGCAGATTCATCGCAGTCCTTACGCCGGCTGCGGAACCCGAACATTCAAATACCGCGTCCGCGCCCATACCGCCGCTGACCTTATCCACAAGCGCTGCGATATCCTGGGCCTGAGTATCTACGGCATAGTCTATCCCGAGCTGCAATGCGGTCTTGAGCCTGAGCGCGTCGTTGGTCAAGCCGGTAATTATTACCGTACAGCCGAAATTTTTGGCCAATTGGGCGACAAGCAACCCTATAGCGCC
>CALXAN010000051.1 GCA_944386305.1 uncultured Clostridia bacterium
CAGTTAATCCTTATTTTGGATTAAAATTTTAACGCAGTACGCGAGCGAAAATCAGCCGCCCCATATTGTGTTCGGCTACCGGAAGCTTAAGCACAAAACCCCGATATCTGCCGAAAAGATGTTTTTATCCAAAAACTGAACATAAAATGTCGTAAATTTAAAAAATTTAAAATAAAAACAAGGATTTTATGTTTTTCAAGCGTAATTAGATATGGGAGAAAATGCGACAGCCGGGACTCGGACATGCATTTTTATTTCGACAAAGAAGAAAGGGAGGTGAGCGGGCCGATGCCGTATACGTTCGGAGACGAGTTTCTCAGAGAGCTCAGGATGAGATGCGATATAGAAACCGTCGTAGGCAAATACACCGACCTGACCCAAAGAGGCAACTCATACGTAGGGCTGTGTCCGCTGCACAATGAGCGTACGCCTTCCTTTCATATAAATACGGCCAAGCAGATGTATTATTGCTTCGGATGCCATAAAGGCGGGGACGTAATATCCTTTATCATGCAGAAGGAGCGGATGTCTTTTGTCGAAGCGGTGCATTTTTTGGCCGATATGGCCGGCTTGAAAGTACCACAGAAAGAGCATCTTGACGAAGAGATAACTCAGCTGCGAAAAAAGATTCTCGATATGAACCGCGCCGCAGCGAAATTCTATTATGAGACGTTGACGGCAGACGAAGGCAGACCCGGACTGAAATACCTGACGGGCAGAGGCCTGACGCCCAAGACCATTAAACGATTCGGGCTAGGGTACGCGCCGGCCCGCTGGGACGGACTGACAAAACACCTGCGGGCCCTCGGGTATTCGACCAACGATATAGTCGCGGCAGGGCTTGCGTCAAAAAATCGGACAGGCTGTTACGACCGATTCAGGGATAGGGTGATGTTCCCCATAATAGACCACAGGGGCAATATCATCGGATTCGGCGGCCGAACCATGCAGAACGGGGAGACTGCCAAATACCTCAACACGTCCGAGAATCTCGTATTTAGGAAAGGCGGAAATCTATACGCGCTCAACCGAGCCAAGGCCTCCTCGAGGGAAGGCCTGATATTGTGCGAGGGGTATATGGACGTCATATCGCTGCACCAGGCGGGCTTTGACAATGCGGTGGCTACGCTGGGTACGGCGCTGACCCCGGAGCAGGCGCGGCTGATGCGCAGATTCGCGGAGAGCGTAACGGTGTGCTACGACAGCGACAGCGCCGGACGAAAAGCCACAAGCAGAGCGCTCGACATACTTTCGGCGGCGGGGCTGAACGTCAAGGTCGTGACGGTAACGGGAGGAAAAGACCCGGACGAGCTTATGCGCACGGAAAACGGCAGGGAGGTCTTTGAGCGGCTGCTGAAAAGTTCGTCGAACTCCGTCGACTACTCGCTGGATGAAGTCAAGCGCAAATACAACCTCGACATGGAGTCCGAAAAAGTGGCCTGCGTACGCGAGATGACCGAACTGCTCGCAAAAATATACAGCCCGGTAGAAAGAGCCGTATACACAGACAAGATAGCCCAGGACATGGGAATAGACAGACGGGCAGTAGAGTCTGAGACCGAAAACGCGCGCCGCAAACTCAAGGCGAAGTCGGACAAAGAAGAGAAGCGCAGGCTCTTTGCGGAGCTGCGTGACGTCAACGACAGGATAAATCCCCAGCGGCCGCAGAACCTTAAGGCGGCCAAAGCCGAGGAAGACATCATATCCATACTGCTCAATTATCCTGATAAGATAGATAAGATAGAAAAAATCGTGAGCGACGATGATTTTATAACAGACTTCAATCGCAGAGTTTTCTGCGCAGTCAAGGAAAAGATAAAAAAATCTCCGACTGACGACGTGATTTTGTCTTTGTCCGATTATTTCAATCCGGATGAAGTGTCGCATATAACGACCTTTATCGCCAATACCGAAGCGCTGAACATCTCAGAAGATTCACTGAAAAACACGGTACAAATACTGAAGAACGAAAAAGAAAAACGTCTGCAGGGCGCGTTCGACTCCGACGAGGCGTTCCAGGCCCAGCTTGAAAGGATCAGAGGGAAGAAAAAAAATGGAAACGACTGACAAAAAGCAGATAATCAAAGACCTTTTGGCAAAAAGCAAAGAAAAAGGTTCGTTGACTTACAACGAAGTCAACGAGACGCTCGCCCCGCTCGAGCTGACGCCCGATCAGCTCAACGCCGTATATGACGAGCTCAGACACGCCGACATAGAGTTAGAGGACGATTTCAATATCGACCCGGACCTCAAAGACCTTGAGGAAGAAGTAAGCGTGCTGCCCACAGACCCTGACGACATGGAGGCGCTGCTTCAGTCCGAAGGCATCACGATAGACGACCCTGTAAAGATATATCTGCACGAGATAGGCAGAGTAAAACTCCTTACCTCCGAGGAAGAAGCTGCGCTGGCCGAAAGGATAGCCAAGGGCGACGAAGAAGCTAAAAAGACCTTGAATGAAGCCAATCTCAGGCTGGTGGTAAGCATTGCAAAGAGATATGTGGGCAGAGGCCTGCTGTTCCTCGACCTCATACAGGAGGGCAACCTGGGCCTTATAAAAGCGGTGGAAAAATTCGATTCGGCCAAGGGTTACAAATTCTCAACCTACGCTACCTGGTGGATAAGGCAAGCCATAACCAGGGCGATTGCAGACCAAGCCAGGACCATACGCATACCGGTACATATGGTAGAGACAATAAACAGGCTCACCAAAACCGAAAGGGCCTTGGTACAGGAACTCGGTAGGCAGCCTCAGACCGACGAGATCGCGGCCGAGCTCAATATGCCCGTAGAGCGCGTCAGGGAAATAATGAAGGTGGCCATGGAACCTGTTTCTTTGGAGTCTCCGGTAGGAGAAGAAGAGGACAGCCATTTAGGCGACTTTCTTGAAGACAACGATATCCCCGCACCGCCGGACGTAGCCTCGCAGACACTGCTCCGAGAAGAGCTTAACGACGTGCTGCAGACCTTAAGCGACAGAGAAGCAAGAGTGCTCAAGCTGAGGTTCGGACTTGAAGACGGCAGGACTCGTACGCTCGAAGAGGTCGGCAAGGAGTTCAACGTGACCCGGGAGCGCATACGTCAGATAGAAGCCAAAGCGCTCAGGAAGCTGCGCCACCCCAGCAGAAGCAAGCGGCTTAAGGATTTTTTGGATTGATTTTATATAAGAATGCAGAGCCCTCTGCGGTTGGGTTTAAACGACAAAAAAAATGTTTTTTCAGCCTTGACATACATATGCATTTAGTGTAAAATGGACATGAATCAGGGATAAGATAGGATTGCGGACGGCTAATCTGCCTTTCGAATGGATATGCCCTGATATGCAACGAGGTAAAAATGAAAGGGGCGCGGACCAATGGACGAACATATTCACGACGACGCCTGCGATTGCAACTGCGGCGAATGCGGTGCAGAATGCGATTGCGGCGAAGAGACCATAACCCTCACCGATGAAAACGGCGTAAGCACTGATTTCGTTATAGTCGAGGGAGCAGAGCACGACGGAGCGTTCTATGTGGCGCTGATAGAGGCGGACAAAGCTGACGACGACGATTGCGAATTTATAATTCTTAAGGCCGAGGAAGACGGAGACGAGGAAGTTTTCGTATCTATAGACGACGAGGACGAGTTCAACCTCGCGCTGCAGCTGCTGCAGGCCAAGATAGAAAACGCGGGAACGTTCCAAATAGAAGACCCCGACGAAGAAGACTGACAGCCGTATTGCAGCGGTAAGCATACGGCGGAATACATTTCTGCGGAATGCGTGTTATACTTTAAATAAAATCCTACATCTTGTAATCGGGAGCCCGACTTCCCGTATGGGTATGCAGGCCTCCCGGCGCGATGCGCCGGACGTTGGAAGCACAAAATACGGGAGAGGACGTACCCACCCTGTTTTATATACAGGGTTTCGATTTATTGTATAAAATTCGCGCTGCGCGCGAATTGAAAAAAATACGGTTCTGCGGAAAAGTCTGTAGCCCACGCATGTGCGTGGGCTACAAACTTTTTTTTGACAAATATAAATTGTCCCAATATTAATTCCCAATATTCTTTATATAGCGACATTCAGGATAATTAGAACATCCATAGAATTTATTGCCGGCATTAAGGCCTCTTTTAGCCGTCCTCAAAACAAGATGTCCATTGCACAACGGGCATTTAAGCATATTCGAACGGCTGCTAGAAACAGAGCCGCAGCCCGAAGTTAAATTAGAATTAAGTTTATCATTTTTAGGCTCAATATCCGAAGATAAATCACTACGGCTATCTAAATTCCCAAGTATTGATGTATCAATTTCTTTTTCATTACAAATATTCGGAGATATTCCGTCTCTTTTATCATCAGAATATAATGAGTTAACGCAATAGCTTGCATTACTATCTTTTGTCCCGATATCTTGGTCTGAAACATCATAAGTTGTACCTTTATTCAAGCTATTAAAACTATTATCAGATTTTTTTGCAAAATAAAAGTTTGAACCTTTTGTAAATTGAGAATCGGCCTGAACGTTAATATGCTTATTTATATCAGATATATGTTTCACCTTCGCAGCATAGTCAAGCTTTGTAAAGGGTAAAAGTATATTATATATATTATTGACATCAGACGGAGTCAAAGAATTAGCAGGAATTTGAGATAATATAGCGCTGACGACATTATAGACATTACATAGATTTACGACGGTAATATCATCAACCATACGTATATCTACGTTTTTAAGCTCACATTTATCTGAAAATACAATAATGGACCTAATTGGGATATCAAGATGCAGAAATGCTTTAAGATGTTTTACATGAGATCGATTTTGCATAACCGGATTATAAAATCTGTTTTTCACACTATTACATTTTCTTGAACGAAGCGTCTGATACCAGTATTTCTGATCCGCGCGCCCGAATATCCAGCCGCTGAATTCCTTGCATTCAAACACAAATATACCCGCATGACAGATCATCACTATATCCAGCTCGGTCGTTCCGGAGTCAGATTTGGGGATGTATACGTTAAACAGGAATTTAGCGCCTATTACTTCAAAATTTTTAAGCGCCAAATAAGTAAGACGTTCCCCATAAGCGCCCTTGTTCAGCTTCTCCGCGCCGGGCATCTGAGAATATGGCAAATATGAATTCCGTTGATTTCCCCTGTGTACGGCATTGACTACCGCCAAAATCACTCCGACGATAATCCCCGCGAATACAAACCACACGACGCAGAGCATAATTAGCGGCGCCGCTGCCGACAGCCAAGGCCCACCCTCTGACACCCTTATCACCCTACCCTATATACATTATAGCATAAATAGTATAGCATCAAACGTATTTTTTTGCAATATGGTTTTCCGTCGACATTATCCGACCTCATGCGCAACGCATATTGACAGACAGGTAGATATCTGATAAAATAAGATGGTATGAATCAATGCGAGGCCCGCTTCTTTGAAACGGCTGCAGCTCAACTGCCTATAAAGCGATAAGAGCAGACACGAGCCTAAAAGAGCGGCGCGCAGGGGTCGCTGCCGGTTCTGCAGCTTTTGAGAACAGCCGGGTTCGGCACAGCTGAAAAAACAAAAATACAGAAACCAGGTCAAATAATTCGCATTATTTGGCCTGTACATACGTTTAAGGGGATTACAATGTATAATGTAGGATTCGACAACGACAAATATCTGCGCATACAGTCGCAGAGGATAAGGAAGCGCATAGAGGATTTCGGAGGCAAGCTGTACCTTGAGTTCGGAGGCAAGCTTTTTGACGATTATCATGCCTCGAGGGTCCTGCCGGGCTTTAAGCCGGACAGCAAGATAAATATGCTCGTAAAGCTCAGGGACCAGGCGGAGATACTGATAGTCATCAGCGCCAACGATATAGAGAAGAACAAAGTACGCGGAGACCTGGGCATAACCTACGACGCGGACGTTCTGAGGCTCATAGACGCGTTCAGGGACTGCGGGCTGTATGTCGGCGGCGTAGTTATGACGCATTTCTGCGGCCAGCCGAACGCGGAGGCTTATCAGAAAAAGCTTGAAGGACTCGGCATAAGGGTGTTCAGGCACTATGTAATTCCCGGATATCCGGCCAATATCCCGCTCATAGTAAGCGAAGACGGATTGGGCAAAAACGAATACATCCCCACTTCCCGCCCGCTGATTGTGGTTACTGCGCCCGGACCGGGCAGCGGCAAGATGGCCACATGCCTGTCACAGCTGTATCACGAAAACAAAAGAGGCATCAAGGTAGGCTACGCAAAATTCGAAACTTTCCCCGTATGGAACCTGCCTCTCAATCATCCCGTAAATATAGCTTATGAAGCAGCCACTACAGACCTCAACGACGTAAACATGATCGACCCGTTCCATCTGCAGGCGTACGGAGAAACCGCGGTGAACTACAACCGCGATATTGAAATCTTCCCCGTCCTGGGCGCGATATTCGAAAAAATATACGGCTACTCGCCCTATAAATCCCCGACCGATATGGGCGTAAACATGGCAGGATTCTGCATAACTGACGACGAGGCCACCTGTAGGGCGGCGCAGAAAGAGATAATAAGGAGATATTTCAAATCCGCATGTGAATTCAGGAAAGGATCGGGCAGCGAGGAGATTGTATATAAAAACGAACTGCTGATGAAGCAGCTCAATCTGTCGTTTGACGATATGCCCGTTATAGGCGCGGCAATGAAGAAAGCGGAGCAGACACAGGCTCCGGCGGCGGCCATAGAGCTGAGGGACGGCCGGATAGCTACGGGCAAGACCTCTTCCCTGCTCGGCGCGTCCTCGGCCATGCTGCTCAATGCGCTGAAGCTCCTGGCAGGGATACCCGACCAAAAAGAGCTGATAAGCCGTGAGGTCATAGAGCCTGTGCAAAGACTCAAGATTAACAGCTTCGGCAACCGCAACCCCAGGCTGCACACGGACGAGATGCTGATAGCGCTGTCTATCTGCGGCATAAGCGACCCGACTGCGCAGCAGGCGCTGGATCAGCTGAAGAACCTAAAGGGCTGCGACGTCCATTCCAGCGTCATACTGTCGCCAGTAGACGAAAACATATTTAGGAAACTCGGCGTAAACCTGACCTGCGAACCGATATATCAGGACAAGACGCTGTATCACCGCAGCTGAACCGGGGACTGCGCACAAACAAATAAAAACAAGCGGCTGAAGACGTATCCGTCTTCAGCCGCTTTTGCCGTTCATTTAGCCTATCCCCGGCCCTGCACAGGGAAAAATATTTGTTTCGGCAGAGAGGGATATAAGCAACTGACTATTGCTTGCTTACCGCGTATATATCCTCGATACGGTAAGTATATGTAGACTCGTCTAACGTATCCGCATCAGACAACAGATAGAGCATCTTAAGCGCAGCAAATTTATCGGCCGCAGCCTCAGGCAGCTGCAAGTCTATAACCGCAGTTTCGCCCGCAGGGATCGTGCCCGTACTGCCCAACTCGGCGTCAAATCCCTCCGCGTAAACCGTCAGACTTAATCCAGGAGCTTCGACATCAGTCATATTGCGCACAGTGAGCCTGATATGAGTATAACCGCTGATATCAGTCGTACGCAAACAGCTGCTGTCAAACATCAGGCTGATTAAACTCTGGGGTCCGAAGGAAGAGACCATCGCGCCGTCGCTCAATACAGAATAGCCCTCCTCTATGCCGTTGGAAGCTATAGAAGAGATCGCATCGCCCGATTCGTCAAAGTCCACAAGAGTACTCAGCGCACCCGTACCCTGATGGATGAGGAACTCCTGCTCCTCAGTTTGGTCGCCGTTCACGACAGTTATGGTACTGATAGAATAGGGAGTAGTCCCGACATCGATGCGGGCTGTGTACACGTCGTAACTCTCATGCTCTTCAGACAGCTGAGCCTCAACGCCGTTGATGGAGATCTGAGACGCTTTCGGGGCATATACCTTGAAATCCTTTTCGGTAAATGCAGTCCCATAGACATCCGTGACCTTTAAAACGACAGGGATCTGCGAATGCTGCAGATTCTCGATGCTTGCAAGCTTCAGCGCGCGTACAGCCTCATCTTCCTCAAACGTAAGCTTATCGGTCATGTAGACGTCCCACATATAAGAACCTATATCAAATTTCTCTTCCATATCCAAACCAAGCTCATCGGCGTCGGAATAAACGATGTTTTTAACAAGCTGGCCGTATTCTTCGTCTTTTTCAGGCACAATATAGCGATGATATATGCTGCCGTTGACGCTTATCTCGATTACCCGCGTCTGCGAGGCGTCGGCCACATATGTATATTTATAGCAGCCATCGAGCTTTTCGGGGCTGAGAGTATGCCCATCGACTATGACCTCGGCCTCCTGCGGCGTATACACGGTCACCTCGCGCGAATATTCGAACCCATCGTTGACGGAGGGCAGCACGGCTACAATAGCCTGCTCGTCATTTAAAATATCCTCAGCGGCATGTTTCCTTATAGCTACCGTCCTCGAGGTATCCGTGCTGGCATACTGGTTGCCGAAGCCCGTAAACGACGGATAATAATACGTATACATTACCTCATCCAGCGTTATGTCGGCATCCCAGGCCTCAAGCCATTCGGAATATCTGTTTTGAAGTATTGTAAAATACTCGTATTCCTCCAAGCCGTCGCGTATAGAGTGCAGCTGTATGGTGCCCACGGGGATGTTGCGGCCTACCACGCCGTCGCCCTCCGCGCCGGGGAATATATAATACCCACTCTCTACCGTGTCCGTAAATGACACTGCATCGCTCCACACATCGCGGAAAACGTATTCGCCCTCAGACTCGGCGCCCTCAGTCGCGAATTTTTTGAACATATTTGTACACCAGCTAAGATGAGCGACGTCATAATATCTGCTCATCCAAAACGTATAATGCAGGTCGTTGGTCTTTGTCAGGCTCACAGGCAGATACCCGTACCAGGCGCTGTCGTTGCCCTTGGCTCTCTGCGTGGCTATAAACTCCTTGGACATATACGGAGCCGTAGGACACCAGTAGGACACGTCCTCCAATACGCCCTCCTTGTAGCCGTGAGTCACAAGAAGCCTCAGAGTGGGAAAGCCCATGGCCCTGACGGCCGCGGCAGTCTTGTTGACCTGCTCGTACTGCTCTTCGGTATGGGGTTCGTCTACGGTATATATATAACCGTACTTGAGTATGCCGGCGTCCTCAAATTTTTGATAATAATCCTTATTTCTCTCCACCAGCTTCTCTACAGTATCTTCCTTCTCATACTTAAACGGCAGGCCGTAATGCTTTGTTATGCCTGCTTCAATCTGGGCCTTGAGTCCTGCGATATATTCTTCGTCGGTTTCATATTCGAAAGAATCGGGGCCCACGTCTATTCTGAACGTGCGCAAAAAGTCCATATAAGTTTTTTGAATCTCACCCATATCAATGTCGAGATCCGGGTAGAAATGGTCGTACCATTCGTAAGTCACATCAGGCCAGTAGCCGTAAAAAGTTTCCAAAGTAGACTTCTCTGGTATTTCAAAATCCCAAACTTCGACCTGCATGGGGACAATGTCCTTCTTATCGCCGTAGCTTACCGTAATATCGCCCGTATAAGTCCCGGCAGGCAAATCCGCGTCGGCCCGGACCGTAATCCAATAGCCCTGGTTCATACCCGCATCAACGTCGAACTCGTCGTTTTTAAACCCTCCGTCCGAACCGTCAAACATGGGTATAAGCGCATTGGGATACCAGCCTTCATAAGACGGCTCCACACCGAGACGAGTGGCTGCCGCGGCAGCTATCTTATCATAAAATATATAGTGCTGCCTGTAAACAGATATATCCTCTGCGGGAACAGTCTGACCGTCTTCGTTTTTAAGCTCGCCCACCGTAACCTTTACGTCTGTAAGATCGGCATCGGAATTGATTATAAACTGCATGCCTTCATACTCGTTGTGCGCCAGGCCCATGGACAAAGTTTGTATCTGTCCGTCTCCCTCCAATTTTTGCTCCCGCAGTATGCGCGTCATATTATCGGGATAATAGTAGCGCACCGAATCGGATTTTTCGTCTACGCACCCGTATAAAGACAGCGCCATAAAAGCGGCAATCATTGCCAATATGAACTTCTTCATAAGCTGCTCCTCGCATTTCCTCAAAAATTTACTATTATTATGTCTTAACGCATATGCGTTCAATGTATTATAGCATATGTGGTTCATTTATTCAACCGTATTTTTAAATTTATATATTTTGCTGATTGACACATATTCGGCTATATGATAATATAATTTTAACGTCGGGAGCCGCCGTGCAGCGACGGCCGAAGTCCGAATACATATAAATCTGACAAAGGAGACGGTACAATGCTAAGGAAAAACTCTGAATTTACAAAAGAGATCGTCGCCAACATGGCCGGCGGAGACGGGAATGTAATACTCCGCAACGCATTTTCGGCAGAAGAACTGACCAGCAAGGTGTGCGCCTGCTGTACGGTAACGCTCGAAAAAGGCTGCGGCGTAGGCCTGCACCAGCATACAGAGGACGACGAGATATACTTTATAATTTCCGGCAGCGGATTGTATGACGACGGGGACGGCAACTGGACTCGGGTAACCCCCGGCGACGCGACAAAGACGGGCGACGGCGGCTGGCACGCCATAAAAAACGACGGCGAAGAGCCGCTGGTATTCCTGGCGGTGGTGATAAGCTACTGAGCTCG
>CALXAN010000052.1 GCA_944386305.1 uncultured Clostridia bacterium
CGAGCGCCGAGCATATTATGAGCGCGGCTATCCTTTGCTTTGTCCTGCGTATCATGTGTGCTCTCCTTGTCTCGTTAAGCTGTCCGCGGCCATCACCACCACGAGCGCATGCTCCCCGCCGCGGACCTCTACTATATCTCCGACCCGGGCCTCAAAGCATTCCGCATCGGCCGTGAGCCGTACGCCGCCCTCCGTGCCCAGCCTTATACAGGGGCCCTCGACCCTGCGCCCGCTCAGCCAAACCTGAGCGCGCTCCGCCGCTTCGAAAACCGCCGGCCCGCACGCGCATGAGTATATCTTTCCGTCCCTGTCCAGCGCCGCGCATATGAGCGTGCGCCCCGCCCAGGCCTGTCCTCTGTATACGTCCGCGACCCCGGCCGCGGCGCGCAGCCTGCGCTCCGCGTCAGCCGGCGCGCGCAGCGCGCCGAACTGGCCCGTCAGGCCCTCTACGGGGCTGAGCAGGGTTATCTGCGGCAGCTCGTATACGTCGCCGCCGGCCCGCACTTTACCGTCCTCGAGCCTGCCCTGCCTGACGCTGCCGCCGGGGTCCGCAAATCTGAGCTCCTGCATACCCTGCCCGCCTTTCGTCTCTACGGTCTGTGCCATCGCTTCAGTATATCATAATTTGCCGCCGTTTTCAATAACGGACACATAAATTCCGCATAAAGAGCTGGACACGATATGCCGAAAACGCCGTATTTTTATTTTATAAAACAGATATCACGCGTTCGTTATAATCATCCGCGGGCTCTCAGTCAGACAAAAAACTGTTTTTCTGCAATCCCGCAGGCCCCGCTGCGGACCGAATACCACAGCCCGCACTCAAAGAAGACTCTCTTCTTTTTCGTCAAAATTCTCTGCGGCCGGCGCTCGCTCTCCCTTTTTTGTCAAAATTCTCTGCAGCCCGCACTCAAAGAAGACTCTCTTCTTTTTCGTCAAAATTCTCTGCGTCCCGCGCCCGCTCTCCCTTTTTTGTCAAAATTCTCTGCGGCTTGCGCTCAAAAAAAACCTTACTTCTTTTTCATCAAAATTCTCTGCGGCCGGCGCTCGCTCTCCCTTTTTGTCAAAATTCTCTGCGGCTCGCGCTCAAAGAAAGCTTCCCTCTTTTTCGTCAAAATTTGTCCGCACCCTCAGACGGCGCGCGGAGGCCCTGCCTGCTCGGCAGAGCAGGAACAGACATATTACGGCGCGGCTGTTTCATAAAGAATTTTCCGTTCCCGTAATCCCGCTTTGCGGCAGAGACAGCCGCCGTGCGCTTATCGGCGTCTCTGCCCGGCAGAAAACACTTTATCCGCAGCACAGCACCGAAAAAATACCGCGCCCGGCGCAGAAAAAAAGTCTCCGCCGCTCACCTCCACCCAAACGCCGGCGCGCGGGCGCTGCGGAGTTTTGTCCCCGGCCCGGGCGCCGAGACAGGGCAGGCCGAGGCGCCGAAGTGCAGGATTTGGCAAAAAGGCGCGCCAAAACGGCGTTTTTCTTCGCGCTTTGCATTGACAATCGGGCCGAAATATGATACACTGTATCCGTAACAAATTCCTTGTAACTGACGGACAGCGGAGCATACCGCATGGGAGCAAGGAAAAAATTTTCGCCGACCGTCTGGGCAGTTCATCCGCAGGAAGAATGAACTGCCTTTTTATTTTTCTACGGAGGGCGGACTTTTTTAACGGAGGTACACGATGAAGAAAGTGGCAGTCATCATGGGCAGCGACAGCGACCTGCCCGTAGTCGAAAAAGCGATAAAAACCCTGGAAGAATACGGCATTCCCCACGAGGTGCACGTATACTCGGCGCACCGCACGCCCGAGCAGGCCAAGGCCTTTGCAGAAAGCGCGAGGGACGCGGGCTTCGGCGCCATAATAGCCGCGGCGGGCAAGGCGGCCCACCTGGCGGGCGCGCTGGCGGCCAACACCACGCTGCCCGTGATAGGCATTCCCGTCAAATCCTCTACGCTCGACGGCCTGGACGCGCTGCTGTCCACCGTGCAGATGCCCTCGGGCATACCCGTGGCCACCGTGGCCATAGACGGCGCGGCCAACGCGGCGCTGCTGGCGGCGCAGATTTTAGCCGTTTCGGACGCGGAGCTGGCGCGGAAGCTGGCCGACGCGCGCGCGGCCTCGAGCGCGAACGTGCTGCAGAAAGACAAGGCGATAGCCGAGCGTTTTAACGCCTGATTTTCGCAAAGCGCGCGGCCCGCGGGCGAAAACCGCCCCGATACGCCGGGACGGAAGAGTATTTTCAGAACGCCTGTAAAAATTTCTTCGGAACGCCCGCATACAGAAGATTTTGGTATCTGCCGAAACTCAGACGAAAAACCTGATATTTACGTGTTTAGAGGATTCCGAAATCTTCAAAGCGCCGCTCAGGCGGAAGCGATATGTTTGAAAGCTTTCGATATTTTCAAAGCGTCCCGTTCTTTTGATATTTTTCGGAACGATATGTTCGGAAAACTCCGATATCTTTTCCAAAGCCGCATACGTTAGCCTTTGATATTTTTCGGAACGCTTCGATATGTTCAGCCGGGAAAGCCAAATATTTCAAGGGCCTTTGAAATCTTCAAGGCGCCGCTCAGGCGGAAGCGATATGTTTGAAAGCTTTCGATATTTTCAAAGCGTCCCGTTCTTTTGATATTTTTCGGAACGATACGTTCGGGAGCTTATGACATTTTTCGGAACGCTGCGACATGCGCGGACGGCGGCCTGTTGTTTTTACGTTTAAGGGATTCCGCAAGCTTTCAAAACGCCGCACGGTCAGAAGAGCTGATATTTTCAATGCGCCCGATGCGCCGGGCAGAAAGATAGAGCGTTCGCGCACCTGCGGCTGAGGAGCGCAGGCAAACGCATGCCGAACGGACGAATATCCGCGCGCGGATATGTTTAAAACGACAAAATATAAACATTTATTTGATAAAACGACATAATATAAAATTATTTTTTTGGAGGAAACTGAGAAATGGAAAAGAGAGAACAGCTGTATGAAGGCAAGGCCAAGAAGGTCTACGCCACCGACGACGCAAGGTACTACATAGTGTCCTACAAGGACGACGCCACCGCCTTTAACGGCCTGAAGAAGGGCACGATAGAGGGCAAGGGCGCCATAAACAACCGCATGAGCAACCTGCTCATGCAGCTGCTGGAGAAGAACGGGGTGCCCACGCACTTTGTCGAGGAGCTGAGCGAGCGCGAGACCGTGGTCAAAAAGGTGTCCATCGTGCCGCTGGAGGTCATAATAAGGAACGTGTCCGCGGGCTCGTTCGCCAAGAGGTACGGGGTAGATGAGGGCATAGTCTTTGACGCGCCGACCATCGAGTTTTCCTACAAAAACGACGACCTGGGCGACCCGCTGCTCAACTCCTACCACGCCATAGCCCTCAAGCTGGCCACGCGCGAGGAGATAGAGACGATAAAGCAGCTGGCCTTTAAGGTCAACGACGTGCTGCGCGCATACTTCAAGACGCTCAATATCAGGCTGGTGGACTTCAAGCTCGAGTTCGGCAGGCTCGACGACGGCGCGATAATACTCGCGGACGAGATATCGCCCGACACCTGCAGGCTCTGGGACCTGGACACCGGCGAAAAGCTCGATAAGGACCGCTTCCGCCGCGACATGGGCGGCGTGGAAGACGCATACAACGAAGTAATGCACAGACTGATGGGAGAATAAAGCATGCCTGAAACAGAATTGCACGACGAGTGCGGGGTATTCGGAGTATATTCGCCGGCGACCTCGGACGTGGCCTCCACCGTATACTACGGGCTGTTCGCCCTGCAGCACCGTGGCCAGGAGAGCTGCGGCATAGTGGTCAACGACGACGGCCTTTTTCATTCCTACAAAGACACGGGCATAGTCAACGACGTGTTTACCCCGCAGATAATGGAATCCCTGGGCACCGGCAACATCGCGGTGGGCCACGTAAGATACGGCACCACCGGCTCCAGCGACAGGGCCAACGCCCAGCCTATTATCATAAATCACATCAAGGGCCGCATGGCCATAGCCCACAACGGCAACCTGGTAAACTCCCAGGAGCTGCGCGAGCAGCTGGAGATGGAGGGCTCCATCTTCCACACCACCAGCGACACGGAGGTTATCGCCTACATGATAACCAAGGAGCGCATCAGGAGCGGCTCCATCGAGGAGGCGGTCAGCCGCGCGGCGGACAGGCTGGAGGGCGCGTTTTCGCTGGTGATAATGTCGCCGGCCAAGCTCATAGCAGTCAGGGACACGCACGGCTTCAGGCCCCTGTGCTACGGGCAGACGGAGGACGGCAGGTACGTAGTAGCCTCCGAGAGCTGCGCGCTGGACGCCGTGGGCGCAAAGCTGATACGCGACGTGCGGCCGGGGGAGATAATCGTATTTGACAAAAACGGCGTACGCTCCATATCCGACCGCTGCGGCACGGCCGCGCCGACCATGTGCGTATTTGAATATATCTACTTTGCCAGGCCCGACTCGGTCATGGACGGCTGCTCGGTACACAGGGCCAGGTGCAGAGCGGGCGAATTTCTGGCCATGGAGCACCCGGTAGAGGCGGACATCGTCATAGGCGTGCCCGACTCGGGGCTGGACGCGGCCATAGGCTACTCCAGGCAGTCGGGCATACCGTACGGCATAGGATTTATAAAGAATAAATACATCGGCAGGACCTTTATATCCCCCGGGCAGCAGTCCAGGGAGGACAAGGTACGCATCAAGCTCAACCCGATAGCCGAGACGGTGCGCGGCAAGCGCGTGGTGCTGGTAGACGACTCCATAGTGAGGGGCACCACCTGCGCCAGGATAGTCAGGCTGCTCAGGGAAGCGGGCGCCGAGGAGATACACATGCGGGTGTCGGCCCCGCCATTTCTCAACCCGTGCTATTACGGCACGGACATAGACTCAAAGGAGATGCTCATAGCCTGCCGCCACAGCGTGGAGCAGATAGCCCGGATAATAGGCGTGGATACCCTGGGCTACCTGAGCCTGGAGAACGTGGTGCGCCTCACAGGCGAAAAGCAGGGCTGCGGCGGATTCTGCAAGGCGTGCTTCGACGGGGAGTACCCCACCAAAATTCCGTCAACGGAGAGCAAGAACCGCTTTGAGAAAAAAATCAGCGAAAGGGAAAGCCAATGAACGACAAAAGCTACAGCGAAAGCTACAAAAACGCGGGAGTGGACATAACCGCAGGCTACAGGGCCGTGGAGCTGATGAAGAAGCACATAGCCCGCACCTCGGCCGCGGCGGCCTCGGACATAGGCGGCTTCGGCGGCCTGTTTGAGCCGGACCTCAGGGGGATAGCCAACCCCGTGCTGGTCAGCGGCACGGACGGCGTGGGCACAAAGCTCAAAATCGCCTTTACCCTGGACAAGCACGACACCGTGGGCATAGACTGCGTGGCCATGTGCGTAAACGACATAATCTGCTGCGGGGCAAAGCCGCTGTTCTTTCTGGACTACATAGCCTGCGGCAAAAACGTGCCCGAAAAGATAGCCTCTATCGTGTCGGGCGTGGCCGAGGGCTGCGTGCAGGCGGGAGCGGCGCTCATAGGCGGCGAAACGGCCGAGATGCCCGGCTTCTATCCCGAAGACGAGTATGACCTGGCGGGCTTTGCCGTAGGCATAGCCGACCGCAGCGCCATACTCGACAAGAACACCATGCGCCCGGGCGACGTGATAGTCGCGCTGCCGTCCAGCGGCGTGCACTCAAACGGCTTTTCGCTGGTGCGCAGGGTGTTTGACGTCCAAAGCCCCGAGTTCACCCGGCCTTTGGACATACTGGGCGGCATATCCCCCGCGCAGGCGCTGCTGACCCCCACAAAGATATACGTCAAACCCGTCCTGGCGCTGCTGGAAAAGATAAGGCCCAGGAGCATATCGCACATAACCGGCGGCGGATTCTACGAAAATATCCCCCGCAGCATTCCCGACGGCCTGTGCGCGCGCATAGACAAGCGCGCCGTGAAGGTTCCGCCGATATTCGAGCTCATTTCCTCCAAGGGCGGCATACCCGAGCGCGATATGTACAACACCTTTAACATGGGCGTGGGCATGAGCGTGATTGTGTCCGAGCAGGACGCCGACGAGACCCTGCGCATACTGGCGCAGAACGGCCAGGAAGCCTACGTCATAGGCAGCGTCTGCGAGGGGCAGGACAAAGTAGAGCTGATATAGCCGGGACGCACGGGCCATTAACGCCGAAAAAACAGCGCTTAAACAAAAGTATGCGCAAAGGCGTTCAGGCACAGGAACGTTCAGACGCAGGGGCGTTTAGGCGTCGAGCGGAACGGCCGTTCCGCCCTGCGCCGAACCGTATATCGGTTTATATGAGAAAAAGCGTTTATAACCGCCGAGTCTTTATGACGTATCCTACCGGAATAACCCAAAGCGGACCCCGCCGCGGGCAGCGAAAAACGGCGTAAAAATGCGAACAGCGGCGCGACCCCATTGTTATTCGCTTCTTTTCGAGATTTGTACCCGGCGCAAAAAACATTTATCGGCGCGTTGCGCGATAAAAAATATGTTTTTTTCGATAGGGGAATCCGGAAATTATTCGGGGCGGATAAAAGACAGTATGTTTTTTGCGCCGCGGGCGGTAAAACGGATTTTTTTGACACAACCGCTTTTCAAACCCCGCGCAGCATATGCGTAATATTCAGAGCGCAGAATAAAAAGAGCCGGTGTTTGCACGTTTTTATCCCCGCCGGGCATTCAAAAGATCTTATTTTCGACACAGATACTGAAAATTCTTTAAACATTCCGACATATCCGGGCCTCTGCAGACCGCATAAGCGACAGAAAACTGCGCTTATCATACAAAAAATCCGCCAAATCAGCGCTTAAGAGGCGAGGCCGCGGAGACGGGCGGCATAGGGACGGGAGCAAAATAAACGGTGCGCTGTCATTTTCGAAACGACCCCGCGGCGGCACAATAAATCCGCTCTGATCCATGATTTGAAAAATTAAGACTCGGACTCGGCAAACGTATCGGCCGTGCCCGCCAATGTCACGGCCGCCATATCCGCGCCGCGCACATAAAACGGCGCGATGGCAGAACCGGAAGCTGAGCGCTATATGCGCTTCTTATCCGCTCAGACCTCGATACGGCATATTTCGGCGCGGTTTTTTGCGCAGCGAAGGACGGCCGCCCGCAGAGCCGATCCCCCTCGCCCGGGAAAAACGCAAAAAGACCGGCGCAGGCGCGCAGACAGACTGAGGCGAAGCTCAAAAAGAGACGCGGGGATCTGCGCCGCGCGGGGCGGAAGCCCGGCCTGCTGAAAAAACGCAGAGCTTATGACAGCTTTCGGCAAAAAACCTTGCTTATGAAGACTTATGGTAAAAACGCGGCGTATATGAAGACTTGCGGAAAAAACATGGCGCTTATGACCGCTTTCGGCAAAAACGCGGCA
>CALXAN010000053.1 GCA_944386305.1 uncultured Clostridia bacterium
ATATTTTCTCGCTGTTTGGATTGTTTCCTCGTTATCCTCACCTGATTCAGCCTGTTTCTGCATCTCCAAATAAATCTCGTCGCGTCGTTTTTCTTTTTCTGTGCGATTCATTCCGAGCAACTCGTCCATACTTACTGAAAAGAAATTCGCAATGGACGGAAGGGTTTCAATATCAGGGTATCCGTTTCCTGCCTCCCACCTAGAGATAGCCTGTGGTGTAACACCAAGGAATGTTGCAAGCTGGTCTTGTGTGACTTTATGTTGTGTGCGAAGATTTTTAATAATGGCTCCTATTTCTAAGTTCATATTATGAACTCCTTTCAGTTATTCTGTAAGCTTACAATCACATTATAGCAGAAATCGGTTCCAATTCAATTATCAATTATTTGTTTATATATAAATGTTTCGTTTATATCGAACTTATATCAGGATTTGATAGTAATATAGCCACACGAATCGAGTATAACCTTACGAATATCTATAGCCGTACGAAATAAGATATATGGTCTTAAGTTATAATATCGCAAAGACAGAAAGATCACATTAACAAGATAATAATGTGCCACAAAACCTATATTTTGCACGGGTAAAGAGAAAAAGAACGCTAATCTTGATACAAGGTTAGCGTTCTTTTCTGGTAGGAGAGGATGGATTCGCGAGCCGCACACTTATCATCTCACCCTCTCAGCCGCAAAACAAAAATCCCACCGGGATACGGCGGGACTTCCATTTTGTCTAAGCCACATGAAAAAGATATTTTAGCGTTTTCGGAGGTGGGAGTTGAACTCACGTAAGGGAGATTGGTTATTTGGAAAAATACTGCTCTCTGGTAATTAATAGTTCAATATTATCGTTTTCTTTGTTGTATTCTTTAAAACCAGCTGCAAGATGTGTTCGAACAGCAGCCGTCCGATTCACTTCAAAACTATTATGGACAGCATCGACATTTAAGTTCACAAAGGCATACTCTAGAAGCAATTTCAACGCCTCGACCGCATAACCTTGCCCTCGAAATTTAGCATCTAAAACGATTCCCATTTCATGCCACGGTGCAGTATTACTTCTATGGATATTAACCTCACCAATAAACTTGCCATCATGCGACCGTGTTATATAGGCATAAAATCGTTCTGGTTCTTGACCAATGAACCAGTCGTACCAGTTTTTCCATTGCTCTTCGGGAAAATCAATACAACCGCTATCTTTGTGATATCCTCTAAAATCCAAATCATATCCCTTATTATAGTCCATGGTAGCAGCGTCATTTAGCAATTGTTGTCGATACCATAAATCACGGTATTGAGGAATATACAATTTTAATTGACTATCTAACACAAAACAACTCTCCAATTACCACATATAATAATATTTTGATTCAAATATATCATTATTTAGTATGAAAATCAATTGCTATGCAGAACAAAGCTATCAATTTTTTCACTTGATTCTCTTTTCACTAGAAACGGCAATTTTCTGATCGAAAATTGCCGTTTCTATTTGTGTGAACGTTACGGAATAGATATTTTTTAAAGAACGAATAACAACGAAAAAAGCTATATTTTGATTTCTCAAAATGTAGCTTTTAACTTGGCGGAGGCGGTGGGATTCGAACCCACGAGCCCGTGAGGACTACCTGATTTCGAGTCAGGCCCGTTATGACCACTTCGATACACCTCCGTGTATGTCAAACCGTCGTTTTTCGGACAATGATGTAACTTCGGGGAAAACTGACGGTAAGAACAGCAAAATATTCAATTTTTC
Source organism: uncultured Clostridia bacterium (assembly GCA_944386305.1). Lineage (GTDB taxonomy): Bacteria > Bacillota > Clostridia > Oscillospirales > UBA644 > CALXAN01. The sequence goes on from CALXAN010000053.1 coordinate 1,762, forward strand.
GGACTATTAAAACTCCTGTAAATAAGGATTTTGCAGCGGCTAAAACGACCGGCAGACTTTAGAATCGCACTTCCGTATATTCAACGTCATCTCTTCGAAAACGTTTATACGCAGAACTGTTCATAACTGCGTTAAAACCGATTGGATTAATTATATCACAACCGAGACAAAAAGTCAATGAGAAAAATATTATATTAATGAAACAGACCGAAGCAGGCAAACCGACAGAATATTGGTCGGTCCGCCTGCTGTTTTGAGGTTATGTTTACAGGTAATTGATGTCGAAAAATAAACGTTAAACCGGGCGCTTTACTTTGCCTGTGTCCGTACGACATTTGTTCCGACAGTTACGACATAGGTCTCCCCTGCCGTAAGATCGGGGCTGCTGAAAATAATCAGGCTAAAAGACAAATCAGGCTCATGAGTCAAAAACACATTACCTTTACTGTCGGCAATCGTAACGGACGTGCCCGCAGCTTGACTTCCGACAGAGACTGCGATCACTCCCTGCTCGGAATCGCTGAAAGTACGCGCCATGCCAGCAGCTCCAGTCCCGATAAACGTACCTCCAGTAATTACCGCGCTGGTATCATAATCCAGTGTTGCGGTATCGCCCTGCGCAGGCCCGACGATAGTTATCATACCTCCCGAAATCTCTACAGACCCGTTGGCGTCTATTCCGTCGCCTGAAGCGGTAACGGAAAGCGTCCCGCCGGATATGGTAATGCTGCCGTCGGAATTTGAACTCATCCCGCCGCCCGGACCGCCGAACATTCCGTCTCTGCCGCCCGTCATGCCGCTGAAATCCGTTCCGCCCGCTGCGTTCAAACCGTCGTCGGATGCCACAAGAGCAATATCTCCGCCCTGAATATCTAAATGAAGGGCTTCCAGTCCCTCGTAGCTTTCGGAAATGTTGATTTGTCCGTCCGTTACGGTCAAGGTATCGTCTGCATGAAAAGCATCGTCCCCGGTAGCTATCTCAAAAACGCCTCCCGACACTGTGATAGAAGCGTTGGAATGGACTGCATCGTCGGCCGAGTCTATGGAAAAATCACCTCTAGATATCATCATAGCGCCTGCGGATTTTATACCTTTCATACTGGCCTGATCGGTTTGGGCCTCGGAAGATTGAGAGGATCGTCCGGGGGCCCTGCCCATAAATCCTCCGTAGAAACCGGAGTTTTCCTTGGAGCCGTTTTCACTGCCGCCGCCCGCAAGGATTTGAAAGACCCCGTCTTCAATCTGCATGGAAGCACCGGCTCTGATCCCGTCGCCCTCCGATTCAACATCAATAACTCCGCCAAATATATAAACCAGTCCCAAAGAGTCGTCGTCGTTGTTCTCTGAGTGAATCCCGTCCTTACCCGCGTCAATCGTAAGTGATACGTCGCCGGTTATACATATGCTGTCATTCACGTCCAGTCCGTGAGAAGCAGACGTAACGTCATACGTCCCGCCCGTGATCACAAGGTCGTCTTTGCAGACTACACCGTGCCCTGCAGGAGATATAACGGAAAGCGAACCAGTCCCGTTCAATGTCAAATCCTGTTTAGAGAACACCGCTCCGTCAATAGAGTTATCGTCTATAGCGGTAAATGTTCCGCCGTTAGAAAGAGTATTCTCCGATCCGTCCGCCAAAGTTACAAAAACCTTATCTGCACTCAGAATATACAGCGCAGCCGACGTCTCACAGTTGATGTTTACGCCGCTTAACACCAACCGAACCTTTGCGGTATCAGGCGCGTCTATTATTATCATGCCGTCGTCCAGGCTGCCCGACAGGATATATGTGCCCTCTTCCGTAACGGAGACGGCGGAGCCGGAGATTTTCACACTATCCGAACCTGCCTCGGCCGAGTCGCCCTGCAATTGAATTTGAACACTGCCGCTTTCGCCATAATCGGTTTCGTAATCCGAATCGGAAAACGTATCCGATTTAGAAACATATGTTTTTTCGGTATTTTCCGATGTAGTTTCCGCACCCGTAACCGTATTTTCCGGCTTCAAACAACCGCTGAACCCCGCAAGTAAAAGAAAAACACTAAGCACTGTGAAAAATAATTTTTTCATAGTTCTTACCTCCTTTCCCATATTAATCATAATTAATTTCAATATTATTATTTCATAAAAAAATGAAGAAAAGTTGAAGGAGTACGCATTTTCATTAGTAAAATAAATGTTTATTGAAACAAAAACATATAAGAATTATGACTGCTGGATAATAGAAATAAAAAAAATGCAGGCCAAAAAAACGGTCTGCATGAATGTTTTACTGCCAATTTATAAACGTTCTCACATATTGTCATTGCATATATTAAATTAAGACTGCTTCCGAAAATAAACAAACCAATTTCAGTGCACGACCTCATACGCTATGTCAGGTTTATTCGTAATCAACTCATCCGCCCCGCAGTGCATCAACTCAAGCATTTCCTCACGCTCATCCACGACCCAAGGTCGGACGATAAGACCGGCAGAGTGATACGAACGCATATCCGCCTCCGTCAACGCCCCGCGCCATGGGTGAACGGCGTCGATACGATTCTGCAAACATACCTGCAGCACGTCATTTGGCGCATTGTCGAAAAGTAAACCGGTAGAACATAAAGGATCCTCTCTTTTGATGTTGACAAGAGCGCGCAAATCAAACGAACAATAATAAACTCTGTCGCCCATATTCATATCACGCGCGACAGCGGCAAGCAGCGGCTCTATACGCCCTATCCCGCCCTTTATCTCTACATTGACGCGCAGTCCCGTACGCGCAGCCATAGCATAAACATCTGCGACAGTAGGTATGCCGACGAAGCCGTACTTCGGATATAATGCGGCAAAATTATATCTTTTTAACTCCGAATACGTCATGCCGCATATATCTCCATGCCCGTCTGAGCATCTGTCTATACTTCCGTCATGACTTACTACAATAATGTCGTCTTTTGTAAGATGAACATCAATCTCTATACTGTCGGCTTTCTGACGTGCGGCAAGCTCAAAGGCAGGCATCGTATTCTCCGGCGCATAAGCGCTCGCGCCTCTGTGCGCACATATTTTCATATGCTCCATATTTATCACTACCATTCGAACGAAGTTATGTTATTGCGAGGTATGTGTATATCAGTCTCTTCCGGCTGTATGGGCTGAAGCGATGATAATATCTCATACAGCCCCGACGTCTCAAGATATGCATGCTTCACTGTTTCAATAATATCAGGATCCTGCAAATGCTCAAGCTCTGTATCCAAGCAGCTGAAATGAAGCTCCTTTGCGGCATAGAAAAACTGCAGATCATGAGGGATCGGTTCTGTACGCTTCTTTTTAAACACTTCGAAATCCGCTTTGAATATCCTTATCCTGCCCAAAGCAGCCCTAAATTCCTCCGCATTTTCGACTATATACCGTCTGTAGGATTTTATCAGCGATCTGTTGTATGGGTCCCAGTACAGACCGAATCTCAGGCAGCTCTGCGTCACCTCGAAATAATAACCGGGCGCGTCGGGATACAGCTTTGAATCTCTGTGATAAGAAGTCCACATATTGTCCCTGTAGAAGCTTGTTCCCGGCTTTATACGGCGGGCGTCACGGTATACATGGCACAAACAGCGCCTGGGATCTGTCACTATATGAGGATCTATGGATTGCAGCACAGAGGAAAGCGCGTCCGTAAGCGCGTAAAACGGCTCCTGAACAAGTGTCTTGAACTCCGGCTTGTGAGCAAAGTACCATTCCCTGTCGTTTCGCTCCTTATTTTCTTTCAAAAAAGGCAGCATACGCTCCGGGAAACCTTTAAAAGACATATAAAACCTCCAGCGGATAACCTCCGCAAGCACTGCGGAGACAGCGCAGTAGCGCATATTTGAACGGCAATTTTAAGAAATTCGGCATACGGCGCATAAACACCGTATGCCGAATAAGGTATACCGAACTGCCACGGTATTTGTTATGCAGCAAATCCCGAACAAATACGCGGTTAACGTATTATTTTACTATACGCCGAGCTTAGCCCTGCGGAGCTTCTCGTTATCAGTAAAGTTATTCGTAGCCACATACCCGGGGATAGGCATGATTCTCTCGTGAATAGCGTCGATAATCCAGTCCTCCTGCGGGAAGAAGAACTTCTCGAGTTCGTGCGCGGGAGTGATCCAGTTGCGCGATCCGACGACTACCGGAGGCGCGTCAAGATAGTCAAACGCCAGCTCGGAGATGTTCTCCGCCATATCTTTGAGTATCGAGTTGCGCTCTACCGCGTCGGACGCAAGGACGATCTTGCCGGTCTTCTTGACAGACTCGATGACCTTATCGTAATTAAACGGCACTATGCTGCGCGCGTCGATGACTTCGGCGGATATATTGTACTTTTCCTTAAGTATATCGGCGGCCTTGAGTGCCTTATAGAGAGTTGCGCCTATTGTAAGGATAGTGACGTCAGTGCCCTGTCTCTTTATATCGGGCTCGCCTATCTCGACCTCATAATAATCCTTGGGAACCCCGCCCTCATGGAACTGCTCGCCTATATCGTACAGCCTCTGACTCTCGAAGAACACTACCGGATCGGTGCCCATAAGAGCCGCGTTCATAAGACCCTTTGCATCATACGGCGTGGCCGGGAATACAGCCTTGAGTCCGGGAATATGCGCAACGAGCGAGGACCAATCCTGCGAATGCTGCGCGCCGTACTTGGATCCGACGGATACGCGGAGCACTACCGGCATCTTGAGCAGACCGGCTGACATAGACTGCCACTTGGCCAGCTGGTTGAAGACCTCGTCGCCTGCGCAGCCGAGGAAGTCGCAATACATCAGCTCAACGATAACTCGACCGCCCGCCATGGCGTATCCGACTGCAGAGCCGACTATAGCGGATTCTGATATAGGAGCGTTGAACATTCTGTGATAAGGCAGAGCCTCCGTCAAGCCCCTGTACACCGCATATGCTCCGCCCCAGTCGCGGACGTCTTCACCATAGGAGATAAGGGTAGGATCTTTATAGAATTTATCTATTATAGCCTCAAACAGCGCGTCACGGAACTGGAACACCTTGTTCTTGGATACAGGCTTGCCGTTTTTGTCTATGCCGAAGCGCTCTTTGCGCGCGATAGCCTGAACCCTCGGATTCTCCTCCATGGGCATGAGCACATCGCACGGTCCGTCGGCCATTTTCTCCACTTTCTGATTGGAGAACATAAGCTTCTCTATTTCATCGGGAACCGCAACGAGATCCATACGAGGAGATATCTCCAAATCGGCAGCCATTTTGCAGGTCTTGGTAATAAGGGCTTTGACATCCTCATTGATGGCGTCGAACTGAGCGCGGTCTGCGATCTTTGCATCGACGAGCTTGGCGCTGTACGTCTTGAGCACATCGTAGTTCTCCCAAGCCTTAACTTCCTCGGGAGTACGGTAAGAACCGGAATCGGAGGGAGAATGGCCGGTATAGCGATACGTGAGCGTATCCATAATAACCGGGCCTTTATTGTTCTTGATGATATCTATCTTGCGCCTCATGCAGTCGATCACAGCCAGCGGGTCAAAGCCGTCCACACGCTCGGAGTGCATCATGTCGGGATTGATACCGGCGCCTATACGGGCGAGTATGCCGTATGCCATGGTCTCGCCGCAGGTCTGACCGCCCATACCGTAGCAGTTGTTGAAGAAATTAAATATTACAGGCAGGCCGCCTTTGTACGACTCCTCCCACAGCTGCGTATACTGATCCATAGCCGCAAAGTTGAACGCCTCCCAAACGGGGCCGCGGCCGACCGAACCGTCGCCGATATTGGATATGCATATGCCGTTTTTCTTATTAACTTTCTTAAAGAGCGCAGCGCCCGCAGCGATCGTAGCTGAACCGCCGACTATTGCGTTATTTGGATATATGCCGAACGGCAGGAAGAAGGCATGCATAGAGCCTCCAAGCCCCTTATGGAAGCCTGTCTCTCTCGCAAATATCTCTGCTAACGCCCCGTATACGAGGAAGTCAATAGCGAGCTCTTTGGTTGATTTTTGATCCTTTTCTACTATCTTAAGAATCCGGCCGTCCATAAAGTTTGCCATAATATCGTAGAGCGTCTTGTCGTCCAGCTTATTTATGGCGGACATACCCTTGGCAAGGATCTCGCCGTGACTCCTGTGAGAGCCGAATATGTAGTCGTCGACGCCGAGCAGATACGCCTGTCCGACGGCGGAAGCCTCCTGGCCCATTGAAAGATGCGCGGGTCCGGGATTGTTGTACTCTATACCGTTGTACTCGCCCTTGGTCTTTATGGAGTACAGCATCGTTTCAAACTCGCGGATAACGGCCATATCATGATATATGCGCACGAAATCCTCGTTGGAAAAGTTAGCTTTCTCCTGTTCGATGGTTTTCTTATACTGATTGCAATCGATGTCCTTAAATTTGATTTTACCCGGTTTTCTGAGGACATCCGGATCCATAAATTGAGACTTTGGCATTTTGTAGCGACCTCTTTTCAATAATATAAATTAATTTTTATTTAAACTGAAATAAACCCTCGCGGATAATCTCGCTCACGGTAGGATGCGGGAATATAAGCTCCTTAAGATCATCGACACGCATCTCGCTCTCTATCATAAGCGCGGCGCCGTAAATTATCTCTGACGCATAATTGCATATCATATGCACGCCTATCAAATTACGGTATTTCTTGTCCATTATGAGCTTGCATACACCGTCGTTGATGCCGCCCTCCGTTTCCGCTACGTAACGTCCAGAATACTTCATGGTGAGCGTTACGCATTCTACATCTATGCCCTTTGCTTTTGCGGACTCCTCGGTTTCACCCACGCAGCCCACTTCGGGATTGGTATATATAACGGACGGATTGGCAGCGTAGCGCATGACGTCTTTTTTGCCCAGCATGTTGTTCACGGCCACTTCGGCTTCCCTATATGCGGTATGGGCCAGCATTACATTGCCTATACAGTCGCCCGCAGCATATACGTTAGGTATATTCGTGCGGCAATAACGGTCAGTTTTTATCACGCCGCGGTCCGTCAGCTCCACGCCTATACTCTCAAGCCCTATCCCTCTGCTTACGGCTCTGCGTCCTATGGAAAGCAGCACTTTATCCGCCGGTACGGAGACCTGCTTACCGTCCTTTTCATACAGAACGGCGTCTGAGGTGACGCCCGTTACCTTGCAGCCGAGGCAAAACTCCACGCCCTTGCGCTGGTAATCCTTAAGGAGTATATTGGAGATATCCTTATCTGTAGGCCCGGCTATCTTATCCATCATTTCAATAACCGTTACTTTACTGCCCACTGAGTTATAATACGAGGCCATTTCAAGCCCTATAACGCCGCCGCCTATGACGACAAGACGCTCGGGAACGGTTTCGAGGTCAAGTATCTCCCTGTTGGTGCACACAAAACCCGACGCCAGCCCCTCTTTTACACCCGGAATAGGAGGCACTACCGCTTCAGAACCCGTAGCGATAAGCAGTCTTTTTGCTACATAAGTCTGACCATTGGCGCTGACACGATAGCCCTCGGGGTCGCGGCCCTCAATCTTGGCCTCGCCCTCGACAAGCTCGACCTTGTTGGCCTTTAAAGAACCGCGAACGCCCGACACAAGAGTTTTTACTACCCTATTTTTGCGCTCTACGGCAAACTTTTGGTCATAGGTGACGTTCTCGGCCTTTACGCCGTAATGCTCGCCATTCTTAGCATAGTCGTACGCTTTACCGCAATACAACAGAGCCTTTGACGGTACGCAGCCCTCGTTAAGGCATACGCCGCCGACATATCTTTTCTCTATTACCATAGTAGAAAGTCCGGCGTGCCCAGCCCTTTCCGCGCCCAAATACCCGGCGGGGCCTCCGCCTATAACAATAAGATCATAGACCATTATCTGCACCTCCCGTTATTTTGCAAGCATGAGAGTAAAATTCTCAAGATTTTTAGCCAGCTTCTGCAGGAATTTTGCGGCGGGAGCGCCGTCAAGGGCCCTGTGATCGAAGGTCAGGCTGAGATTCATGGCCTTATACGCCTTAAGCTCGCCGTTGACGACTTTGACCTTAGTCTCTATACCGCACACGCCCAATATACCGGTCTGAGGAGGATTGATAACGGGAGTAAACGAAGTAACGCCCAAAGAACCCAAGTTCGTAACGGTAAACGACGCGCCTTTAAGCAGATCGGGATTTATCGTACCCGACTGAGCGTCGGATATTACAGCTTTAGACTGTTTGGACAGCTCGTTGAGGCTGAGTCTGTCAGCAGCGTAAACTGTGGGGACGAGCAGCCCTCTCGGAGTATCCACAGCTACGCCGAGGTTGACCACATTAAAGTACCTTATGGTATCTCCGAGCCAGTTGGCATTGAGAGCCCTGAACTCAGGCAGGGTACGGCTGACGGCATAGAGGACAATGTCGTTAAGAGTAATGTTTTCCAAACCGAGCGATTCCCTGTTCTCTTTGACCAGTGCGCGGAAATTCATTATAGCCGTAGCGTCGAAAGATGTATTGAGCGTGAGCTGAGCCATATCCGAAAGCGACGCGTGCATTGTTTTGGCTATAACCTTGCGGATATTGGGCACTTTCTCGTCGGTATATTCAGCCGCAGGCTGTACAGGGGCCGCTGAAGCGGCAGGCGCGGACGCAAAGTCGGAAAGAGAAACTCGGCCGCCGATACCGGTACCGGACACGCCGGGATTCTTCTCATATTCGCCGGCAGCAGCAGAAGTAAACTTTACGCCGCTTTCGGCCAAAGCACGTATATCACGCTCTATTATTCTGCCGTTCGGGCCTGTAGGCTCCGCGTATTTATAATCTATTCCCTGGCGTGAAGCAAGGCCCTTAGCGCGAGGCGAAATTTTTATAAATCCGTCCGCGGGCTCCGATTTTACAGCGACAGGCTGAGCCGTCGGCGCCTCTGCTGCCTGCTGAGCCGGCTGTTCGGCGGGCTGTTCTTCACCTTGTCCCTCTTTTTTGGGGGCAAAAGCAGAAGTATCTTCGCCCGGCTCGCCTATTACGCAAACATTGAGAAGACACTCTACGTCGTCGCCTTCTTCAAAATATACGTCTAACATTTCGCCCGATACGGGGGCTTCCTCATCGAACGAGGCTTTGTCCGTTTCGTACGAAAACAGGATATCGCCCTGCGAAACCTTGTCTCCTTTCTTTTTGTGCCACTTAGTGATGATGCAGCTTTCTACAGATTGCCCCTGACGAGGCATGATTACTGGAGTTGCCATGATACTCACATCCTAAATATATTTTAATTTATTTTATTCATAAAAACGGGAATGCGCACACCATGCCGCCAAAGCGCGACCTGCACCGCATTCAAACCTCCGAGGGTTCGGCTACTTAAGCATGACCTGACCGCCGGAAACAGGGATCGCCTGGCCGGTCTCATACTTCTGCTCAGTACAGTATATCACTGCCGCGGCTACGTCCGAAGGCAGGCAGCCCCTCGACATAGGTACTTTAGACTCATAATGTCTTCTGACGTCGTCTACCGTCTTTGCGCCGGGTACCTTGCCCGAGTTGAGATACTGTACAAAAAGTCCTTTCTCAGGATCCGACCACAGCGGCCCGTCCAAATAATTTCCCGGGCAAACAGCGTTCACCTTTATATTATACTCTACCAGTTCAAGCGCAAAAGACTGCACCAAACCGATGCCGCCGAACTTGCTGCCGGCATAGGCGAAATTCTTGTTGCTGCCCTCAAGCCCCGACTTAGAGTTTATCTGAACTATATCGGCATAATAAGACGGGTCGTACTGATACTGAATCTTCATAAGTCTTGAGGCATACTTGGAGCAGAGGAAGAATCCGGTATAGTTGACCGCTATATGGAACTCCAAACTCTGCTTGGTAGTCTGTTCTATATTGCCGGAACGGGCGATGCCCGCGTTGCTCACAAACAGATCTATTCCGCCGTATTCCAAAGCAGTCTGCGTCAGCAGCTCGTGCACGGACTCCTCGTTGCTGACGTCCACTTTGACTGCAACAGCCTTACCTCTGCCATATTTGGCGCAGGCCGCTGCGGCATTTTTTGAAGCCAAAGCGTCATTAAGGTCTGCAATGACAAGATTGCAGCCATGCTCAAGCAGACTGTCGGCTATGCCCTGTCCAAAGCCCTGTGCCGCCCCGGTAACAACTACTATCTTTTCCTCTATTCTTGCACGCCCGTCAAGGAAAAGCTCGTAATTGGCGGCATAATCGTCAAGGAAGCTCTTTACGCGGGCCTGAGGCAGCGGCTTTAATCCGCCGAGAGCCGAAGCCGTATCGACCATGTCGCACACATATTTAAATGCGTCCGCCGCGGCGTCGGCGTCGCGCTTGGATCTTCCAAAAGCAAATACAGCGGTATTCTGTACCGCCACTACGGAAGGCATACGGCCGTGCTGCGAGCTGTAGGCTTCTATGGCTTCGCTTATAAGCTCCCTTTGAGTTTCAAGCTCCTCGGCATACTCTACAAACAACGGCTCGACGCCGCAGAAAGCCGCCGTGGCATATGTATATGCGCAGTCAACAGCCTTAAAAGAATTTGCGGAGTTGATGTACCGCGCAGTTGTAGAATTTATATCGGTCTTGACGATGGCGGATCCCGAGCCGCCGCGAATAAGCATGCGTATCTGCGGCGCTATATAAGAAGCGCGTTCACGATCAAACGTCACTTCTTCCGCAAGCTTAGGCGAGCCGAACTCTCCGCGCACATCATCTACCGTCCGGCGGCAGAGGTCTGCCAAGCCGCCCGCGCTGTCATCGCACACATAAACGCCGTATCCGCAGACAAAAAACAACCTTTGCTCGGCAGCGTCCTTTATCCGATCGGCGATCTGCGCAGGCGTAAGCCCTCCCGGAATATACGCCGCCTTATCGGCGAACAACGCCTTTACACGCGCCGCACCCTCGCTAGAACATGCTACTGCGTCCGCAACGGGATCGGTTATCCTTGCCGCATACGCGCACGGCAAAGCCGCATACACGAGCGCGTCCGACGGAAAAGCGTCGGACGCGGAAGCTCTGCATACAGAATCATACAGAGCCTTAAAATCGGAATCGCCTGCAGAAATCGCAGTGTTTACAGAGGCCCTGTTAAATTTTACAAAAGTCTTTTCATCAGACGAAAGCGTCGAATTGGCGGCGCTTACATAAAGATAAGAATCATCCCTGAAAGATACGGTCGCGCCTTCGACAAAATCAGCCGAAGCGATAATTGACCCGCATTTTTCCATAAGATCCTGCAATGCCATTGCTTAGATTCCTCTTTTCAAAAAAATTATACAAAACAAAACATGGCTCGCACGCCGGACGTTACCGGCGCGCGCAGCGTTCCCGTCAGCAGAAAGCATCTGTGAGCCTGACTCTTCCTGACCTTATATTTTCTTGGCATTTGCCAGCAGATACTGCTCCGCCTCAAGGCACCAAAGCCCGTTATTCGCCTTGACTATACGGTCGAGCTCCTTAAACATGGGGTCGCTTTCAGCTTTTTGGCCGAAATCGGCTATCGCGGTCAAAGGCATGTCTATATGCGTATAGATCAGCTTTTTGCCGCCCTTTATCTGAGGAAGATTAAGAGTGGTATCCACAACCGCATTAAGTCCGCCGATATGAGTTATCATCATGGCGGGGTTTATCCTGCCGCTTTCCATGAGTTTTAGGGATTCGCGCATATCGTCGGTATTTCCGCCGCTGGTCCCCACTATATGAGTGGAAGAATAGTGCACATTGTAGAAATTGAACTCCGCCGTAAAAGCAGGATTTATAGGACCTGCAAAGAAATTGAGGCATCCGTCCTTGCCCAGTATGTGATCCGCCTGTTCTACCACGGATTTAACGGGAGCGAACACGAACACGTCGTCGTAACCTTTGCCGCCGCTGAGCTCAAGCAGATATTTCTCCGGATCGTCATATTCGGAAGTATTGACATATACAAGCTTTACGCCGTTCTTTGCAGCGTCTTCGACCGTCAATATGCTGGCGGCGCGCTCAAGTCTTGCGGAATCTATGTCCGTCACGACAAGCAGTGAGGGTTTACGGTCGGAGTGTATCGCATAATCTATCGCGCCCATGCCCATGGGCCCCACGCCTGCAAGGATGGCGCAGCAACCGCCCTCGACTATGCCCATACTGTGTACATATGACCCCTGCACCGTATGATAATTGGCGTGAAAGCCGCCTACTATACAGCTCATCGGTTCCGCCAGCGAGCCGTAAAAATAAGCGCTGCCGTTATAATCAAGCAGGCACTTGCGCTCCATGACGATAGACGGAATGACGACATACATGGAATCCCCGCCTATATAACGGAAAGAATAGCCCGGCGCCGCATAGGGATCTTCAGGGTTATTGAGAGCCGGCTGTATGGAGAATTTCTGCCCGACCTTAAACTCATTGGCCCATTTGGAGCCGACCTGCAGTATCTGTCCGCAGAACTCATGTCCGATGATTACAGGGTTTTCCGCCACGTCGTTAGGCACTCTCTTATGGGCCGCTCCCTGCTCGGAAGCCTTAAAGGACGACATACAGATGCTGTCGGATATAACTTCCGCAAGGATCTCATCGTCTTTTATCTGAGGAAGCTCAAACTCTTCGAGCCTGAGATCTTCTTTACCGTATAACCTTACCGCCTTTGTCTTCATAAAAAAACCTCCTGACGCAATTTACACACTTTGCCTAATACAGTATACCAAAAATATACTGTAAAGTCAAGCAAGAAACTGTTCAGGAAAGGTTATATTTTTATAAATTCCGACCCGTGTTCAGCCATGCCTCAAGCCGCGAAAAAACTCTGTCAGTACATTCGAACAATCCTGCTGCAGGCAGCCGAATTCAACCTTCGGATGATACAGTCCGGAGGCGGAGGCCAAGTCGCAGAAACTCCCGAGCGCCCCTCTCGACGTGTCTTTGGCCCCGACATACACGGTCTTGATCCTGGCATTTATTATCGCGCCCGCGCACATCGGGCACGGCTCCAGCGTAACATAAATATCGCACATATGCAGCCGCCAGCCGCCGAGCTTGCGGCACGCCCTGTTTATGGCTATAATCTCGGCATGAGCAAGAGCATTTTTAAGCGTTTCACGCTTATTATAGCCGGTAGCTATGACCTTGCCGTCCTTGACTATCACCGCGCCTACCGGGACTTCGCCCATAGAAGCGGCTTTTTTGGCCAAGCGCAGCGCCCGGCCCATATACAGCTCACGTTCGTCCTTCATCGTCCTGCACCCGCGTTTCCGAAAGCAACAGCGTCAGTCTGCGGACGTATATTTATCTTCAATTCGTTGACCACGGACGCCATATTGCTGAATTCCACAGTATAGCGCAGATCGAGTTTGCCGCCGCCTACGCCGACCGTTGAGTCGAGACATTGCGTTCTCACTGCGGTCACGCCGTCCCCGAGAGGATCACCAAAGCAGCTGAAATCCTTTTCCTCCCTCTCAAAAACAAACCTCGAACTGTCGTTGCCGCTGCCCGCGTTAAGTATAACTTTGTCGTCGTCGGTCATGGTTATGGTAAACCTGTCCCGAGGCGAGGAGTCCTCATCCGTCGGACAAAGCTCCACACAGCGCTCATTATTGCGCGTAACTCTCATTTTGCCGAGAGTATACATGTAAGATACTTCCTTGCCGTTCTGCAATGAGCGAATCTCAACGGCCACATCCCTCATATAGAAATTTCCCTTTCCGCCATGTCCTCAACCGCAAATTCAAGCAGCATTTCCACCAAATCGGAATAATCCACGCCCGAAGCGCCGAACAATTTAGCGTACATACTGCCCGAGGTAAAGCCGGGCATGGTATTTATCTCGTTTATAAATATCTCTCCCGAAGCGTCCACCATAAAATCCACGCGCGCCAAGCCTCGGCAATCGCAGGCGGTATAGGCCTTTAGCGCCATGGCTCTTATCTGCTCCTCCTTGTCGGAACCGGACGGTATACGCAGCACGGTATCCGCGCTCAAATATTTTGCTTCAAAATCATAAATATCTTTGGAGGAAAATATTTGCCCGCTGACAGAAGCTATAGGCTCATGATTGCCCATAACCGCGACTTCTATCTCCTGCGGGTCTGTTACCGCCTTTTCAATAATCACCCTTCTGTCATAGCTAAATGCAAGCTTGACGGCCTGCACAAGCTGCTCGCGTTTATCGACTCTGCAAACGCCTATGGAAGAACCCGCATTCGAAGGCTTTACAAACAGCGGGTAACCGATCTGCTCGGAAATTTTGTCGCAAACAGCCTCTTCCCGGCCGTAAAAATCGTTCCTGAGCAGAGAAGTCCACTCGGTATGCTTCAGCCCGGCACGTTCAAACATCATATTGGCATATGCTTTATCCTGACAGACAGCGGAGGCCAAAACGCCGCACCCGACATACGGCACCCGCATCAGCTCAAGGAGGCCCTGTATCGTCCCGTCCTCGCCGTTTTTTCCATGAAGTACGGGGAATACGACGTCGGGAACCACTCGACCCGAATCCCATACCAACGACCCGTCTTCAAAACAAATAGACACCGCTCTGTTGGTCGGGGAGCTGATCCACGAACCGTCCTCTATGTCAGACTCTGATGCGTCGGTCTTGTACCACGCTCCGGTTTTAGATATCCCTATTTTTACTATATCATGATTTTTTATATTCCTGAGTACCGACGCGGCCGACATACAGGATATGGGGTATTCTGTCGACCGACCCCCGAAAATTACTGCAACCTGCATAAATTTTCACCTACAGTTAAGATAGTATATTACTGTTTCAGCTGCGGAGATCCGCGTTCTCAGCCGTGTATAAGGCCGGCTACCGCGCGGCCTATGCCCGAAAGATCCGTCTTTACGCTCACGCTGTCAAATCCGTAAGCCTGCATAATGCCGGCTACCTCATCACACTGCCCGATCCCGCATTCCAAAACCATGCGGCCCGAAGAAGTCAGAACGGACCTGCCCTCAGGTATGATCCGCCTGTAAAAATCCAATCCGTCCGCCCCGCCGTCAAGCGCGGACACAGGCTCACGCCGCACCTCAGGCGATAAATCGGCTATATCTGCCGTGGGGATATAAGGAGGATTTGATACGATCAGATCGAACGGGCCGCGCGGGAAATCCTTGAAAAGATCGACCTTCAGGACTTTCAATCCGTCAATACCGTTCATTTTCGCATTTAACTGCGTAAGCTCCAGTGCCTCCTCGGAAATATCCGCGCAGGTAACCTGCACGTCTTTCTCGAGCATCATCGTGACCCCTATGCACCCGCTGCCGCAGCACATATCGAGCACCTCGTCGCCCGGCAAGGCCAGCTGCAGGGCATATTCCGCCACGCATTCCGTATCAAAGCGCGGAATAAGAACTCCCGGCCTGCATATAAACCGCCTGCCGTAAAAAAAGCACTCCCCTGTTATATATTGCAGCGGTTCTCCGGATATTCTTCTGTCGACAAATTCAGACAAAAGAGTCCGGCCTTTTTGTCCCAACATATCATAATAGCAGTCGGAACCAGGCGCGGACATCAATCGCATCTTGAGCGCTTCTTCATAAGATATCCCGGCCGAAAAAGCAATAAGAGCGGTAAGTTCACCCGCTGCGTTTTCGACGCCGGAAGCAAAAAGTCTTGCTGAATAATCCCGAAATATCATGTCTTCTTCCTGTAAGCGGCCTCATAATCCAGCTCGCCCGTATCAGGATTTTTAAGAGACTCCTTGAGCGCGGCTATGCCTACTTCTATTTGGCTGTCGTCAGGCTCCGCCGTGGTAAGACGCTGGAAAGCCATGCCCGGCGCGCTCAGTATACGGGTAAGCCAGTTGTCATGCCGTCCGCAGAATCTCAATATCTCAAAGCTTATGCCCGCAACGACGGGCAAGAACAAGAGCTTGACTATCATAAATACGTACGGCAAATGCTCGTTGAGATAGCTGAAGCCTGGAATAAGCGAAAGACAAGAAAAGAATACGATGCTTATTATAAGCACGATAAGGAGGAAGCTTGTACCGCACCTCGGATGGAACCTGCTCTGCTTGCGGACATTTTCGACTGTAAGCTCTTCCCTGGCCTCAAAGCAAAAAATCGTCTTATGCTCCGCGCCGTGATACTGAAACAGCCTGCGGATATCCTTCATCAAAGACACTGCAGCCACGTATATCAGCACGATAATAATGCGGATTATGCCCTGGATTAGAGCTTTCCATGCCCCGAGATCGGGAATCTTTGCTATATACTGTATCAGCTCCGTAACCAAAGTGGGGATGAATACAAACAAACCTATGGCAAGCGCCACACCGAGCACGGCCGAAAGGCCCAGCAGCAGCGACGTCATAAGCTTATTGTTCTTTTTATCGTCTTTTTCATCTTTCGGCTCTTCTACGCCGGCTATTTCGGCAGAGAGCATCAGCGCTTTATACCCGACAGATAAACTTGAGACAAAAGAAACCAGTCCGCGGATCAGCGGCCACTTGGCAACGGCGGGCCGTTTGGAATCGGAACCCGCCAATGGTCTTATTTCGATTTCGCCGTCAGGCCTGCGCACGGCCAGCACAGTACTCAGGGGCGACTTCATCATTATGCCCTCTATTACGGCCTGCCCGCCCACATTTGCATATTTCTTTTCAGACATCTTTTAGTGCGGCAGAGCCGCAATACCTCCTGGATATTACTCTGCGGAAATAAGATAATAGTATACAGGCTGTCCGCCGTTTATCACCGTGACGTCGGCGGCAGGATCCACTTCGGCCCGAATAATTTCGCCCATAGACTCAGCCTCCTGCTCAGAGACATCGCATCCGTAAAAAACAGTTATGTACGACGAATCCTTCATTGAAGACGCAAGCTCTTTCATGCACTCGGCCTTGGAATCCGACACGCATGTCACTTCACTGCCCGAAAGGCCGAGGATTTGGCCCTCTTTTATCTGTTTGTCGCCGAAAGTGGAATTTCTTGCGGCAAACGTCATCTTATAAGTAGACACATGTTCCATCGCGTCTTTCATAGCAGCTTTATTTTCATCTACGGAAACTTCCGGATTAAAAGCCAGCATTGCGCTGATACCCTGAGGCACAGAGACGGTGCGCAGTACAACCACGCGCTTATCTTTAACCAATTCCTCTGCCTGCTTGGCCGCCATATATATATTCTTGTTGTTGGGCAAGACGAAGACGACGCGGCTCGGAGTGGCGTTGACGGCGTTGATTATGTCGTCGGTGCTGGGGTTCATGGTTTGGCCGCCCTGCACGATGTTGTCCGCGCCCAGTTCGGAAAATACGGCGCATATCCCCTCGCCCGCGGCGACGGATACGAATCCGTAATCTTTGACAGGCTCTGCCACTGCGGGTTTGGCCGGCTCTGCCTCGCCGCTGACTTCAGCAAGCGAGGTATGCTGAGCTTTCATGTTTTCGACCTTGACCTTTGCCAAAGTGCCGTATCTGAGGCACTCTGTGAGCACCTTGCCTGGATCGTTGGTATGTATATGAAATTTTATAAACGTGTCGTCGTCGATAAACACTCCGCTGTCTCCGCAACCCATTATAAAATCTCTGAATTTCTCAACCTTGCTCGGAGTAACCTTGCCGGAAAGATCCTTGTCGACGATACACTCGGTACAATAAGCGTACTTGATATCCTCGGTGTTGAAAGAGGAAAAATCCGCCTTATCCTGCACCTGATCGGAAGCAGTGCTCTCGACTATGCCGCTGCCCTCTGCGACGGATTTCATGCCGCCCAATATAATCAGAAAACCCTTGCCTCCGGCGTCCACGACGTTGGCTTGCTTAAGTACGGGCAGCATATCGGGCGTTTTTTCGAGCGTGTCGCGAGCAGCGTCCTCGATTACGCCGAAGAAATCCTCTAAAGACAGATCCGGAGAGGACGAAGCGGCAGAATAAGCCCTTTCGGCCGAAACACGCATCACGGTCAGAACCGTACCCTCCGTAGGATTGCGCACGGCCTTGTACGCGGCGTCGACTCCGGCCTTAAAGGCCTTGGCGAACATCATATTGTCCGCGCTCTCCTTGCCCTTAAATTCCTTGGAAACCCCTCTGAAAAACAACGAAAGAATGACCCCCGAGTTTCCGCGGCCGCCGCGCAAAAGCGCAGCGGCGACCTTCTCCGCACAGTCCGACAGGCTGCCCTCAAAGCCGCTTATCGCCGCTTTACCCGCCTGCATGGTAAGGCTCATATTGAGGCCCGTGTCGCCGTCGGGAACAGGAAAAACATTGAGGCTGTTGACCATATCCTTGCAGTTGTCTATGGCGTTGGCTGCGGATATGACCATATCTCTGTACAATATACCGTTTATCATCTCGTAAATTACCCTTCTTACACTTCAGTTAGTTGTTGGCGCAGACAGAGTCCACGAATACCTTTACATCGCGTACCTTAAAGCCCGTTGCGGTCTCTACGCTGTAAGCTATCTTATGCACGATACTCTCCGTTATTGCGGGGATATTTATACCGTAAGTCACCATTATATGGATTTCTATAAATATCTCGTTGTCAACGCACGTCACACGTATGCCCTTTTCAAAATTTTTGTCGAAAAAGGCGCGGATCTCCTCCGTGGCGTTTTTCGGTATCATGCCGGCCACGCCGAAGCATTTCTCCGCCGCTTTTGCAACTACGCCCTGAATAGCAGAATCCTCAATAACAAGAACGCCAACGCTGTTCTCTACTTTCAACATATGACTGCCTCCCTATCAATATAAGTTTATATGGTAAAATAACGTATATGTTCGTCCGCATTCTTTTTTATATTATACACCATTCTTGCTTTAAATACAAGACCTATTCTTATTTTTGCCGCATCGGACGCTCTGCACACAAAGCTGAACAACAAATACGCACACTGCCTAAAGGACGTTTTTCTCAGATATAAATAATAGCAGAATATATAAAATCACCTGAGCAAACCTCGGCAACGGCGGCTGCGTATAAACAGCTTACATACAAAAAATCCTGCAAGGTTTTAATTTTTTTAACCCCGCGCCGACAGAGGATACTATAACGTATGCCGTCACAGAGCCCGCTGCGAGCGTCTCTGTGACGGCATACTGGTTAAACTCAGGTAAACAGCAGCATCGCCAATATCAGCAGCATTAAGTAGTCATCCTTGCTGTTTTCGTTGAATAAAAGTATAAGAAGGCCTATCAGCAGCATATCGTCGCCTTTTATGCGGTCAAATATTTTGAAGATACTACGCTGCTGAGATTCGGGCAAATGCCCGTCTTCCGGCTTATCGTTATGTATCGCAGGGCAATGCTCGCCTTCGTGCTTCGGCGGGTCCTCGTGTCTTTCGCCGTGATGCTCATGCATCAGCCCGTCATAATCCGGCGGAGGTTTCAGGCGGGAATCATCCGCACTGCCGGCCATTTCCCTCATGCGTCGTATGGCCTCGTCCCTGCGCCTGTAGAAATCTGCTCCGACTGAACTGTTGTCCGAATACATATTTTGCCCCCTATTTGAGCGCCGATAAAATATTTATTACCTGTATCGCCTTTATGGCTGAAGAGATCTTATCGGCCCGTGATTGTCTCATGTAAGGCATGATAGCGCGCAAAAGATTTACTTCCCTGCTGTGCTGCACAGATACTCCGGATATGGCCTGAGAAATTTTAGCCATATCAAATCCGACCCCCTCCGCAGGAAGCTCTGAAGAAGAAGTCCCGGACTGGTCGGGAAACAAAGACGAGGCTACCTGCTTGATTTTTTCCGCAGAATCGGGATCGGACAAAATATCTGAGAGTTTGGACATCATATTGTCATCCATTTTTCTCACCCACGATCTTTCTGAGCCCCTCGGCAGCCTTGGGCGACGTCAAAATCCGCTTAAGAAGTTCAGGGCTGTTAAGTATCTCTTTGACCGCGGCCAGCTCCCGTTCGCTCATCGAGGAGGCGATAGCGTTCATTTTATTTCTGTCCGAGAACAATTTTTCCACCTTATCGCTCTGTTCCTTGCCCAGCGTATTTTTTACAATTGATGCTATACGGGCAGCCTGCTCGTCGCTTAATTTGAAGTTACCGTTCAAAATATCCACCACCGATTAAAATTTTCATACTACAATATATGCTAAATTGACTTTTTTGACCGTCTGATATATAATAATACAACCATGCCGCGGCACAGCGCCGCAAACAGAAGGGACCCGGCCATGACTTATTTAATTATATCAGACACGCACGGCTGCACGGACGACGCAGAAGACATCATACGCCGCACCCCGTGCGACAGGATAATACATCTCGGAGACCTGTGCCGCGACGCAGAACGGCTCGAGACGATATTTCCCAATAAAAGCATATGCATACTGGCGGGAAACAATGATTATTTTTCAGACAAACCCCGTCAAGTCGTTCTGACCGACGGGGACATAAAGATATTTTGCACACACGGACACATGCAGGGTGTAAAAAGCTCTGCGGCAGGTATTCTGCGGGCAGCCGAGGCCAACAGGTGCGGGGCGGCATTGTTCGGACATACGCACAGAGCCTGCAAAGAGACGCACAACGGCATACTTTTGCTCAATCCGGGGTCAATAACTTTCGGCGGCACATATGCCGTACTTAACATAAAGGGCCACAGTATTTCCGCGGAAATAAGGACCCTGTAACTTTCCCGCAGCTTCGTCATAGGAGTTACTGCTGTTGTTTTAGTACATGCGCGCCGAACACTGTTTACGCATGAATACATATCAACTGGAGGAATAACGCATGGACATGAGTCAGCTATACGATATCGCCTGCCGTACTGTCAGGCCCACGCGCCTCAGACAAGACGGATATGCGGGAGGCGTCGCATGCGCTCTGCAAACGCAGGACGACGCCGTGTTTACCGGTATATGCATCGATTTGCCGTGCGCACTGGGATTTTGCGCCGAGGCTGCGGCTATCGCCGAAATGTTAAAAAACGGGCGGACAATAATAAAAAGGATAATAACCGTCCGAGAGGACGGAGCTGTCCTTTCAGCATGCGGCAGGTGCAGGGAGCTGATAAGGCAGCTGCATGACGATAACATACATACCCTTATCGCCGTATCAAGAACCGAAGAAATCAGTCTGGAACGGCTATTGCCGAACCCTTGGAACTGAACGGGGACAAAGCGCTCAGGAGAATTTAATAATATCAAAAGAACCTAAAAGCTCCGGCATCATAGAATGCCGGAGCTTTAATGTATCCTAAAATAAATTCATATACCTATCTTAATATAAATTCATAAACCTATATACTTTACGTTTGTTCCCGCGGGCGTCGATATACGGAGTTAAACCATACAGTGCGCGGACTGAACCGCTCAAGACGAGCGTTACGCCTCAGCCGAAAAAGCGGCTCAATGCTGCTTTTTCCACTCCTTGATCTGCTCCAGCCGGGCTTTAAACTTCGACTCAAGCCCCTGCTCGGTAGGTTTGTAATACTCTCTGCCTATCAGAGAATCGGGCAGGCACTGCATAGACGTCAGCTTATCGGCATAATCATGCGCGAATTGGTACCCCTTGCCGTACTCGAGTTCTTTCATCAGTTTTGTAGGCGCGTTTCTTATAACGAGCGGCACCGGTTCGGCCAGCTGAGTGAGCGCATCCTGCTTTGCGCTATTGTAAGCGACGTCAAGCGCATTAGATTTCGGTGCAAGCGACATATAGACCACGGCCTGAGTCAAATGCACCGCGCACTCAGGCATTCCTATGAAATGACATGCCTGATATGCGGCTACAGCCATCTGCAGCGCTTTAGGGTCGGCAAGCCCCACATCCTCACTGGCGAAACGGGTAACTCGCCTGGCGACATACAGCGGGTCTTCGCCCGCCTCCAACATACGCGCAAGCCAATAAACGGCCGCGTCGGGGTCGGAGTTGCGCATGGACTTATGCAGCGCTGAAATCAGATTATAGTGCTCCTCCCCGTTCTTGTCATACAGCAGCGATTTTTTGGATATACACTGTTCAAGGGTCTCTTCCGTTACCTTGACTGAGTCTGCGTCAACCTGCGCATTGAGGACCACCATTTCCAATGTAGACAACGCGGCCCGTGCGTCCCCGTTTGCAAAACCCGCTATCTGCTGCAGCATGTCGGGGGATATCTCAACCTTCTGTCCGCCGAATCCGCGCGGGTCGGTAATCGCCCTGTTTAAAAGAGAGGCTATATCTTCAGTCTTAAGGCTCTGCAAAACAAATACTTTGCACCTGGACAGCAGAGCGCCGTTGACTTCAAAAGACGGGTTCTCCGTAGTAGCTCCTATAAGTATGATGCTGCCCTTTTCCACGAACGGCAAAAATGCGTCCTGCTGCGCCTTGTTAAAGCGATGAATCTCATCTACAAATACGATGGTCTTCTCGCCGAATCTGCGATTATCCTCCGCTTGCTGCATCACGGTGCGTATCTCCTTGATGCCGCTTGTCACCGCGGAAAAATCTATAAAATAAGACTGAGTACGGTTAGCTATAATTCGGGCTAAGGTGGTCT
>CALXAN010000054.1 GCA_944386305.1 uncultured Clostridia bacterium
CGCGATATTCGTGATAATGACGCCATAAAGACATATATAACGCGCGCCGACGAGTCGCTGCGGACGCTCGGATATACCGAGCACAGCTTTGCCCACGTTACCAAAGTAGCGGAGACCAGCGCGTATATCCTGCGTACATTGGGATACGACGAGCAGACCGTGGATACGGCTATGATAGCCGGGTATCTGCATGATATAGGAAACCTTGTCAACAGAATAGATCACTCGCAGAGCGGCGCGGTCATGGCGTTCAGAATATTGGATAATCTCGGCCTGTCCGCAGATCGGATAGCTACTATAGTCACTGCTATCGGCAATCATGATGAGGGTACGGGCGTGCCGGTCAACCCTGTCTCGGCGGCGTTGATACTTGCCGACAAGTCCGACGTCAGGCGCACGCGCGTGCGCAACGTGGATATCTCAAGGTTCGATATACACGACCGCGTAAATTATTCTGTCGAAAAATCCGACCTCAAGATAAACGGCGACAAGACCCTTATCAAGCTCAAGCTGCACATTGATACGCGCATCAGCCCGGTTATGGATTATTTCGAGATATTCCTCGACCGCATGGTGCTGTGCCGTAAAGCCGCAGAGAAGCTCGGACTGCAGTTTAAGCTCATCATCAACGAGACGCAGCTTATATGAAATGCCTGGAATCTGTATGAGTCTGCACTTTGAGGATATAAGCCGTATGCGTGCGGCATATAATAAAAATACAGCCCTCTGATCGGAGGCGGAAAGGCGCTTTTTATATGATATATTTATTGGAAGACGACGAGAGCATAAGAGAGCTGGTCTGCTATGCTTTGAACAAGACCGGCACGAGCGCCGAGGGCTTTGCTGCTCCTTCGGCTTTTTGGGCTGCGATGGAGTCGGTCCTGCCGGAGCTGGTGATACTCGATATAATGCTGCCCGAGGACAGCGGTTTGTCCGTGTTGTCCAAGTTGAAATCGTCTCCCGAAACCGAGCGTATCCCCGTCATTATGCTGACGGCCAAGAGCACGGAGTTTGACAAGGTTACCGCGCTCGACTCCGGCGCGGACGACTATATCACCAAACCTTTCGGCGTAATGGAGCTTACCGCAAGGGTAAAGGCAGTGCTGCGCCGTACCGCGTCGGCCCGGGAGAAGAACGAGGGCAAGGTCTACGAACTGGGCGGACTGCGGGTATCGGTCAAGAGCCATACGGTCACGCTCGACGGCGTGGACATAGTACTGACGTACAAGGAGTTTGAATTGCTCTGCTTTTTGCTGGAAAATCGCGGCGCCGTGCTTACCCGTGATCAGATACTCAGGAAGGTTTGGGGTTATGAGTTCGACGGGGAAAACCGCACCGTAGACGTGCATGTGCGCATGCTCAGGCAGAAGCTGGGCGATCATGCGGATATAATAGAGACCGTCAGGGGCATAGGTTACAGAATCGGAGGATGACGCCCGCATGGTAGCGAAAATTTTCAGAAGCATATTTTTTATCACGCTTATCGTGCTGCTGCTGTCGCTTGTGCTTATTTTTTGGATGATGTACGGCAATTTCAATAACCGCCTTGTTACCGAGCTGTCCAATGAGCTTGAGTATATTTCCGCAGGTACGGAGATGAACGGTACGGCGTATTTGCAGAGCCTGTCCGACTCCGACGTCAGGGTTACCTGGATAGACCGAAACGGCGATGTGATATATGATACCAGAGCCGACGAGAGCGCCATGGAGAATCACATGGACCGCCAGGAAATTATCGACGCTTTCGAGACTGGATACGGTCAAAGCGTGCGGTATTCTCAGACCCTTGCCGAGCCCGTGATATATTGCGCCGAGAGGCTCAGCGACGGCACGGTACTGCGGATATGCGCGGAGCAGTACCCGTTATGGGCTATGGTGCTGGATATGCTGCAGCCGGTCATAATGCTGTTCGTGTTTGCCGCTATACTCGCCGCGCTCGCAGCATACAGGATGTCGCGCGCGATAGTAAAGCCTATAAACAACCTCGATCTTGAACATCCCGAAAACTGCCGCGTATATCCCGAGCTGCAGCCCGTGGTGGATAAGCTGTCGGCCCAAAGACGCGGCCTTATCAGGCAGATGGACGAACTCAGGTTTAGGCAGACCGAGTTTGACGCCATAACGTCCAATATGTCCGAGGGCATGATAATAATAAATGATAAAGCCGAAGTCATATCCTGTAACCGCTGCGCCGCAGACATGCTCGGTATTACGGGCGATATCCCCAAAAGTATACTTTATCTCAATATAGGCGATGATCTGCGCGAGGCTATCAGCACGGCCTTTTCCGGTCAGGCGGACAGCTTCAGCGTGCGCATGGGCGAGAAGTTCTACAGCATGCTTGTTACCCCGGTTATTCATGACGGCAGCGTGGAGGGCGCCGTTATAGTCATTCTCGACGAAACGGAGAAAGAGGAGAGAGACAGGCTGCGCAGAGAGTTTACTTCAAACGTCTCTCACGAGCTTAAGACTCCTCTCACTTCGATTTCCGGCTTTGCTGAGCTGATACGCAGCGGACTCGGAGACGCCGCGGACGTGAAGCATTTTGCGGACAATATATACAAAGAGGCTCAGCGCCTGATAGTGCTTGTCGGAGATATTATAAAGCTTTCGCAGCTCGACGGCAGGGAAATGATCTACGACGACGAACCCATAGATCTTTTTGAAGCCGCCAAATCTACGGTGTCCAGGCTGTCAAATATCGCTGAATCGGCTGGCATACAAGTGCAGGTCTCGGGCGAGAACGCCATGATACGCGGAAGCATGCGCATAATTGAGGAAATGATATATAATCTTGTCGACAACGGTATAAAATACAACCGCAGGGGCGGCAGCGTGAGCGTGGACGTATCCGCAGCTGACGGGGGCGTACGTCTGAGTGTGTCCGACACGGGCATAGGTATTCCGCGCGACCAGCTTGACAGGGTGTTTGAGCGCTTCTACCGCGTAGACAAGAGCCATTCAAAGGAAATCGGCGGTACGGGCCTGGGCCTGTCCATAGTCAAACACGGCGCAGTTTATCACAAAGCCAAGCTCTCAATCGACAGCGAATTGGGCAAAGGGACATGTATTTCCATAATTTTTAAACGTATTTAACATAGATTTAACATAAACAGGATTATAGATTTAACAAATGTCCATTACAATATACCTAAGATTAACAAAAGGGGTATCGTGATGGACATTTTTGATGTATTGTCCTTGATCGGGGGACTCTGCCTGTTCCTGCTGGGTATGAATCTCATGAGTTCATATTTAGAGAAGCGCGCGGGCGGAAGACTCAAGGGCATTTTGAGCCATTTGACCAACAATCCCGTAAAAGGTTTTCTGCTTGGTCTTGGCGTGACGTCTGTGATACAGTCGTCGTCGGCCACCACTGTCATGCTGGTGGGGCTTGTCAGCGCAGGCGTCATGTCGCTTAAACAGGCTATCAGCATAATAATGGGCGCCAACGTGGGTACTACGGTGACCGCATGGATACTCTCCCTTACGGGTATCGAGTCCGACAATATGTGGATCAACATGCTCAAGCCGTCAAGTTTTACCCCTATTTTGGCATTGATCGGCATTATCCTTCTTATGATGTGCAAGAGCAACAAGAAGAAGGATACGGGCATGATCCTGCTCGGGTTTGCAGTGCTTATGTACGGCATGGACTCCATGTCGGCCGCGGTTTCCGGGCTCAAGGACGTGCCTGAATTCAGCCAATTCCTGTTGGCATTCTCCAATCCTCTTCTCGGCATACTCGCCGGAGCTATTCTGACCGGTATAATACAGTCTTCTTCCGCTTCCGTCGGCATATTGCAGGCTCTGTCTTCGACAGGCGCGATAACGTACGGTGTGGCGCTGCCCATTATCATGGGGCAGAATATCGGTACCTGCGTGACCGCGCTTATATCTTCGATAGGCACGTCCAGGGAAGCCAAGCGCGCCGCAATGGTTCATCTGTATTTTAATGTCTGCGGAGTTGTCATCATTTTCGGAGGGTTTTCTATTCTCAACGCCATATTTGATTTCGGCTTTATGGACATGCGTATAAATGAGATGGGCATAGCCGTGATACATACTGCCTTTAACGTCATAGGCACCGCTATAATGCTGCCGTGCCGCGGGCTGCTGGAGAAGCTTGCATGCCTGACTGTAAAGGATTCCAAAGAGAACGACGAATTCCGTCAGCTTAACGACAGCCTTCTCCAGACTCCGGCGCTCGCCGTCAGCCGCTGCAAGAGCGTGGCCTTTACCATGGCGGACAAATCCGCAAATATCGTCAAGAAGTCCTTTTCCATGCTCAATAATTATGACGAGAAGACCGCGCAGAGCATCCGCAAGGGCGAGGAAGATGTGGATGTGTATGAAGACAGAATAGGAACATATCTTGTCAAAGTTTCGTCCAAAGAACTCACGGACGAGGACAGCCATGAGGTTACCAAGCTGCTCAGGCTGATAGGCGATTTTGAGCGCATATCGGACCATGCGGTCAATCTTTTGGAGTCGGCGGAAGAGATACACGACAAACGGCTCCAATTCAGTGAGGAGGACAAGCGCGAGATCGGAGTGCTGTCCTCTGCCGTCAGCGAGATAGTAGACCTTGCGATAGGCGCGTTTGACAAGGATGACTTGGATATGGCCATGAGAGTAGAGCCGCTGGAGCAGGTAGTGGATCACCTCAAGGAGCAGATAAAGCTGAATCATATACTGAGACTGCAGAAGAGCGAGAGCAGTATGGAGCACGGTTTTGTGCTCGCCGATGTGCTGACCAATCTTGAGCGTGTGGCAGATCATTGCTCAAATATAGCGGGCTGTATGATAGAAATGTCTCAGCACGAGGCTTTGGATATGCACAGATATCTCGGAGCGATAAAATCCGACGGCGAAGATTTCGAACGCAAATACAAGGAGTACAGGCGCAAATATTCTATATGATGATTCGTGTTTTTTACGGTCTGTCCTTACAGGACGGACCGTATTCTTTTATGTTGGATATAGCCGTTAGGCGCGCGTATTTCTTCCGCGCGCACCCCGGGATTTGAAAAAAATATTGACTGTTCTGTTCCTTGAGTGTATAATATGTTGTAAATAAGGGAGGGAAGACAAATGAGCGTTAATCTGTACCCTCAGCCTCGTTCGGTCGAACTGTCCCAGGGGGTCTGCGTCGTGCCTGTGAACTTCAAGCTTTGCTTTGAATACGGCGCAGACAGGGAAATGTTCGATATCGTCAAGCTGATGTCCGCGCGCTATCGCAGGCTTACGGGCAGCGATTTCTACCCTGTTCCCGACAGGAAGGGAAAGCTGGATATCAACGTATGGCTGCATCGCGCCGAGGGACTGGGTAGGGAAGAATACCTTATGCACGTGGACGAGGTCCGCGTTGAGATATGCTACGGGACGCATGCGGGCGCGTTCTACGGCTTGCAGTCGTTCATCAGCCTGATGCTTAACTATAACGGCAGGATCCCGTGTATGGAACTGCGGGATTTCCCGTCTGTGGCCGACAGGGCGTTTTTGCTGGACGTCAGCCGCAGCCGCGTCCCGCAGCTGCAGACCGTGTATGATATTATAGATATACTTTCTGTGCTGCGCTATAATCAGCTGCAGCTGTATATGGAGACGCCTGCCGCCGAGCTGCCCGATTTTCCCGAATACGCAGCCGAGACCGAGGCTTTGACCCCATTTGAGCTGATGCAGATTGACGACTATTGCCGCCGCAGATACATACGCCTTATACCTAACCACAACAGTTTCGGACATCTGCATACATGGCTGCGCAAGCCGGAGCTGAGAGATATAAGCGCTTTGCCCAACGGATACGCGCTGGACCCGACCAATCCGGGTACGGAGAAGTTTTTGTCCAAGCTGTACGACAGTCTGCTGCCGTGCTTTTCGTCAGATACGTTTAATGCGGGGTGCGACGAAGTTTCCGAGTTAGATAAGGAGGGCAGCCGCACGAAAGCCCGCTGCGATTCCGACGGCGGTATAGGCCCGCTGCTGCTTCAGCATGTGCGCAAGGTGCACAGTATGCTAGCCGCTCGCGGGAAAAAGATGATGATGTGGGCCGATATGCTCATATCCCATCCCGAAGTGCTTTCGGGCCTGCCCCAGGATATCGTCACTTTGGTGTGGGGGTATGAGACGGATACGGATTTCGAATCGGCCGACAGGCTGCTCCGCGATTCGGGCTTTGGCTTTTACAATGTTTGCGGCACCAGCTCTTGGGCGTGCGTGATGCCCGATAATGACAAAGCCAGGCAAAACATATCCTCTGCCGTGCGTTCCTGTATCAAAAACGGCGGCAGCGGGGTCATGCTTGCGGACTGGGGCGATGCGGGACATTGCCAGCCGCTCATGCTCTCGTATATATCCATAGCCTATGCTGCGGGATTATGCTGGAATGCCGAAACCGACGACTATGCCCTCGCTATGCGCTGGGTTGACGGGCATGTGTTCAGAACCGTCGGGGACAGCTTCGCTCAGATAATTTACAATTCCGGCGCCCTCACGCCTAAAAACGGCAACTGCACCGACGCCTTTATAAACCTGCTGCTGGACGCGGACAATCTTGACGTCGTCAGATTGCCCGAAGCTGATATACGCGCTTCTGTAGCCAGGATCAGCGAATATTCCGCTCAGGCCGCGGCCATGCGCATGGAATGCGCCGACGCCGATATCGTCAGGGAAGAGTTTGTCAGCTCCGCGGAGGTGTATACGGTGCTGGCGGATATCCTGCTGCTGAAATACGAGCAGCACTTTAGGGGCTTTGTGTCGGACTGGGAGAATAAACTGAGGAGTATTGAGGCGAAGATACGCGCCGCAAAGATCCGTTACAGGAAAGTGTGGTCCCGCCGATACCGTATAAACGGGTGGTATGGCTTTTGGTGGTTTGTGGATCGGCAGATGCTTAAGCTTAGGGATTATTTTTGTTTCGGCAGACTTGACGTAAGCCGCGCGCCTCTGTTTACATACCTGTTTGAAGAACCTGATGATAATATTAAATGATTGGCATGAATCTGCATATCACAAATTCAACACCTTTTTGTGCTAAAATTACTGAACTGAAACTGAAAGGATAATCATTCATGAATATTAAACGTTGTATAACCGCTCTGTGCGCGGTGGCAGTCGTTGTATGCGCTCTGATTTCGGGCTGTGATGACCCGGTCATCGACGACCCTAATAATCCCGGCACGTCCGCAAGCGGCGGCCCAAACGGCAGCGGCGAAAACGTGGACGTGGGCATCTCGTTTACCAGGACCGATATGAACAGCTCCTGGACGGAGGCTGATTCCGTGCTGATTCAGTTGGCGGACGGTGCTACCACTGTTTCGGGTCAAGGAGCTGCCGTGGACGGAGATATAGTTACGATTACGCAGGAGGGCACGTATGTGCTGTCGGGCAAGCTGTCCGACGGCCGTATCGAGGTCCGAGCGGATAAGCTGCACAAAGTGCATATAGTGCTCAACGGCATAGACGTTTCCAATTCTACCACCGCGCCGTTTTATGTGTGGAGCGCGGATAAGGTGGTCGTGACCCTGGCTGCGGGCACTGTCAATACGTTTACCGATTCCGAGTCTTACGTAGACGACCAGTCTGCGGAGGGCGCGCCTAACGCCTGTATATACAGCCGGGACGATATATCTTTCAACGGTACGGGTACCCTTAACGTCAACGCAAATTTCAACAACGGCATAGGCTGCAGCAATGACGTCAAGATAATAAGCGGCGTTTATAACGTCAACGCGGTGAACAACGGCATAAAGGGCAAGGACAGCGTCAGCGTCAAGGACGGTACCGTTAACATCGAAGCAGAGGACGGTATAAAGTCGGACAACGAGCTGGAAGAGGACCGCGGAGTGATATATATAACGGGCGGCGAGATATCTATACGCGCAGATGACGACGCATTGCAGGCTACGAATTATATAGTGGTTACCGGCGGTAATGTCGAGACCGATGTGGCTGGCAAAAAGCTTAATTGCGGCGGCGTAGTCAGCATAAGCGGCGGTTCGGTCAACTGATATCTGCGGCTGTATTATAGGCATTCAGGCAGGCGCGGCAGAAGCTGTATGTAAACCTATAAGGCTGCAGTTTAGATCTGTTCTGAGATAGAGTCTGTTCAGATTTTTTTCTGTTAAGGCTTGCAGTTTAGACCTGTTCTGAGTGTATAAATTATATAGAGTCTGTTCAGGCTTTTTTCTGTGAGTTCCCGCGGGGCGCATATGCGCCCCGCGGGAACTCGGCATATACGGAGCGGTTTTTAAGGTTTTTGAACTGAGTAATAATTATTTTTTTGCATGAGTTATTGACAAAAAATAGGTTAGAATATATAATAAAAACAGGGACTGATCCTGCTTGTACAGATAGGTCCCTATTAATATGTGCATGAGAGGTGAGCAAGATGGACGCAGGGAGTAGTTGCTGTTCTGATCCGGTCGGGCGAAGTATGACGCAGAGAGCGACGCCTACCTGCAGTTTGCTCATGCATATGACCCGATCCTGATCAGAGACTGACAACTGCCTGCCTAAAAGCGCGCGCTGCGCGTATGATACGATATTTTAGGAGGAGTTGATTTTGATGGAAGAAATGCTCGACGAGCAGGGCCTGCTCCTTAAGACTGAGGATCTTATCGAATCTAAAAAATTTACCGAACTTTCAGAAATGCTGAAAGTGTCAAACAGCGCCGACATCGCAGCTATGCTCGATGAGCTGTCCGTAGAAAATATGCTGATAGTCTTCCGCCTGCTGTCCAAGAGCAGCGCGGCAGAGGTCTTTGTGGAAATGGACAGCGACAAACAGCAGATACTCATACAGGCTTTCAGCGACAGGGAGCTCAAAGCCGTTATAGACGAGTTGTATTTGGATGATACCGTAGATATCATTGACGAGATGCCTGCAAATGTCGTCAAGCGTATTATAAGGCAGGCCTCGCCGGATACCCGCAAGATGATAAACGAACTGCTGAAGTATCCCGACGACAGCGCGGGAGGTATCATGACTCCCGAGTTCGTCGATCTCAGACAGAGCATGACGGTGGAGCAGGCCTTCGACAAGATTCGCCGCACGGGCGTAGATAAGGAGACTATATATACCTGTTACGTTACCGACGACAACAAGCATCTGCTCGGCGTTGTCACGGTTTTGGAGATGCTGTTGGCCGAAAAGTCCGCCGTTATAGGCGATATAATGCAGGACAACGTTATATACTGCCATACGACGGAGGATAAGGAAGAGGTTGCGGCTAAGATAAGCAAGTATGATTTTATGGCCATACCGGTAGTGGACTCTGAGTACAGGCTCGTAGGCATAGTCACGTTCGACGACGCCATAGACGTTTTGGAAGAAGAGACAACCGAAGATATGGAGAAAATGGCCGCTATTCTTCCTACGGACAAACCTTATCTGAAGACCGGCGTTTTTCAAACATTTTTTAAACGCATACCGTGGCTTCTGCTGCTTATGATTTCCGCTACATTTACGGGCAGCATAATAACGTCGTTTGAGGGCAGTATAAACGCCATAGCGGGAGGTATAGTCCTCACTGCGTTTATACCCATGCTCATGGATACGGGCGGCAATGCGGGAAGCCAGTCCTCCACTACGGTCATAAGGAGCCTGGCGCTGGACGACATAAAGTTTGCGGACTTTTTCCGAGTAATATTCAAGGAGTTCAGGGTCGCTATATTGTGCGGAGTTTCTTTAGCTGTGTGCAGTTTCTTTAAGATACTGCTCGTAGACCGTATGCTGCTCGGTAATCCCAATATAACCGTTATGATGGATATAACGGTATGTCTCACCCTCGTCATAACCGTTATTCTGTCCAAACTCATCGGTGCCAGTCTGCCGCTGCTGGCCAAAAAAATCGGCTTCGACCCGGCGGTTATGGCAAGCCCGTTTATTACCACTATAGTAGACGCCGTATCCCTGCTGGTGTACTTCAGGATAGCCGTGTGGCTGCTTATATAAAAAATTAACAACGACAGCCTTGTCTGATATCGGCGCGCCGTGCTTCAGCGAGGCCCGATGTCGGAAGGGAGCCTGTTATGGAGAAAACGAAAAAAATCAGACGTATAGTCATTTGGTCGCTTGTGGCGCTGGTTGTGGTTGTAACGGTGTTGAACTGCTTTACCATCGTCCAGGCAGGCCATACCGGAGTCGTCGTTACGCTCGGCAAGGTCAACGACAGGGTGCTGCAGGAGGGCTTGCATTTTAAAATCCCCTATATGCAGGACGTAGTCAAGATAGACAACCGTATAACTAAGCTTGAGGTCGTTACCGAGGCGTTTTCAAAAGACCTGCAGACCGTTTCTACCACTATAGCGATAAATTACAGGGTCGATACGAGCAAGTCCTACAGTATATATAAAAATATCGGCCCGGATTATGAGACTGTTTTGGTAGTTCCGGCCGTAAACGAGGTTCTTAAGGCTACTACTGCGCTTTATACCGCCGAAGAGAGCGTGACCAACAGGGTTTTGGTATCGGACGGCCTTATAGAGGGGCTTAATGACAAGCTCAACGATATAGGTCTTTATGTCACGGATGTAAATATTATAAACTTTGATTTTTCCGACGCATATATCACGGCGATAGAAGAAAAGCAGGTCGCCCAGCAGCAGCTGCTGAAGGCCGAGACTGAGAAACAAACCGCCATAACCAATGCCGAAGCCGCAGCTGAGGCCCTCAAGATTCAGGCGGAGGCCGAAGCCGAGGCCAACAGGATATTGAGCCAGTCCGTCACGCCGGAACTCATAGAATATAATAAGATAGAGAAATGGGACGGCCAGCTACCTCAGGTGTCGGGTGCGACTGCAATCGTTGATATTCCTCTCGACGACAATACGGATACTGCCCAGTAATTAACTAACTCTGTAAAGCGCAGAGGGTGCAAGAATGCATCTTCTGCGCAATTGTTTTGTTTCTGTGATACCAAGGCGGCGTAGGCGCAATCCCTGCGCAATTTTTTTGTTTTTTGTTGCTTCGTGTTTACATTTCTCGTCGTCTGCGGAAGAGTCAGAGTTGCAGTTTTAAGATATAGTCTATCATAATTTTACTGTGTAGGCGCTGAAATCTTTATTTTCAGCGCCTACATATTAATTTGCGTTATATTATATTTTTTTTATCATAAAAGTTCAGTTTTTTGAGATTCGGCAAAAATGTATTTCGCAGTCTGCGTTAAAAGGTGAAAGCGCAATGCCGGACTTATACAGGTACGGCGTTGCGCTGTAAAAGAGGCCGCGAAAAAGATATAATTGTAAAACTGTTTGCAGACTTGGGCTAGTTGCGGTCGTAAGGGCGTGTAATCAAATGCGTGCAAAATCTTTTTCGAAAAGGGGCGGCGACAACGCGCCCTGAGTAAAAAAACGTAGCAGGTGAAAAAGTCTGCAACGTTTGTGTAATGATGTATCAAAAAAATTCGGTTTGATCGTAAATAATGATGCTGAACCAAAATACTATGGAACTTTGTAAAAGAGATAGCGAGATATCTGCTAAAGTTTTGAAATAGTCTCGAACCTCCAAATGTTGGTGGTACGTCCGAGTGCCCGCGATGCGGGATGAAGATAAAGGTCTGTCGGTTCAGCGTTCGGCCGGCGGCAAGGCGAGTTAATCCGCTGCAGACGGAGCCGGTCACAACAAGAGGAAACGACGACGAACCGTCAAGAGGGATTTTACAACCGAACAGTATCTTTAATGGAACTGTTGATGTAACGATCTTTATCCGCACAGAAGCTGAAAACACTCCGCAATTCATTTGGAATGCGGGGTTCTCTGATACACTTTACAGCGAAGACTGATTTTAAAAATGAGGGCTTGTTTTTGTAAGGAGGATTTTTGCGGAGGAGCGGGTGACTGATTTTTTTATGCCATAAAAAATCGGAGCGAGCGTAATTTCGGATGACGTAGCCAAAAAAAGTTGACAAAGCCCGATTTTGGCGTAAAAATTAAAAAATGACGCTGAACCCAAATACTATGGGTCCAGCGTCACGCTGGGGTGGAAGATGGGATTCGAACCCACGGTCTCCAGTGCCACAAACTGGCGCTTTAACCAACTAAGCTACATCCACCGTGTATGGCGTGCTTGGAGGGACTCGAACCCCCGACCCACTGCTTAGAAGGCAGTTGCTCTATCCACCTGAGCTACAAACACAAGTTTGGAGCGGGTGATGGGAATCGAACCCACACAACTAGCTTGGAAGGCTAGGATTCTGCCATTGAACTACACCCGCGTATTTCATTTTGACCGCTTGAACAGTATACAACATTTTATACGGCTTGTCAATAGCTGTGCCGAAGATTTTTGCCGCGCATGCTGTGCAGGACGTGCGCAATTCCTTTGTTTCTCGCGCCGCATAGGCGTCCGTTATGCGGCGTATAATCTATAATGCGAAGACTGTACAATAATGAAATTTTGCGAAAACACCTAATTCAGTAAGAGTTATGCCTTTTCGTTTAAACGTTGACGCATAAAGACGCTGTGTGTCGCAGCGTGCTGAGATCATGTTTTTTTGTGCGGAGCATGGGTTGAGCACGTTTGTATAATTTTAACGAAAATATTGGATTTTAGCTCCAAATGTGCCTTAAAACAGAAATCTTGAAATTTGCTTATTGACAATTTACAAAATTTATGCCATAATTTTAACGTATAAGTAGGACAGTCGCACAAAGACGATAACGGGCTTTAAGGGCGCTGTTTTTTCTTATAAATCAGCAGGGATGTATAATGCTGCAAAGATTAACAAGAAAGGAAAATTACTATGAGAAAATGGTCAAGGTATATTGCGCTTGTACTGTGCATGATGCTTTCCGTGGCTATGTTCGCAGCCTGCACGCCGGATGAACCTCAGACAAATGAGCCGACCACCGGTGGTGACAGCGACGTGTCGCTTGATGGGATGACGTTCTATTTCCGCGGCGGTGAAGCCTTTATACCCAAAAATCCGAGAGATTATACCGATGAGGAGAAGGCTCAGGCTGAGGCCTCGCCCCCGGATTACACGTTTACGGAGGAGGCCGTTATGAACAAGGTCGTCGAGACGGAGGAAAAGCTCGGGTGCACGATAATATGTCTCGACGGAACTCTTACCTGGGGCTACAACGATATGGCCGAGTTCGCCACCATGGTCAGCTCGGGTGAGCTGCCGTCGGATATCCTTTACGGAGAGATACGCTGGGGCAGAGAGCTGACCTCCATAGGATATATGGCCGACTTAAACGAGGTTGACGCCATAGATACTACGGATGCCGAAAAGTGGGGCAGCTCTGACAAATTTATTTCCACCACTTATAATGATGTCCTGTTCGGTTTCCCCTGCATAGGTTCCAACTATTATCCTTTTTCTAAACGCTACAGTGGAATTATGCTGGTAAAAGATGATGTTTATTCTTCCTTTAACCAGGACACCACGCCCAGGGAGCTGGACGAAAACAATCAATGGACCTTTGATACGTTCGAGGCTTTGCTTCCCAATGTCACCAGGACGGATGAAAACAATCATGTGTACGGCATTACTGCCAGCGGAGCGACATTTATAAGCTGCGCCGTACTCTCCAACGGAGGAGACCGAGTCGTATACGACGACGCTCAGGGCAAGTATGTGTTCGGCTGGAGTCAGCCCGAGGCAGTATCCGCCATCGAATGGGCCAGGGGCATAATTCAGGATCCCGCTGAGGTCTATAACGACGGTAACGACTATGAAATGTTCATTAAAGGCGGCGCTACGTTCCTCATTACCGACGGTTACCGCTGGGCAGATGAGATATCTTCAGAGGGAGAAAATTACAGCTGGGTGCCTTTCCCGTACGGTCCTGACGTAGAATACGGCTCTACCGTTGCTGCTTATCAGGATACGGCGAGAGAATCTTTCGTAGGTATAATGATGCAGGATGACCCCGAGCGCGTGCAGCAGATAGGTATAGTTATGGACGAACTGCTCGGCCCCGTGACCTACGAGAACTATGAGACCTACAACGACTATCTGTACCGCAACTACTTCAACGAAGGCGACGAGTATTCCTTCAATGTCTACAAGACGGGCGCGGATGGCTACAGCTTCTCTTATCAGTTTGAGATGGGCTCTGCATATAATAGATTTGAGACCGTATGCAGAGAAATGGTAACGAACAACAGCGCTACAGAGAATCTGTTGGGCGCCGTTGAGACGATTATAAACCAGCAGCTTGACATTAATATGAACAGCAGCGCGGAATAAGTTTTTTATAACTCCATTTTGCCCGCCGGGCGTAAACGCCCGGCGGGAGGGGTTTTCTTTTTTTATGAATATTTCAGTATTTTTGAACAATGTGCTTCAAGCCTTTCTGCTGGAGCCCGTCGTTCAGAGAATATTGATTCGTTGCGTTTTCCTTATACCGGACAGTTCGTTTGTTTGAATATATTAATCATGTGCTCGTATCTATGAGGCACATGGGGATATAGAATTATGTAACAAGTATTGCTGGAGGGATGCAAATGAATACCAAAAAACTGCTGGCGCTTTTGTTTGTCCTTGTTCTCGTCTGCGGAATGTTCGCGGCCTGCAAGGACGATCCGGATGAGCCCGATACGTCTCAGCCTACTGCCGAATGGACGTATACCGGCGACAATACGTTCTATTTCAGGGGTTCTACTTTTATCCCCAAGAATCCGCGCGATTATACCGATGCGGAGAAAGAGGCCGCCGCAGCCGTTCCGCCCAATTATTCGGTAGAGGAAGAGGCTATGATGAACAAGGTCGCGGAAGTCGAGGAGCGCTACGGCGTTACCATCGTTTGTGATTCCGATACGTCTATTTGGCTTATGGATGTGTCGGAGTTCGCGGCTATGGCCGCCAGCGGCGAGATACCGGTCGATATATTCCATTCGGAGCTCGGCTTTGCGCGTGAGCTTTATCTTACGAACTACATAGAACCCATGTCCAACCTTGAGGCCATAGATCTCAGCAACGACGCAAAATGGGGCGGAGAGAATAAGCTGGCCATGACCTCATATAAGGGCGAAGTTTGGGGTATTCCCTGCATAGGCTCAAACTATGCGCCCGTACCTCAGATATACTACGGCGTGCTGCTGTACAATCACGACACGTACGATTCGTATAACCTCGATAAGACTCCCGAAGAGATGCTGGAGGACGGTACCTGGACTTTTGACGGATTCCTGGAGCTGCTGCCGCAGGTGACCAATAACTCCGAGACCGATACCAGGTGGGCGCTGCAGTATCCGCCGGTAGAAGCTACGGGTAATATAGTCTTTAATGCTATTTTGGCAAACGGCGGCAACAAAGTCATCCAAAACGCCGACGGCAAGTATGTCTGCGGCATAGCCGAGCCGAATGCTATGGCCGCCATGGAATGGGTGCAGCAGGTCATGAATTTGGGCGAATATACCATTAAACAGGATAAGTCCAAAGAGCTTGACAACTTTAACGAAAACCGCGTTACCTTCCTGCTTACGGACGGTAACCGCATATTCAGAGAGATAGCTAAGCTTATCCCCGCGGAAGACTATGCCTGGATGCCTTTCCCGTACGGTCCTGATGCGGAGTACGGTCAGACCAGCTCCGCTTATATCACTTCCGCCGACAGCGTCATGACTATATTCAGGAGCGAAGATCCTGAAAGGTCGCAGGCCGCAGCCATATTGTTCAACGATATTGTGGATACGGTGTCCATTGCCGGTTCTTCGGATTATAACGAATATTTGTTCCGCAACTATTTTGCCGAGGGCGACGAGGATAGCTTCAATATATATTTGGAACTTTCGCAGAGCACAAACTATAACTATGCTCTCGAATACGGAGTGGCCGAGGGACGCTTTGTGAATTTGTGCAAATCGGTGGTAACGGGCGATATATCTCCCTCATCTACCGTGCCGCAGCTCGTGGATATTATAAACGGCGCCCTTGATAAAAGCATGAACTGACCGTTATTTCGGTCGTATGATTTTGCCCCCGCAGATATGCCCTTTGGCCGCCGCGGCCCGTATGATTCGGGCCCGGCGATCAATAGGGTGGGCGTTTATGTTTTTTTGAATAAGTGAAGGCGTTTTTCTTTTTACTTCAGTTGCAGTGCAAAACGTTTTGTCAAATGAGGGACGAGGATAAGGGGATTTTTATACCAAAATGTGCGTATCGACTCATATGAAAGGGGATATATTATGAGGTTAGTCAAGCTGTTCTGTCTGACAATCGCATTCACATTTGTTTTGGCTGTTTTTTCTGCCTGCAAGGACAATGGCGAACAACCCGGGACGGGGGAACCCGCGAACGGTACCGTGAGCTACAACGGGGAAGAGTTTTGGTTCCAGGGTTCGTTTATACCCAAAAATCCTCGGGACTATACGGACGAAGAGAAAGAAGCGGCCGCTGCCACTCCTCCGGAGTATACCGTGGAGGAGGAGGCGATGATGTCTCAGGTCGTCAGCGTGGAGGATAAGTATAACTGCGTTATACACTGTATACCTACGGTAGTGGGCATAGATTCGACTACTATTACAGAGAAGTACAGTACCGGCGAGATGAAGATAGATATATATTATGATACTGCCGACATGGCTCTTGCATTTTATCAGGCGGGTATGGTGGAGGACCTCAACAAAATAGAGGCCATAGACCTGACAGACGCCGAGAAATGGGGCACTCCCGAGCATGTCGCTTCTTGTTCGTACGGAGGCGTACAGTATGCAGTGCCGGTAATAGGTTGTCTGTATTATCCGTATGCGCAGAGATTTCTCTGCATATTGATGGAAAAGCAGA
>CALXAN010000055.1 GCA_944386305.1 uncultured Clostridia bacterium
AACCGGAAGAGATTCTTCGGCCTCATACATGCGCGAGACGTTTGCCGCCATGTCATAAGCGCGTTCGAAAACCTCAAGCTCCCCGGCAGCGGAACGCAGCGACTCCAGCAGTTCATCTTTGCGCTCATCAAGCTGCGGCAGCTCCTGCCGCAGCTTGGACAGAGCCTGCTCGGGCGGCGCGCCGTCGGATTGGACTTCTATACAAGAGATCCCCAAAGAACCGATCAGCTCGCGCGTCTGTTTTTCCTTTGAGCGAAGGTATATCACGGCGATATACCTGCTCATATCGTCGCGCGACAGCTGCTCCGCATAACAGAAATCCGTCTCATCGTTTATCTTGCATAAGATATCATCAAGCTTATATTCAGACGATACCGTACAGAACAGCACGGCGGTATGGGAGCTGAGAGGCCCCGCCGCAGAGACCGGGCATTCGATCCAAGGCTCAAGGGAGGCTATCTTGCCCATAAGCGAATTGCGCTCGGACTGGATCTGTCCGACACCGTCGCTCAGCGAGATTATACGCGCTGCTTCTCTGTCCAAAGCGGCTGCATCCGACTCCAGCCTGTCCATATCGCCGCGGGTCATGGTATAAGGCTTTGAAAACAAGCCCTTTTTTCCCTTGGCATACGGGCTTAATATATCTATGACCTTTGAGTATGTCCTTACGCGCTGCTCGTACTCGGCGTGCCTGCCCGTATCAGCGCACCTGTCGAGAAGCCCCGCCCAATCGGGATCGTCAAGCTTGTCCTCGGCAGAGCAGATCTGAACCGATTTCAGCCACATCATATCCTTCAGGATATCGGTTTTGAAACGTTCTTCACCCACCAGCCATACGCGCTTCATCTTGACTATCGCCATGACTTACATATCCTTTCAATGCTGTACCTTACAGCCTCATTAACCCTCGTACGGGCGTCGGCCTTTAGCTTTTCGCCTGCCTTTGAGGCTTCGGACGCACGCGTCCGTATGACCGCCTCGGCCTTGCCGAGAGCGGCGGTCTCTATTTCCTTTATCTTATCGCGGGTCTGCGCCCTGATCTCTTCGGCAGCCGACTCTCCGTCCCGCCGGGCCTCGTCAAGAATCTTTGCGGCCTGCTGCTGAGCATTCCTGACGCATTCGTCGGCCTGCTGTTCAGTCAATCTTATCTGTTTGATGACCTCAAGCGCCATGATATAACCCTCCGTTAAACTCAATAGACAGGATCACAACGCGCCCTCTGAGCCGAAAACAAGCCGCTTATCGCTTCAAAAAACGGACTGCTCCGCGGCCTATTGCCGGCCGAATATGATCCTGCGCGTAGCATGATATATATTATACCAAACTTTACCTTAAAATTCAATACACAACCTATCTTTTATCTTTACACAACCGATCTTTTATCTTTTCAAATTATTTCTCTGCCTCTGCGACAAAAAACGACGAATACCCATACGTCAGGCACGGGCAAGAGACGGCGGCATATAATGTAGTGTGTACTTTTTTTGCGAAAGGAAGCTTACAATGACCAGCTCTAACAAACCCATATTCGCCGTAATAGGCGGAGACCGCCGGATTTCCGCGGTAGCACAATGTCTCAGAGAAGACGGATTTGAAGTCAGGACATTCGCCACAGCCGAGGGAGGCTCGTCGACGTTGCAGACGGCGCTGGAGGGCGCGGACACAGTCGTGCTGCCCATACCCATGACCAAGGACGGATCGACACTTTACGCGCCGTTCTACAACGGCGTGACAGAGCTCGACGATATATTCAAGCTCGCCTCGTCGGCACAGATTTTCGCCGGGCTCGTAGACAAAGACTCAGGTTATAACGTAACGGACTACTATGACTCCGAGCAGCTGAAGATACTCAACGCGCTTCCCACCGCAGAAGGCGCAATACAGATAGCGATGAGAAACACCGACTATACCATAAGCGGAAGCAGATGTCTGATCTCAGGCTTCGGAAGGATCAGCAAAGTGCTTGCGCCGCGGCTGAGAGCGCTCGGCGCGGACGTGACTATAAGCGCAAGAAAGCCTCAGGATATGGCATGGATAGAGTCTCTCGGATATACGCCGGTACACACCTCGCGCATAGCGGAAATCGCCGAAAACAAGAACATATT
The DNA here is from genome assembly GCA_944386305.1 of uncultured Clostridia bacterium. GTDB lineage: Bacteria > Bacillota > Clostridia > Oscillospirales > UBA644 > CALXAN01. The sequence goes on from CALXAN010000055.1 coordinate 2,106, forward strand.
CTTTAACACGATACCTCATATCATATACGACGCGCGCACACTGCTGCGCGTCAACAAAAAGGCGCTTATCATCGACCTTGCCTCCGCCCCCGGCGGAGTAGACATAAGGTCGGCCGAAGAAATGGGGCTGCGCGTGATATCCGCGCCCGGGCTTCCGGGCAGGACGGCGCCGCTGACCGCGGGGAAATATATCAAACAGACAGTCTTGAATCTCTTAAAATAAAGGTGATGAAAAATGCAGAAAAAAGCAAGGATAGGCTTCGCCCTGTGCGGGTCGTTCTGCACTTTCGCCGCAGTGATACCTCAGCTGGCCGCCCTGGCCAGGGACGGATACGAAATTTTTCCCATAATGTCGCAGACGGCGTACACAACGGACACCCGCTTCGGGAAAGCCGCCGATTTCAACAGTGAAATAGAAGCCCTGTGTTCGAAAAGCATAATGCACAGGCTGACGGACGTTGAACCCATAGGCCCGAAAAAGCTGCTCGACCTGCTCATCATCGCGCCCTGCACGGGCAACACGCTGGCCAAACTTGCCTCGGGTATCTCAGATACTCCCGTCACGCTGGCGGCAAAAGCGCATCTGCGCAACGAGCGGCCTGTACTGATAGCGCCGTCGTCGAACGACGCGCTTGCGGCCAATGCAAAGAATATAGGCACACTTCTTAACGTACGCCATATATATTTTGTACCGTTCGGGCAGGACGACCCATATAAAAAGACGTCCTCTTTGGTAGCGGACATGGACATGATACAGCCCGCAGCCGAAGCCGCCCTTCAACGCAGACAAATACAGCCGATGTTCATTCAGCACGATTATCCGGGCGCGGGCTGAACAAGTCGCGCACACGGGCGTCCTGTCAGGCTCAGGGCCGAAACGGCCATGAGAACAGTGCAGAAATGTAAATAAATTCCTAATAAAAGACATAACGGGGCGGCTTATACAGCCGCCCCTGTTTGATTTGCATGCGCTCGTACAGCGTCACACGGCCCCTACCGTCTTATCTCTCCTGACAGATTAAAGCTGCAAGCGAATATACGTTCGCTGCGCTCTTATTTCAATGCGCCCGCGCTTGACAAAAGACGCGGTCTGATATATACTTAATTGGGATAGAGCGTCAGACATCTGCGAACTCATAATCTCCGCGCCGACATAGCAGTAAACGAAAGCGGCCATATCGGCCTGCGGCCGAAAATCCAAGTTCGGTATCACACTCGTCTTGTCAAACGGGCGGCGGTCCGCTCCACACAACGGCCGCGCGCCCGGTATTTATGACTCGGACATCGAGCCGCAGAAACAGTTCGGATACAGATCGAGGTCAGATATGAACAACAGGATAATCGTCGGGATGAGCGGCGGCATAGACAGCACAGTGACCGCGCTGCTGCTTAAAGAGCGAGGATACGAAGTGACAGGCGCTACGCTGCGCATGCTCGGCACAGATAACGACAGGGAATGCGAATACGCCGCGCAGATAGCCGACAGTCTCGGGATAAAGCACATTGTCGCGGATTGCTCGCAGACGTTCAGAAAAAACGTCATGGACAGATTCGCGCTCGAATACTCGCAGGGAAAGACGCCCAACCCATGCATAGCATGCAATGACAGAGTAAAGTTCCCCGAATTATTCAAACTGGCCGAAGAAAACGGCTGCGACCGCGTAGCCACGGGGCATTACGCCTCGATTGCGGCATATACGGCAATAGGCAGATATACGCTCAAAAAGGCTGCCGATCAGGCAAAGGACCAAACATATTTTCTCTACAGACTGTCGCAATATGAACTGTCAAGACTTGTACTGCCCTTAGGAGAATTGACAAAAGAGCAGATACGTTCATATGCCCGTGAGCGCGGGCTGAAAAACAGGGACAAGCCCGACAGCCAGGATATATGCTTTATACGCGGACGCGACTATGCGTCTTTTATCAGGGACGAGTACGCATATGAATCCCCGCCGGGACGGTTCGTCGACTGCAACGGCAGAACCGTAGGCGAGCACAAAGGTCTGATAAACTACACTATAGGCCAAAGAAAAGGGCTTGGTATAGCCCTCGGCGCCCCCATGTACGTAGCAGATAAAGACAGGGCGACAAACACCGTTACGCTCGTGCCCGACGACAGGCTGTACAGCTCGGAACTGATCGCGGAAGATGCATGCTTTACGGCTATAGAGCGGCTTGACAGGCCCATGAAAGTCGGGGCAAAGACCCGCCATACCCGAGCAGAATCGCCCGCGACGGTATATCCGGAAGCGGACGGGCGGATAAGAGTAGTGTTCGACGCTCCGCACCGGGCCATAGCGCCTGGACAGGCAGTGGTGATGTACACAGCAGACATGCTGCTGGGCGGAGCGACAATAATATCGGGAGTCAACGTATGAGACAGAAACGAGCAATAGCTATACATGACATATCCTGCACGGGCAGATGCTCGCTTACGGTAGCGCTGCCCATATTATCGGCGGCGGGCATAGAGACGAGCGTGATACCCACCGCGGTACTTTCCACGCATACGGGAGAGTTCAGCGGCTACACATACACAGATCTGACAGACGACATGCCCCTGATCGCAAGACACTGGGCGTCGCTGGGATTGACTGCGGACGCGATATACACGGGTTTTTTGGGCTCGTACAGGCAGATACGCATAGTGTGCGATATAATAGACATGTTCAAAGGCCCCGACACGCTCGTATTTGTAGATCCGGCCATGGCAGACAACGGCAGGCTTTACAAGACTATTGACAAAAATTTCCCTGACGGCATCAAGACGCTGATACGCAAAGCGGATATAATAGTGCCCAATATGACCGAGGCGATGTTCCTGCTGGGTATGCCTTACTCCGAGGGGCCGTATGACCCTGCTAAGATAGACGAGATACTGCTCTCGCTCAGCGGCCTGGGCCCAAACAGAGTGATACTCACAGGCGTATATTACGACGAAAAGAAGCTCGGAGCGGCCTCGTACGACGCCTCGGCCAAAAAAATCGGATATTCTTTTTCCGAAAAAGTAGACGGCTTTTATTACGGGACAGGCGACGTATTTGCAAGCGCGCTGCTGGGCGCAATGATGAATGGCATAAAGGCGGACGAGGCCATATCAATAGCGGTCCACTATACGGCGCACAGCATAGAGCGCACGAAGGACGAGGGCCGCGACGTGAGATACGGAGTAAACTTCGAGCAGGGCTTGGGCGAATATATCAAAGCCATAGAGAATGAAAGGACAAGACATTGAAACGAGAAAGATCCTGCGGCGCGGTAGTTATGCGGCAGACGGAAAAAGGTATAAAAATCCTTCTTATACAGCACTGGTCGGGCAACTGGTCGTTCCCCAAAGGGCATATGGAAAAGGGCGAAAACGAACGGCAGACGGCTATACGAGAGATAAAGGAAGAGACGGGGCTCGACGTCGTACTTGACGAAAAGTTCAAGCGCACGATAACATATATGCCTGCCAAAAATACACTCAAATCGGTAGTGTTTTTTGTCGGCCACAGTCAAACCGGAGACCCTACGCCGCAGCCCGAAGAGGTCAAGACCCTGGAGTGGGTGGAGCTTGAAAAGGCAAGGGACAGGATAACGCACGATAAGGATAAGTCGATAATGACGGCCGCATACTCATATATAAGACGCAAATATATGCGTAATACGCATGCTTCGGCCAAAAATGACGAAAAGACAAAGGAACGTAAAAAGATAGGCTTTTGAAGGCCGTACCGAGATACAGTAAGCTGCATAACAAGCTATTATAATAGCTTAAATACATAACAGAACAGCGCAGGCGGACATATTCGTCCGCCTGCGCTGTTCTGTATGCCTAAAACATAATATTATTCTGAAACTAAACGCAAATCTCACGCCCTGCCGGATCGTATACATTACAACGGCGCAGACCTTACTTGACGTCTATGCACTCGACTTCCACGTCATCCCTATCCCGCGCAATCCGACGGTAAAATACCGAAGCGTTTATGACCGAATAAAGATTCTGCACCGCGTCGAGTATAAGCACCGCTCCCAGCACCCTGAACATGACCTCGACCGAGCCGAACGGGTTGCATATCAGCACTATGCCGCCTGCGGCGACGACAAGCGCGATAACGAATCCTACCCACCACTGTTTGTACTTGATACGCAGACAATCTATAGCCGACTGTATCTTCAAAATACTGTCGAACACAAGTATAACGCCCGCCACAACGGCCAAAGCGCTAAGTATGAGGTTCCAGCACGTAAGGAAGAATATGCCGACGCATATAAAAATTACTCCCAAAGAGAAATCGAAACCAATCCCCTGCTTGTTATACGAAAAATACGATATCAGCCTTATCACTCCCAAAACTATGGAAGCCAGGCCTATTATCCAGCCGAGAAACGACGACACGTGCGAGGGAAAGGCTATGCAGCATATACCCATGACTGCAATAACTATGGACAGGCCTATATATGACCACTTAGCCCTCCTGATAAGGTTCATCATATCAAATCTTTCCTTTCAAACGCATTACGCAGACACAGCAAACCGCTTGTCCGAAAACATCGCGCTGTGCTCAAGCAAAAAAATAACCGTACGGGCTCATACAGATTATACACAGTATAACACAAACATTACAATTTTTCAACATTTTTTTAGTCCGCATTGACAAACCGGCGCGCTTATGATACTATTATTTTAACAATAAGCATTAAGAGAATTCATACGCATAGAACAATGGCTGAACCCCGTGCAGAATCGGGGCAAAGCCGAATATGCGCCGCAGCCGGGCATAACATATCGCCCAAGAGGTATAAAATGACAAGGATACGACATAAATTATCTAAACATATATATGCGCTGTCCCTTTCCGCCGCTATAATACTCACCGTGGGGATATTCTGTTCGATATTCCTATTCGGCAAATACGGAATAATAGATAAACTAAAAGCGGAAAACGACACAGAGCAAAACAACCCGACCATATCAGTTTCCAAAAACAGCTCTTTGGAGGAACAGCTGCAGGAATACACCTCGATACTCGAGAGTCCGTACATGATAAACGTGACAAAATCAAATCCTATTCCTCAGAATTACAGCGTAAGCCTCACGCAGATATACGGCATACAACTGCAGCCACAGGCCGCCGCCGCACTCCGCGAATTTATAGAAGCGGCTGAAGCGGAGGGAATATCCGTAACGGTATTCGACGGATACAGGACGCAGGAAAACCAAAGCCTGATCTACCAAGATGAGATAGACAAAACCAAGGCGTCCGGCTACACCGACCAGGAAGACATTCTGAAACGAGTGGACGAATCAGTCGAAGAACCGGGATACAGCGAACATCAGACCGGCCTGGCGGTAGATATGAGCCAGGACGCGTCCACAAACGCTGCGGAAGTATATAACAGCGAGTTCTACAAATTTGCCCTCGAACACTGCGCAGACTACGGATTCATAATGCCGTATACGGAAGAATCCAAAATAGCCACGGGCTATAAGGCCAAGCCTTGGCATTTCAGATACGTCGGAGTACAGGCCGCCCAATATATAATGCAGCGCGACCTGACGCTCACCGAATACATATCATACCTCCGATCGCAGATAGAACATATAGAAGAAGAGCTGGCCGCAGCTGAAGCATAAACAAATATTTTCTGCATAAACAGTATACCGATGCATGGAAAGTTACAGTCAAGAGCGAGCATCGGGACAAAGTATAACAGCAACGGCGGCGAAATTTTTCGCCGCCGTTGCTGCTGCATAAGCAGGCGAACCCTGCGGCCGCCGCCAAAATTCAGGCATACGTTGTACCTGCAATTTTACGCTACTAAAAATCGACATGCTTAAAACTGACTACTCAAAATGTATTTATGGATTGAAATATCTCATTACTTTAAGAACAAAAAGAGACGTTTTTCGACATATCGTGTTCATCTCCTGACAGTTTAAGCTGTCTACAGGCGTACTTGACATGGCGTTTTCCGCCCGCGTTGAATTTTCGGCATAAGCTTCGCCTGTACGCAGCAGAAAATCCATATGTACAAAAAAAGCAGACTGAAATATCTTAGACATACCGTAAAAATGAAAGCACATCAGTTTCCTTAAAGAAACAGGCTGAAGATCTTAAGCGTATTTCAAGCATAATATATGGATCTCGGCGTACTCGGCTTTATTTTCCGGCTGCTTAAATCATGTTGTTTCACCTCGAGGAGAAACCGTTCCCTATTACCCCTGCGCCAAGAAATTATCCGCGCTTGCCGACGAGCAAACCGTTTTATCTCAAATATAACGAAAGGACGTGATTGATATGGATATCGAAAAAGAAATATTTCAGCGCTCTCGCGCAAATTTTGATAAGCTGGAAAAATACGGATTCACGCGCAGCGCAGACGCATGCACACTGTCAAAGACATTTATGGACGGCAAATTCAGGGCCGACATATCCGTATGCAAAGACGGAAGAATATCAGGAACAGTCTGCGACGCGCAGACTTCGGAAGAATATACGGATCTGCGGGCAGATGCACAAAACGAACCGTTTGTAAACAGCGTCAGGGACAGCTACAAGCGGATGCTGAAGGAAATAAGGTTTAAATGCTTTGAACCCGCCCCGTTCATATCAGCCCAAGCAAACAGGATTGCGGAGCTGATATATGACAAATACGCGGACATACCGCAGTTTCTTTGGAAAAACTTCCCTGGATACGCGGTGTTTACGCACAAGGAAGATCAAAGATGGTATGCGCTGATAATGGACATAGACAGATATAAGCTCGGACTCGGCAAAGGAAGAACGGAGATCATAGACGTTAAGGCCGACACCGAAACAATCGGCAGACTCATAAAGCGCAAAGGCTACTACGAAGCCTATTATATGGACAAAAAGATATGGCTCACCGCAGTGCTTGACGATACGCTGCGCGACAAGGATATAATGAAACTTGTCGATGCATCATTTGAGATGCCCGACCCGAAAAAATAAGCTACAAATATATTACCGCGGAGGCGAACAGATGAACATATACGGATACGTGCGTATATCCAGCTCAGACCAAAATCAGGACAGACAAACAGCGGCCATGCGCAGCAACAACGTACCTGCAGACAACATATATACAGACGTACAGTCGGGCAAGGACTTTGAACGCCCGCAGTATAAACAAATGGTCCAAAAGCTCAAAAGCGGCGATCTGCTGTACATTATGAGCATAGACCGCCTCGGGCGCAACTATGAGCAGATACAGCAGCAGTGGAAAATACTGACCAAGGATATAGGCGCGGATATATGCGTGCTGGATATGCCCCTGCTGGATACAAGAACGGGCAGGGATCTTATGGGAACATTTATATCCGACCTGGTGCTTCAAATATTATCTTTCGCCGCTCAGACGGAACGCGACAACATAAAGAAGCGCCAGGCCCAGGGCATAGCCGCAGCTAAGGCCAGGGGCGTCAGGTTCGGCAGACCGCGGACCTGCATGCCGTCAAACTTCAAACAAATAGCCGACCTATGGAAAAAAAAGAAATACACATTTCAGACGCACTGTCGCAGTGCGGCATGAGCAGATCTACATTCTACAGAAAAATAAAAATTTTATATGCATCAAACCAAAGCAGCGGTATCAAAAAGTAGACCTTTTGACACCGCTGCTTTTTTATTATTAAACCATATAAAATCAAATAAGTCAAGGCAGAAATACAAATAATCGGCACATAAAGCCTCATTTGTAAAAAGATCTACGTTATTGAATCCGTCGAAAAACATTTGTCAAAAGGTCTACGTTTTGGATCCGCGCAATCGGCCGAACATCAGCGCGCTGTATGTGAAATATTCGCAACCCGAGGCCAAAGGCACGGCCACGCGATATAACGTCAGGCATTCGTCCGCCGCGAAAAAATAATACGGAGGAAGAAAAATGAGGCTTAAAAGAAAAACTGCAATGCGAGCTTCCCTTATCGCAATTGCGGCAACACTCACCTTAACGGCAGGGACTTGGGCATACCTCAAAGACGAGACAGAAGATGTGCGCAATGAGTTTAAGACAAACAAAGTAACCGTCGAGCTGACCGAATCCACGGGAGAATATTATAACATTATCCCCGGAACTTCGCAGAAAAAGGATCCTCGAGTCACGCTCAGCAATACCATCGATGCATACGTATTTGTCGTCGTAGACGACGCTACGGAAGGGGTGGTAAAATACGACATAGACGACGGGTGGCTGGAACTGGACGGATATAACGGAGTATATTATCGGCTGGCAGAAGCGGGTGACGTCAAAGAATTTCCCGTCATAAAAAACGATACGGTATACTACGACCCGTCGATAGGCAACGGCGACATGACAGACGCGGACGGCAGCCTCAAAGAAGGCCTCACGCTGACATTCCGCGCCTACGCGATACAGAAAGAACCTTTCGACTCCCCGCAGGATGCATATGAACAGACACAGCCTGCCGACAGCACGCTCGAAATATCCGCGGAATACACTCAGCAGACAAATCCGGAAAATCCCAAATTCATCGTTGAGACGTTCCGAACCGAAGATTCGACGCTGCTGCAATTCGGGGCGCTAAAGGCGTATTATCCCAGCGATTTATACTATGAGGGGTGCAAATACGTTTTTAAAATCAGCGGCAGCTCTGACAAGGACATGGCCCTGACTTTCGACTTCTCAGAAAAATGCGGCGAAAACGAAACCTACAAGGGACACGAGTTCGAACACGGCTTCGGCGGATTTGCAGACACATATATGCTCAGCGGCGAATATCCCGACTACTCCTCAGGTTCACCCAATGGGACCTTTACGCTGAGCGGCGACTATTATCCGATCGTATTTACGGTAAAGCAGCTCAAAGGAAAAACGCAGTTTCAATTCAGCGGTTCGCTGACCGAACTGGCAGAAACTCTTTCCGAGCAGCCGTTTATACTCAAAGCCGGGGTGGAATACGACGAAGAATATGAAATAACGATGAAGTGGCCGTTCCAAACCATTCCCACAGATGAGTGCCATGTGATCAAAGACGGCAAAGAAGACCCCCGTGACCCGAATTACCCCGGCATCTGCTGCATGGATAGGGCGGATACGCTCCTGGGCTCCACAGACTATACAGACGGACAACGGATAGGACGCCAGCTGTGGGCGGATGTTGAGATAGCGATTCGTCAGGCGCAGTAAACATGGTCGACATGTCCTAAAGAATTCCGAATAATTAAGCATGAATATGCGCGCTGAATCTCATAAAAATACGGCGAGGGCAATTGCCCTCGCCGTACAGCTATTTATCGTTAAGATCCCAGTCTATAGGTTCTATACCGTTATGTACCAAAAAATCGTTTGTCTTTGAAAAATGCCGACAGCCGAACCAGCCGTTATTGGCGGAAAAAGGGCTGGGGTGCGCAGCGGTAAGTATAAGATGCTTAGGATTGGTTATCATACGGGCCTTTGACCTGGCGTTGGCGCCCCACAGCAAAAAGACAACCGGAGTATCCTTCTGATTGACCAGCTCGATGACCCTGTCCGTATATATCTCCCAGCCGCGGTCCTTATGGCTGTTGGGCGACCCCTCACGGACGGTAAGCACGGTATTTAGCAGCAGCACACCGCTCTTCGCCCAGCCTGTAAGTTCGCCGTGCGGAGGCGGGTCTATACCGAGATCGTCGTACAGCTCCTTAAAAATATTTACCAGTGACGGAGGGGGCTTGACTCCCCTCTTTACAGAAAAACACATACCGTGAGCCTGCCCCGGCCCGTGATACGGGTCCTGGCCGAGAATAACGGCTTTGACGTTGGAGTACGGCGTTGCGCGCTGAGCGTTGAATATATCGTGCATGGGCGGATATATACGGTGAGAAGAATACTCCTGCTTCAGAAACTGCCTCAGATCCTGATAATACTTTTTATCAAACTCACCCTTCAGCACTTCGTCCCAATCATTGCCGAAATTTACCATATCTCTCCCTCCTCAGCCTCATACCGAGGCTATACTGTCCTCGCTGTCCATGTATGCGAATAATTCTTTAGCCTCCAAGTCCTCAGGACGGTCCTGCGGCATACGCCCTGTTTCCGCGTCGTCCGAGAGCCGCGGCTCACGCTTGCGCTTATCCTCAGAATACATAATAAAATCCTCTTATTCCCTCACGGCGCAGAACCGGGAGCGTTTTTCTGCCGAAATAAAACAATCTGTACTATATTAGTCTGCTTTAAATTCTCTCCTCTATACACGCCTAGATATCTTCAGCACATAGCAAAAGTACTCCCGCCTTTATTCACAACACGTTTTCCGACAATATTATATCATTACTTCCGCATTAATTCAATAGCAAAACCTCAAATACCGTCGAATAACAGCATACTCCTGTCAACAGGCATAGAACCTAAACAAACATTAAACCGCATAAAGATAAAGCCTAAGGCAATTTACGCAAATACGCCGCATAATGAGGCTGAGTAAGACATGACGGAACATATAAATATCCCCGCGCCAATATTCGGCGCGGGGATACATCTACTTGCTGGATCTAAATCAGCTACTTGGTTCTAAATCAGGCGTTAAATGCAGCCGCAAGCTTAGACTTCTTGTTAGCGGCGGCATTCTTATGCATAACGCCCTTTGCAACGGCTTTATCAAGCATTTTGTACGCAAGACTCAGCGAAGCGGCGTCTTTTGCGGCTATGCCGGCCTTAAGATTCTTAAGGCTTGTTCTCATAGCAGACTTAAATATCTTATTCTGCATATGCTTGGTCTTGGTGACCCGTACTCTCTTCTTGGCAGATTTTATGTTCGGCACTCTCTACACCTCCTCCGTAGTACTTACGCATCTTTGATATTATAACAGATATTCGATATTTTTGCAATAGCTTTTCCGCCATTATATGCAAAAATTATTAATATATTTTCCGGTTTACGCTCACGGCCCTCGCCGGCTATGAGTATAAATACGCAAATAACTCAAAAAGACCGATACGATACTAAATCTGAAAACCTCGGCAATTTAATGACGCCGAACGAACGACACGCCCGCTGCCGATTAAGTGATAGAACGATTATTGTAAGGGTCGGTATTTCATGGCCGCCCTGACAATATCCCGCTGCCCCTCCGTTATGAGAAACTCAAGCGCGCCGTCATTCTGCTTTTTATATATCTTCAGCGTCTGCCCCTCGCAGCTCTCGTTGATATAATGGATCTCAAAATCGGTTATCATATTGCGGTCCGTAAACTCTGAGGACAGAGCGTTCAGTATAAATCTGATATACATGACATTATTGGTGTGCCGGCTGTAATCTATATCCGTAACGAATACTCTCTGCTCGTACGCAAGGTCGGCTTCGGAAAAGACCCCGTTCAGTTTGACGAACGGCTCATCTATAACGCTTGCGGTCAAAGGCATGTCGGACGGATAATTGACGGTGTCGAGTTTGCGGATCTTCCTGGTCTGCAAATCTATAGGGCACGACTGTTGTTTTACGGTAAACAGTTCCTCACCGCTGCCGTTTATGAACGTCGTTTCGGAATCTACCCTGATAGGCCTGACACTAACTGTATATGTTCTTGCATATATAGGCTCAGTCCATACTGGATATTTCGAAAACCTGATTTTAGTTTTCGCCACGACCCAAACGGCGTTGTAGCGATTCTTAAGAGTCACATTATCGCTATTAATATGTATAAAATAATCAGTACCTATATCCTAATGCCAGCTCACTGCAGACATCAGCGACAGTCTCAGGTTCTGATCGACCTGCCCGTAACCCACATGATACTCACGTTCATATACCGACAGCACAGAAATCACCATCCAAAATATTAAACTCCACCCTTATAACACCACAGTTTTTTTATTTTAATACTCACTTTCAATCCATACTAAGTAAGGCGAGCTCTTGATACAAAAAACCGCATGCAGCTCAATTGCGAATCATATACGTCAGTTCAGCTTCATGTCCCCAAGCTTGACCCAGCCCAGCTTGCGCACACCCGCGTCTATGGCCAAAGACAGTACCGCAGGCAGCACAAAGCATACTAGAACAAGGCCTATCCAGTCCATAGGCGTGACAGCGGGCTTCACGCCGGCGGCTACGTCGTTGACCCATCCGGTATAAACGCCTATGGGGCCTACAAGACCGCAGGTACCCATACCCGATGCGATCGGGGGACCGTTCATCTCAAGCTTGAACAAACATGTGGCTATCGGCCCTGTTATGGCGGAGGCCAACGTGGGGGCGATCCATATACGGGGATTGCGTATAATGTTGCCCATCTGCAGCATGCTTGTGCCCAGGCCCTGGGATACGAGGCCGCCGACCTTGTTTTCTCTGTAGCTGGTGACGGCAAAGCCTATCATCTGCGCGCAGCAGCCTGCCACGGCCGCGCCTCCCGCAAGTCCGGTAAGAGACAGTGCCGCGCATATCGCGGCGCTGCTTATCGGCAGCGTGAGTACGATACCCACGACCACCGACACCAATATGCCCATAAGCAGCGGCTGCAGGTCGGTCGCCCACATTATTATATCCCCTATCCAAGTCGCCACGCGGCCTATCGGGGGAGCTATAAGAATGGACAAAAATCCGCCTGACAATATAGCCACAAGCGGAGTGACAAGCAAATCTATCTTCGTCTTGCCCGAAACGAGAGTGCCCAGCTCCGTGGCTATGATAGCTATGACGAATACCGCCAGCGGGCCTCCCGCTCCGCCCTGGTCATTGGCGGCCCAGCCCACAGCGGCCATACAATAGACGACCAGCGCGGGAGCCTTAAGCGAATGAGCGATCGCGACGGCCATAGCCGGACCGGAAACCGCCTTGGCAAATCCGCCTATAGTAACCAGCACATCCAAATGAGCCTGTTCTCCTATAGTGCTTATGATAGTGCCTATCAGAAGCGAGGCGAACAGTCCCTGAGCCATGGCGCCCATCGCGTCGATAAAATATCTCTTACACAATTTTTTTATAAATTCCAAAAAACCCTACCCCCGACTAATAAAAAATTACCATAATGAAATAATATTATCACAAAGCAGAACAAAAGTAAAGAGCGCGCCGCGCATTTGTGACAAAAAAATCGAAACAACTCGGAGTATCGGCGCAAGCCGCGGCGGCAAATAAATCAAAAGGAGCAGACGCATGCAATCAAGAAGAACAGACCTTGCGGTAGAGATAAAACAGTCTATACAGGACGTTGAGGGCGTCAGAGAAGAAAACGAAGAAAAGCTCGGCATAAAAATAAACCGCGTTTATATAACCTCAGACGAGGCGGCGGAAAAATTCGGCAAGGAAAAAGGTGTATACGTGACCGTAGACTTTGACGGCGCGTTCAGCGAAGACGCAATATATTCAGCCGCAGTAGAAGTCATAGCGGAGGAAATAAAGATGATGGGCGGCGCGGACATATGCCCGGCGCTCGTAGTAGGACTCGGCAATGATGACCTGACGTCGGACGCACTCGGTCCCTTGACTTCGGACGGGCTTATCATAACCAGGCACCTTAAGACGTACGCAAAAAATCTCTACGACAATCTCAGGCTCGGAGACGTGGCCTCGATAATCCCCGGCGTACTAGGAAAAACGGGAATCGAGAGCGCAGAAATCGTAAAAGCTGCGGCGGAAAAAATAACTCCGAAAACGATAATAATCATCGACGCGCTCGCAGCACGGCAAATGAAAAGACTCTGTTCTACCATGCAGATAAGCAATACGGGCATAAGGCCCGGCTCCGGCGTAGGAAATGCCCGAACGGAACTGACAAAGGACTCCGTAGGAACGCCTGTCATATCCATAGGCATACCCACGGTCGTGGATGCATTTACCCTGGCGCTGGACATTGTGCAGAATATCGGAGAAGAGGACTGCCGCAGAATCAGCGCCGCCATGTCGCCGTATGAAAAGAACCTGATCGTTACGCCGAAAGATATAGATTCGCTTGTAATAAAGTGCGCAAAGCTGCTGTCCTCTTCTCTGAATAAGGTGTTCCACCCGTATATATCCGAAGAAGAAATACGAATGCTTACGGAAAATTAGGCTAAATATACCAAGGCTGCCTGCAAGGCATAAATAAGGCGGGGTCTGCAGACCCCGCCTTAACAAACACCGAAAAAACATGGATTTCAGCGCGAAACATCCTTGCCGTCCGTATCCGTGCCGCCCTCACGGAGCATGGAGAAAAACATCATGATATATCTTACAAACGCATACGCAAGCAGCACTCCGCACAGAACGGCCAAAGAGTACGCTACCTTATCGGGAATGGACGGAAACACAAACAGGATCAGCATCGTAGAGTCTACAACCGCAGTAGCCACCTTGCCGTACCATTTGGCGCTGTTGAGCTTGTCGGTCCGCTTAAGCACAACGGAACCCAAGATAAGCATCGACAGCTCTTTTATGACAAAAAACGCGAACAGTGCCGCCAGCCACTTGTATCTCGATATCAGGCATACCATGAGCGCGGCCTGCATAAGCTTATCCGCCAGGGGGTCCAAAAACTTGCCCAAATCGGATATCATATTGTATCGGCGCGCAATCCGACCGTCAACCAAATCCGTGGCCATGGACGCCGCCAGCACACATACAGCGGCTATCATGCGGTCCGTAAGATACAGCCAAATAATAACGGGTATCATAAGTATCCGTATAAGACTTAGCAGATTCGGAACGGTCAGAACGTCCTTCTTCGTAAGACGCTTAGTAACCTTATTGTATGGTTTTTTCATATACACCTCAGAGTTCATCGCTCTAAAAAATAATTAACAGTCAGCCCTGCCCCATCGACAAAAGTACAAAATTTAAACATACGGCTCGGCGGTCATGAACACGGCATAAAAACGGCAAATACACCGCACATTAACATTATACTCACAAAGCCGCTTATGCGCCCGGCTCACCCATTACGGCAGGATAGGCACAACTTCGCCATTTTATGACATTATACCACTATTGAGCAGTATAATCAATATATTTATAACAAAAAAACACCAAAATGCAGTCTGTAAACGTATGTATTACCGCTCGGCAGTCACAGCCGTCGCGGCAAACGCTGCTACAGCCGCTTCTGCAGCGCAGCCAAGGCCATATCGTGCGCCCGGACCATATCCGAACTGGGCTGAAGCTCCGCGCCGCTGACATACGAGTAGATCAGTGCCAAAAACTCCGGATTCTTGACAAGTACGGGGCCGATAAGCTGAGTGGCAAAGAATCTGCCCGACCTCATGCCGTCCGCGTCCGATACCTTATCATTGCCGAATGAGGGATTGAGCGCAAGCCTGAAAAGCGGACTGCTGACTCCTCGATATACAGACGAAGTATTTATATATCCCACAAGCGGGGACTTAAGCATTTCGTCTCCGTAAGCCAGCACGTCGCCGGAAAACCGCCTGTCAAGATCAAACTCCGTATCGTAGTCAAAAACCGAAGCCGCTGCATGAGTCTGCCCGCGGGCCGTTATACCCGAGCCCAGCACGGACATGGCGTTGCCGGTGACCAGCCAGGTCGTTTGAGAATCTACGGACGAGCGGAGATGCAGCTCCGCAGCTCTCGACGCCGCGACCAAAAGGTTATCTTCGGTCCCCGAACCCATATACACAAAATCCGCGCCGTCCAGCGCAAGAGGGCCTTCCTCGTACCTGTCCACAGTTACGGCAAAGCCGTTTTCCCTCAAATATTTAACGAGTATGGCCACATTGCCGTACTCGCCGTACAGCGATAAAAGTTCAGGGAAAAGATGTACTATCCTTATCTGTTTCATACCGACTCCTATTTAGCGGTCGCAGATTCGACCTCTACTCTGTCGTAAAGCTTGTCCTTATCTGAAAAACACGTGACGGCATATATTTTCAGGTCCCCCGCCTCGGCCAGCTGCCGAGCCATCTCGTCCAAATCCGGCACCGTACATATTTCAATGTCTCCGAAATCTCCTACGCTGAACCGTACCGCCAAATCATACGCATACCTGCCGCACAGCAGCACTTTCCTGACATTTGAGCCCGCCAAAAGCTCAAATGAGACGTCCCACAGCCAGCTTGTCTCGGACGTATAGTATTTTCGGCTTATTTGATCCACGATAACGGCCAGTATGCACGGCTCGCGCACTGACGCGACATATTCGAGGCTGCGGTTATACGAAGTAGAATTCTCATGCTTGGACGTTATCAGCAGCCCCTCGTTGTCCCCCGCCCTGAACCTGACTATGCGCCCGTTTTTCATCACATAATCGCTCAGGATATCCGATATCATCAGCTCGTCGCAGCCCAATACGGCGCAGACGGAAAACGCGGCGCAGATATTATACACATTGTACCTGCTTGCAAAGGCCAGGTCTATATCATAGCCGTTGACGGCCATTACGGAATTCTCCAGGTCAAGCCTGTCTACGACATAATCGGGTACCGGCCTGCCGTAGCCGCAATGCCCGCATTTGTAATCCCCCAAATGGTCGTAATGAAAATAAGAATACGTCAGCCTGGACTTACAGCGCGGACAATAAAAGCAGTCGTTATATACGCAATCGGTGTGAGGCGAGGAATATGCGTTCTTATCCATACCGAACCAGTGCAGATTATCCCTGCCCTGACCGTACATGGTTATTATAGGGTCGTCGCAGTTCAGTATAAGGTCAGCGTCGGGAACAAGATCCACCGCGTCCTTTACAATATTGTATATCCAAAACGGATGGGCGTTTCGGGTAAGCTGGTCGCGATAAAGATTGGTGACAACGAAATGTGTAGGCTTTATATACTTAAACGTATGACGAGCGTATCTCTCATCACTTTCCAGTATGGCCGCATCCGCTTTTACGCGCCCGAACATATCCGAGTTTTTAAGAAGCAGAGTGGCAACCCCTTCTATCTGATTGCTGCCCTCTTTGTTATATATCACGCGGCTGCCCGACATGCTCAGAACGTAAGCAATCATCTCCACGGTGGACGTTTTCCCGTTCGAACCGCTTACGGCCACGACGCATTCGGGCAGCCGCAGCTCGGACAGAATCCCGGGCCGCAGCTTTAGCGCGACGGCGCCCGGCAAGCTTGTCCCCTTTCGGAAAATTCTGCCCGCAGCCACAAGCAGCTTGCATATAATAATAACGATAAATTTCACTCAAACAACACCCTGCCTAAACCAAACTTTCATCTACTTACCCGCACCTCTACAGCCCTCGGCATGGGCCTCATGCTCCCGCACAGAATCATCGGCCGAATATACAACCCTACACACCTAAAAACTTCTGAAATCCCCGCCTCGCTGCAGGT